>DATAGU010000150.1:0-47158 GCA_036263495.1 Polyangia bacterium | reverse complement strand
TGGGAGCCGATCGCGGAGACCAAGCGGCCGATCCGGTAGCTGCTTCCACCGTTAGGGCGTCGCTTCCGCCATTACGGCGTTGCTTCCATCATTACGGCGTTGCTTCCGCCATTACGGTGGCTGCTTCCACCGTTACGGGGGCTGCTTCCACCGTTACGGGGGTTGCTTCCACCATTACGGGGGCTGCTTCCACCGTTACGGGGGCTGCTTCCGCCATTACGGCGGCTGCTTCCGCCATTACGGCGGCTGCTTCCGCCATTACGGCAGCTGCTTCTACCGTTACGATAGCTGCTTCCACCGTTACGGGGGCTGCTTCCGCCGTTACGGGGGCTGCTTCCGCCGTTACGGGGGTTGCTTCCGCCGTTACGGGGGTTGCTTCCGCCGTTCGCGGGACCGCTTCCGCTGTCAGCGGGGTGGCATTCGGCGTTCGTGAGGCCGCTTCCGCCGTCAGCGGGGCGGCTTCTGCGAAAGATCCGGCAGCCTCACCGAGCCCTCGGCCACTGCCTGCTGCACACACCACTTTCGTGTATGGTTGGGCTCATGGAAACCCAAGTACCCCAGCAGCCCAAGACTCATTCTTCGTCGATGGTGCTGAGCGCGACCGTGCAGAGCGGCACGGCCACCTCGCAGGCCGAGCTCGACCGCGCACTCGAGGCGATCAAGGGCAAGGCGCAGGAGTTCGCGCGCCTGCCGCTGGCCGAGAAGCGACGCCTCCTCGCCGAGTGTCGCGCGGGGGTGCGCGCGGTGGCCGCGGAGTGGGTGGCTGCGGCCTGTCGCGCCAAGGGGGTCGACCCGGGGAGCCCGCGGGCCGGCGAGGAATGGCTCGCGGGCCCGGTCATCACGACGCGCAACCTGCGGCTACTCGAGGACTCGCTGGCCGAGATCGAGCGCCAGGGCAAGCCGCGCCTCGGCCAGCGCGTGCACACCCGCGCCGACGGGCGGGTCGAGATCGGCGTGGCGCCCGCGAGCATCTACGATCAGGCGCTGTTCGCGGGCTTCTCGGCCAAGGTGGTCCTGCTGCCGGGCTGGAGCGAGTCCCAGGCGCGCGGCCAGCAGGCTTCGTTCTACGACCGCCGCAACCCGGCAGGCGGCCTGGCGCTCGTCCTCGGCGCGGGCAACGTGGCGAGCATCCCGCCCACGGACGCCATGTACAAGATGTTCGTCGAGGGGCTGGTGTGCATCGTCAAGATGAACCCCGTCAACGAGTACCTCGGGCCCTACTTCGAGCGCGCGCTGCGGCCGCTCATCGAACGCCACTACCTCGGCATCACGTATGGCGGCGGCGAGGTCGGCTCCTACCTCACGTACCACCCGCTGGTGGATGACGTGCACATCACGGGCTCGGACCGCACGCACGATCTGATCGTCTGGGGCCCGCCCGGGCCGGAGCGCGAGCGGCGCATGCGCGACAAGGATCCGCTGCTCAAGAAGCCGATCACCTCGGAGCTCGGCAACGTGAGCCCGGTGGTGCTCGCGCCCGCCCGCTTCAGCGACGAGGAGCTGTGGTTCCACGCGCGCAACGTGGCGTCGATGGTGACCAACAACGCCTCGTTCAACTGCAACGCGGCGAAGATCCTGGTGACATCGACGCGCTGGCCGCAGCGCGAGGCCTTCCGGCGCCTGGTGGCGAAGGCGCTCGGCGAGGTGCCGACGCGCCGGGCCTATTATCCGGGGGCCCACGAGCGCTACCAGCAGCTGACCGCGGGGCGCAAAGCGGACTTCATCGGGCAAGGCGGCGGCGACCGCCTGGCGTGGGCGCTCATCCCCGAGGTGGACGCGAAGAACGCCGAGGACCCGCTGTGGCGCACCGAGCCCTTCTGCGGGATCCTCACCGAGACGGCGCTCGAGGCGGGCGATCCGGCGGCGTTCCTCGGCGAGGCGGCCCGCTTCTGCAACGAGCGGCTGTGGGGCACGCTGAACGCGATGATGATCGTGCACCCCTCGATCGAGAAGGATCCGGCGGGCGCGCGGGCGGTGACCGAGGCGGTGGACGAGCTGCGCTACGGCACGGTGGGGATCAATCACTGGCCGGCGGTGAGCTATGCCCTGTCCTCGCCGCCCTGGGGCGGGCACCCCTCGGCGACGCTCGACAATGTCCAGAGCGGCCTGGGCTGGGTGCACAACACGTTCATGCTCGAGGGCATCGAGAAGGCGGTGCTGCGCGGTCCCTTCCGCGCCATCCCCAAGCCGGCGTGGTTCTATGACCACCGCAACGGCCACCGGGTGGGGGCGCAGCTCGTCGACTTCGAGGCCGCGCCGGGCTGGGGCAAGGTGCCGCGCCTCGCGCTGGCCGGCATCCTCGGCTGAACGCCTGAGTCTATCCTCTCAAATCAGAATCCGTATTGGCGGCACTTGAGCATGAAGGTCCGGATGGGCATGCCCATGCGTTCGGCGGCGCGCGCCTTGACGCCGGCGGTGGCCTTGAGGGCGGCGGCCATGTGCTCGCGCTCGAACTCGCGGAGCACTTCGGCCCAGGGGCGCGCCGGCCGCTGCTCTTCCGAGATCTGGACCATGGGCTGCGTGCGGCGTAAGGCCGCGTCCGCATCTTCCTTGGTGACCGTGCCCTCCTCTGCGGCCTCCACGGCCTGGACGATGCGCTCGGGCAGGTGCCAGATCTGGGCGACGTCTTCTCCTTCGACCGTGGCCGCGAGGTACTCCATCGTGTTCTTGAGCTCGCGCACGTTGCCCGGCCAGCTGTAGCGCTGGAGCAGGGCCACGGTCGACGGGGCGAGGGACAGCGTCTCGCGATTCTTGAGGGCGCAGGCCGCGGCCAGGAAACGCTGCCCGAGCAGGTAGAGCTCGCGCGAGCGATCCCGCAGGGGGGGCAGCATCACGATCGCCGCCGCCAGCCGGAAGTAGAGGTCCTCCCGGAAGCGGCCGGCCTTCACCTCTTCCTCGAGGTTCCGGTGGGTGGCGGCCACGACGCGGATGTCGATGGCGCGCTCGGTGCGGCTGCCGACGCGCAGGATGTGCTTCGTCTCGAGGGCGCGCAGGAGCTTGGCCTGCATCGCCGCCGGCAGCTCGCCGATCTCGTCGAGGAACAGGGTGCCGCCGTGGGCCGCTTCGAGGATGCCCTGCTGCGCCGCCTGGGCCCCGGTGAAGGCCCCCTTCTCGTGTCCGAACAGGGTGCTCTCGGCCAGGGACTCGGGGATGGTGGCGCAGTTGAGGGCGACGAAGGGGTGCCCGGCGCGCGGGGACCAGGCGTGGATGGCGTAGGCCGCGTTCTCCTTGCCCGCGCCGGTCTCGCCGGTGATGAGCACCGGGAGGTCGCTCGGCGCGAGGCGCCGCAGGAGCTCGTAGATGCGCACCATCACGGGGTCGGCCACGAAGACGGAGCGATCGCCGAGGCGGAGCTCGGTGGCGAGGCGGGTAGCCTCGGTGTACGAGCCCGGGGAGGCCTCGGTCATGGCGGTGCGCGCCGCGGCGATGAGGGCGGACGCCTCGCAGGCGTCCTCGGGCAGGCGGGTGATGCCCATGCGGAGCGAGGGCGCTAAGGGCATGAGGAGCGCGCGTAGGCGATCGGCGTCCCGCGCCAGGGTGACGCCGCCGCGATCGGGGATGATGATGAGGAGGGTGCCGTCTTCCTGGCGGCCTGCCACCTCGCCGAGCCGCAGCGCGCCGGTCAGCGTGGGCCCGACGCCGGCCCGCCCGCCCTGGACGTTGCCGAGGGACACCGCGAGCAGGCCGAGGGGACGCTCGTGCTCGAGCGCGCGCGCCACCTCCTCGATCAGGCGCCGCTCGAGCATCTCTCCGTCGAGGAGGATGGCCGGACGGTAGGCCCGCGGGGCGTGCTGGACGATGAACACCACTTCGCCGATGGTGACCACGTCGCCGGTCGAGAGCACGCGTTTGGAGGTGATGGGCTCGCCGTTGATGCGGACGCCGTTGTGACTCTCGAGGTCGGCGATGTGGAGCGTGCCTTTCTCGATGATCAGGCTGGCGTGGCGGCGCGAGACGGAGCGATCGCCGAGCTGGAGATCGGCCTCTTTGGTCCGGCCGATGAGCAGCGTGCCCTCGTCGGGGAGGGTGATGGTCCTGGCGTGCTGCCCGTCGAGGACGAGGAGGCGTCCCCCCGCGCCTCCGACGTTCGCCGAGTCCCGGGTGCGCGAGCCGATGGCGCTCTGGGTCTTGTCTAGATCCTCCATGGACGGAAGATGTTAGTACAGGCCCCGGAGAATTCGCAGACGTCTGGGGGGCCCGGGGGTCAGCCGAGCACGCGCATGGTGCCGCGGGTGACGCCGAACTGCTCGTGCACGCCGACGCGGCGCACGAGCTCGCCGGGGGCGACGCGGCCGGTGAGGAGGTCCTGGTAGGCCGCGAGCACGCGCGCGGCCTCGGCCTCACTCTCGCGCACGAACTCGATGCGCAGCCGCGCCACGCCGCGCTCGATGAGCCGCGGCACGAGCGATGCCGCGCTCTGCGCGCGGGCGTTGAACACGGTGTTGCGGCACCCGACGTCGACCACCACGGGGTGCACGAGGCCCTCGCGGTCGCGCAGCGCGACCTCGTGCCGTTCGCAGGGCCGGCCGCAGCTGCGGTGATCGCGGCCGTGCGAGAGGAGGTGCGAGTAGACGCAGTGCTCGGTGTGGAAGGTGGGGACATGGTGGTGCACGACGATGGTGAAGCGGCGGGCGGGCGCCGCGGCGAGGAGGTCGAAGAGCTGCGCGGCGTCGAGGTCGTGGGCGGCGGTGAGGGAGTCGAGTCCGAGATCGAGGAGGTGATGGGCGGTGAGGGCGTTGGTGACGTTGAGCGAGAAGTCGCCGTGGAGCTTGGGCCGGTTGGGCAGCGCCTGGGCGGAGGCGAAGTGCATGACGGCGCCCCAGTGGCGCACGAGCACGCCGTCGGGTGCGAGGCGGGCGATGCGGGCGTCGTAGCCTTCCTCGCCGGGTTTTTGCACGCGCGGGGTGGCGATGGTGATGGCGAGCCCGGCCGCGCGGGCCCGCTCCACGGCGCGTCCGAGCCCCACCATCTCCATCCAGTCGAGCTCCACTTCGGGGTAGGCGGCGCGATCGGCGGCGATCACGGCCGCGAGCTGGCCGTCGGTGCGGCAGAGAGGGACGAGCGTGGGGGGGCGGCGCGGCACCTCGGGGCGCATCGCGGCGCGCTCGGATTCACGCGCCCGGGCCGCCTCGTGCAGGCGTTCGAGCTGCGGCCCCGGGGTCACTTCATGGGCCGGTCCCCGCTCGATCACGGGCAGGAGCTGCTCGACGATGCGGCGGCGCATGCGCTTGAGCTCGGACACCGGGAGGTGGAGCCCGGGTGCGAGGGCGCTCGTGTCGATGGCGTGGGTCGCCTCGGGGGTCTGGCCGGCGTCGTGGGTCTGGGGGGCGCCGCGGTCCGTTGGCGCGATCCGGAAGGGCGTGCCGCCGAGCGCCCCCAGCTTGGCAGCGAGGAGCGCAGGGTCGAGCCCGGCCCCGTCGGAGGGTGTGAGGAGGGCCTCGCTCTCGACCGTGCACTCCGGCGCCTCCGGCGTGCGAGCCGCGGGGCCCGTGCCGCGGGAGAGGATTCGGGCCCGCACTCGCAGCGGCTGGCCCGCCGCTCCCGAGACCACGAGGCCGAGCGCGATGCGGCCTTCGGGCTCGGGTCCCTCGACCAGCCGCTCGGTCGGGCGCGCGAGCGCGGGATCGCTCGTCACCCACACGCGCTGTCCCGGCCGCACCCGCCGCAGGTCCGGCCCCTGCGCGCCGGGAGACCGCGGGCCCTGGGTGTGACGGCCGAAACCGAGCACGACCCGGTCGCCCTCTTCTTCTACCTGGAACACGGGCCCCCCCACCTCCTCGGTCTCGGGCTGCCCGTCATCGAAGACCACCCCCATGCCCGGTCGAATCGCCACCGGGGGAGGCACGGAACTGTCCGCCGCCTCTTCTGGATCCCCCTCACCCGCCCAGCTGGCCACGCTCGCCAGGTGGGATAGCCCCTTGAGGGGCGATGCCACTGTGCCCACGGGCGCCTGTGGCGCCCCTGCGTCATCGAGCCCGAGCCCGCCCAGGCTACCGGGTCGCGCCGCGCGCGCGATCACGACCTGGGTGCCGCGGACCTCGCGCACGCGACCCAGGTAGAGGCCGCGGTGCTTGGGGAAGCGCCCTTCGACGAGCGTCTGATGATCCGAGCCGGCCAGGAACCCGTCGCTGAAACCGCGGGTGTAGGAGAGCGCCATGGCGTTCAGGTCGTGGGCGAGCGCCGTCTCGTCGGCCGGGGTGGCGGTCGCGGTCGGGCTCGCGGCCAGCGCGTCGACCCAGTGGCGATAGCCGGTCACGGCCGTGGCGACGTACTGCGGGCCTTTTTGCCGTCCCTCGATCTTGAGCCCGTGCACGCCGATGTCGAGGAGCGCCTCGACCGCGCGCACCCCGGCCAGATCCTTGGGGCTGAGGAGGTACCGGACATCCCCGAGGTCGCGCTCCCCGCCATCGACCAGGAGGTCGTACGGCAGGCGGCACGATTGGGCGCATTGCCCCCGGTTGGCGGAGCGCCCGCCCCAGGCTTCGCTGGTCAGGCACTGGCCGCTCCACGACACGCACAGCGCGCCGTGGATGAACACTTCGAGCTCGAGATCGGTGGCCTCGGCCAGGCGCCGGATCTCGGCCACCGACAGCTCGCGCGGGAGCACCACCCGGCGCACCCCCAGGCCGGCGGCAAAGGCCGCGCCTTCGGCGCTCGACACCGTCATCTGCGTGCTCGCGTGCACCTCGAGCGTGGGGCAGACGGCCGCGGCGAGGAGCGCCACGGCCGGATCCTGGACGATGATCGCGTCCGTGCCCGCGGCGGCGACGCGCCGCAGGATGTCCTCTACGAGGCCGAGCTCACGCTCGAAGACGAGGGTGTTGAGCGCGAGGTAGGCGCGCGCCCCGGCGCGGTGGATGAGCGCGATGGTCTCGGCGAGGTTCGTGCTGGAGAAGTTCGCGGCGCGGGCGCGGGCGTTGAAGCCCGCATCGAGGCCGAAGTAGACGGCGTCGGCGCCGGCGGCCAGGGCGGCGCGCAGGGAGGCGAGGTCCCCGGCCGGCGCCAACACTTCGGGGCGGCGTCGGGCGGGGCGAGTGGGACCAGACGGCAGCATGGGCGGATGTTGCCGCGCCGCCCCCGACGAGACAAGGCCGACGCGACAAGAATGGATCGGCCGCCGAGGCGGGTCGGCGGCTGGAATACCCGATGCACTGCCTGAGGGGTACAGCACGTGGTGTTTAAGGAGGAATCATGTCGCGCAGGCTCGTCCAGCTTCTCTGCGCCGGCGTGCTCGGAGGGTCGCTCGGGCTCTCCGTGGCATGGGCGCAGACTCCATCGCTCCCTGGTGCCCCCGGCGGTCCCGGGGCCAGCCCGAATCCATCCCTGCCGACCGGCCCGTCGACCCCTGGCACGGGCATGAGCACCGGCACGAGCACGCCATCCTCTCCTGCCTGCCTCTACGGCATGGACGCGCGCGGCAACTGTCTGCCCACGCCTGGCTCTGCTCTCGGCACGGGGACCATCAACCAGCTCCCGACCGGGCCGAGCATGGGTACGGGGACGGGCACCAACTTGTATACCCAGCCGAACACCTACACGACGCCGGGCACCGCGGGCACGTTCGGGACGGAGACGACCGCGCCCGGGACCTACACCACGCCCGGCACGGTGGCGCCGGACACGCGGACGTTGAGCCCGCGGACCGTGACGCCGGACATCGGGACGCCGGGCCTGGGAAGCACCTCGGGCAGCGGCACGGGAACGTTGACCGGACCTGGCTCCACGGCATCCCCCGGCCCCGGGCTGAGCTCGCCGGGCGCGAGTCCGACGTTGCCCCCGACCGGCCCGACGACGCCGCGCTGATCCTTGCTGAGGCGGCTGGGCCCGCGGACCTTGCGACGAAGGGCGCGGCGCGGGTCGGCGGGCATTGCGCACGCCGGGCCCGAGCGGCGACACTCGCGCCATGATGCGGCGCCGGAAGGCGATCCTCCTCGCGGTCCTGCTCGGGGTGCTCGGGCTCGGGCTCGCCTTCCGCCTGGCGATCGTGGACCGCTTCCATTCCTCTTCCCCCGACGGCGAACAGTATTACTTGCTGGCCCAGGAGCTGTGGCGCGATGGGCGCCTGGCGTTCGCGCTGCCCCCGGCGCAGCTCACCCACTCGCGCCTGCCCGGCTACCCGCTGTTCCTCGCCTTCCTGGTGGATCGCGGCCCCCTTCCACAGAAGGACCATGTCTTGCGCGCGACGCGCGCCAACGTGCTCCTCGACCTTGGGATCGCGGTGCTGGTGTGGCTGCTCTTGCGGGATCGCGGATGGCCCAAGGCGGCCTGGGTGGCGCTCGTGGCGTGCCTTGGCTGCCCGCTCCTCTTTCGTCTGTCCTGCTATGCGCTGAGCGAATCGCTGGCCACCTTCCTCCTCACGCTCGAGCTGTGGCTGGCGTTGCGCGCGGGGCAGCGCGGGTCGCTCGGCGCGGTGGCGCTGGCGGGTGTGGCGGCGGGGGCGGCGCAGCTCGTCCGCCTGGATGCGGTGACCCTCCTGCCCGCGGTGGCGCTGGCCTTGTGGGCGACGCCGGTGCGGCGGCAGCGGTGGCGGCTCATGGGCACCTTCGCGCTGGTCACGACCCTGGTGGTGCTCCCCTGGCCGGTGCGCAACTGGATCCAGTTCGGCGCGCCTTATATTGAAGGGACCGAGTGGCCGGCCCAGGATGGACAGCCGCTCCCGACGGGCGCCATGCAGTGGATGCGGACCTGGTGCACCGCGGAGCCGGGCGAGTCGTACCTCAGCGTGCACCTCGTGTTTCGCCTCCCGTTTTCGTCGAGTACGCCGGGGCTGCTGATACCGGCGATGTACGACAGCGAGGAGGAGCAGCGCCGGGTCGCCACGCTCCTCGACCGCGCCGGGCGGCTCGGCCTGGTGCCGGAGGTCGATCGCGAGTTCGTCGCGCTGGCCCGGGAACGGTGGCGGCGCGCGCCGCTGCGGACGCTGGTGGTCTTGCCCGCGCGCCGGATTGTGCGGCTGTGGAGCCCGCCGCTTCCGGGAGAGCTGCCGTGGCGGATCCCCTCGCTCGGTCTGACGGACCGTCACTGGATGTTCGGGGTCTGGGACAAGACCCTCTATGTCCTGGCGCTGCTCGGCGTGCTCGTGCTCGTACGGCGCGGGGAGCGGCACCTCCTGGCGGTGTTGGCGTCGGCGGTGGCGGCGCGGAGCCTCCTGCACAGCTTCGCGGTGCCCAACTTCGTGAACCAGCGGTATCTCGTGGAGGTGTTTCCGCTGCTCATCGCGCTCGGAGCGGTGGGGCTGGTCGCGCTCGTGCTGATCGGCACCCGGACCTGGCGCGCGCGCCGGGTGGGAGCGTCCTGAGCTGAGCAGAGAGAGAAGCTCGGAATGCCTCCGCGGCCGACCTGCCGATATCCCGTCGGAGCCCTGCGGTCTTGGTGGGTCTTGGGCGTCGCTTTACCGTCGAGTCGCGATTGCCCTTGCCCGCCTGCTCGGGTACCATGAGCGGGTGCTTCTCGCTCAACCGTCTCGACTCTCTCTCGTCGCTGCACTGTGCTGCATGACCGCCGGGGCGCAGGCCCTGGCCGATACGCCGCCGGAGACCTCGCCGGAATCGCTCCTCGACAAAGGACTGCTCACCTCGGACGGCGATGAGCTGCCGGCCAAGCTGCCGGTCGCCACCAAGGTCAAGGAATGCTGCGGTTACCCCGTGGGAGAGAAGGATGGGTTCCGCCTCTCCTTCTACTGGCTGGCCTACGAGTCGGAGTACGCCAACGAGCCGTACGACACCGATGTCTATGACCGCCACGGCTTCTGGCTCGGGCGCTACCCCTCGGCCTTCGTGTTCGAGCTGCGGCTCGAGGGCACGGGCGTCTTGCGGGATGGGCGCCTCATCAACTACGACGGCACCTGCGGTTACGGCATCGGCACCTGCTTCGCGGTGCTCGATCCCGAGAGCCATCCGCTGGGCCGCGGCGTGCAGTCGCGCCCGCTCGAGCCGTTCCGCTCCGTGGCGGTGGATCCGCGTTACATCCCGATCGGCGCGACCATCTACGTGCCCGAGATCGTGGGCATGGTGCTGCCCGACGGCACGCGCCACGACGGCTGCCTGCGCGCCGATGACCAGGGGGGCGCCATCAAGCAGCACAAGCTCGACTTCTTCGTCGAGAGCTACTTCAACTTCAAGGACCTCGCCGAGCAGCAGTGGTGGCGCCTCAAGGCCACCCCGCACCTCGACGAGCCGCGCTGCGAGTACCTGCGCCTCGGCGAGCCGCGCGAGCGCCTGAACGAGCACACCGACTGGCTGGCGCTGCACAACCGGCCGAGCCACACCGTGCTGGCCATGCGCAGCAAGTCGGGCGGCAAGCGCCGGCCGGTGGCCGCGCACATCGGGCACCACCGGCACGGGTCCTCTCGCACCACGCTCACCTCCTCCTCCCGTAGTCGCTGATCCGACGCGATGCTGGGAACCATCGGTAGCGTGCTCGGCCTGGGAAGCGGGCCGGTGGGGCGCATCTTCCTCGATGAGCTGGATCTGCGGGTCGGTCGCAGCGGCCCGGTGCTGGTGAGCGGCTACGATCTCGGGCGCTGGCTGGCGCAGCGCAACGTGCGCGTGACCGTGGTGGAGCAGGCGCCGCGGCGACGCAAGAAGGGTCCACCGCAGGTGGCCGCGGATCTCACGGCGCTGCCTTTTGCCGATGCCAGCCTCGACGCCGTGTGTCTGGCGGGGCTACCGTCGTCGGAGAGCGTGGTGTTGCGCGAGTGCGTGCGCGCGGTGCGCGATGGGGGCATGGTGGCGCTGGCCGCCAATGGCTCGGCGCTTTTGCGCCGCGTGGCCCCGCCCGATACGTTGGCGGCGCTCATGCTGCACGCCACGCTGGTCGACATCGAGCAGCGCTTCGTGGGCGGCGCCTGGCTCACGATGGGCTCGGTGCGGCGCTGGGTGTGAAGAGAGCCATGCCCATGCACGAACCGCATGTCCGCCCCAGGAGCGGGTGAGCTCGAGCTCGCCGCCGAAGCCTCCACCGCAGATTCGGAGTCACAGCGGAAGGAAGTAGATCCGGCCGGCCCACTCCTCTTGCCGGCTACACTCCACGATGAGGAGAAGATCCTCGATCACGGCCCCGATGGGGGCCGGTGGGCGATCTCGAAGACGCCCGGCATGGGTCGCCCTGCGGCGACCCGCTCCAGCGCATACCGCGTCACCGTGTTCACGTCGTGCGTGAGCAGGATGCGCCCCTCACGTGCCGCCCATTCGAGCACTGTTGGATCATCCGCGCCCCGCAGCTGGACGTCCTGTACCCGGACGATGTCGATGTCGGGCTGGCGCCGCAGCAGGCCGCGGAGAATGTCATGATTGAAATTCTCGTCGGCGAAAAAACGCAGCACGGCAGCGTCCAGGACCGGCGTCAGGAGATCCGACGCCGCGCCAGCAGCCGCTGTCGCAATCCGGCCTGCCCGGTTTGTCGTCCGATCTGTTCGCGCAAGACCTCGGCCTCCGCGCGCCGTCCTCGCAGGTACGCTTCGACTTCCGTCTGATGGCGCAAGTAATACGAGATGGTCGCGTAGACGTCGGCCAGCTCAAGAGAGGCGTATTGCTGCACGATCTCTTCCGCCGTGGCGCCCTCCTGGAAGGCTTCGACCACGGTGTCCAGGGTCACTCGCGTCCCCCCCACGCGCACTACACCGTCGGCATCGGTGATCAGGGGAACCGGCTCCGAGACGATGGGAAGAGTCATTGAGACCAGCATAAGGCAAGGCGGAAGGGCCGGCGAGTCCCCCGAGGTGATCTCGGCTGAGTTGATTCCTACGGATACCGTCGGCGGCGCTCGACTACCAGGCGGCGAGCGGCTGTCCTTCCGACGGGCCAAAGACCGCTTGGGGTTCGGCGACGCCTTTGAGCTCGAACGTGCCGAGCGCGGTCATGGGACGCTGCGCGAGCTCCGCGAAGGCCGAACTCACCACCAGCGGTCGCCCGAGCCGGCCGGTCAGGCCCTCCAGGCGCGAGACCAGGTTCACCGCGGGGCCGATGCAGGTGAAATCGAGGCGGCTGGCGCCGCCGATGTTGCCGTAGGAGACGTCGCCGAAGTGGAGGGCCAGGCCGAGCCGGAGGGACGGCTCGCCGCGGGTGATGCGCACTCGGTTGAGCGCACGCACCGCCTCGAACGCGTCGCCGGCGGCGTCGAGGGCCGCGGCGCAGAGCCCGGGCGGCGTCGGGGACGCGTCATGGACGGGGAAGATGGCGAGGAGGCCGTCGCCGATGAACTTGAGCACCTCGCCACCGTGGCGCTGAATGGCGCTCACCTGGCACTCGAAGAGATCGTTCAACGTGCGGATCAGGGTGGGAGGCTCGACGGCGCCCGCGAGCGCGGTGAAACCTCGCAGATCCGAGCACCAGAGGGCGGCGCGGATGGTCTCGGTGTCGCCGAGGTGGATCTTGCCGGCGATGATGCGCTCGCCCGCGTCGCGCCCGACATACGTGTTGAGCAGGTTCACCGCCGTCCGGCTCAGCGCCAGGATCTCGGCGATGCGCGCGAGGGGACGCAAGAGATCCGTGAACGCCGCGATGTGGTCGGCGGTGAATCCGTCGGGATCCCGGGTCGCGAAGGTGACGGCGTGCACCTCGCCGCTGAGGAAGCGGAGCGGGCCGACCAGGTAGTCGGTCACGCCGTCCGCGGCGAGCTCATCGAGGATGGGGAAATCATGGGGTGAATCGGCATCGGTGAGCCGCCGGCGCAGGAGCTGCCCGGTCCGGAACACGGCCGCCACGGGGCTGTTGAGGAACTCGGGGGAGTGGAAGTACTCGTAGGGGGCTTCGATGATCTGGACCTCGTCCCCGCGCCGCCAGAGAAAGCTCCTGCCCCGGATGTGCGGGTGCAGCGTGCAGACGTAGGCCGCGGCGCGGTCGAGAGGGATCCCGGCGGCGGCGAGCTCCTCGCTGACACGGCCGACCACCTGCGCCGCGTTCGTGGCGCCGGGGGCGCCGTCCACCAGCCAGTCGAAGATCCTCCGGATGTCGATCATGGCGCGTGTCCTCGAGGGCGACCGTGCCACTGTATCATCCCGCAGCGGGGTCTACTTCCAAGCCGGGACACGACGAACGTGGTGTTTCAGCTAAGGATAGCGTTCGATGAGCGGCTGCGGGTGGTGGCCGTCATCGAGCAGCTCGGCGAGCGCGGCGCGGAAGTCGAGGCGTGGGCGCAGCGCGGCGATGACCGACAAGGCTCCGAGCCGCTGGCGCCACAAGAGGAGCGACCTGGGCGGCAGCTCGAGGCCGCGGTTGCGCACGAGGAGGCCGGTCAGGCGCACGAGCTCGCGCACGTGCTCGGGCTCGAGCGTGTACTCGCCGCGGGTCAGGAACGGCCCGGCGAGGTGCCGCTCCCAGGCGCGGTACGCGGCCCCATCGAGCGCGGCGGCGTCGCCCACCAGCCCCTGGCGATGGAAGGCATGGCGCAGCGTCTCGCCGTCGCGGTGGATGACCGACATCCATAACCGGCGATCCTCCCGGGCGAGCGCCTCGTCGAGCCGCACCACGCAGCCGAAGTCGAGGAAGCCGACCCGCCCGGGCGGATCGAGGATGAGGTAGTTGCCCGGGTTGGGATCGGCGTTGACCAGGCCGTGGCGGAGCGGACCGCCCCAGGCGAACAGGAACAACGTGCGCGCCGCCGCGTTGCGCGCCGCCGGCCCGGCGGTGGCGGCGAACGCCGGCAGGGGGCGACCCTCGAGCCGCTCCATCGTGAGCACCCGCGCCGACGACAGCGCGGGGTAGACGCGCGGGATGACGATGCGCGCGTCGCCGGCCAGGGCGCGGCGGAAGAGCTCCAGGTACTCGGCCTCGGCGCGATAGTCGAGCTCGCCGAGGATGCGCTCACGCAGCGCCGCCGCGGCCTCGGCCGATAGGGCGTGCCCCACCTCGGCGCCGACCAGCTGGCGCACCAGGGCGCCGGACTCGAGATCGTCACGCAGCGCGTCGGCCACGTCGGGGTACTGCACCTTGACCGCCAGCTTGGCGCCCTCGTGCGACTCGGCGGCGTGCACCTGACCGAGCGAGGCCGCGGCCATCGGCTCGTCCGTCCAGCGGGCGAAGAGCTGCTCGGGCGGGGCGCCGAGATCCTCCAGGATCACTCGCCGCACCGCCTCGGGCGACTCGCCCGGCGCGCGATCCCACAGCTGCCCGAGCGCCTCGCGGGCCTCCCGATCCATGGCCGCCGGACCTTCGAGGTAGGCCTGGAGCTGCGCCAGCTTGGCCACGCCGCCGCGCAGCTCGGCCGCCCAGCGGGCGAACTCTCTCGCGCGCGCCCGCTCGGCCACCCCGCGCTCGGCCCCGAGCTCTTCGTTCCCGAGCAGCACGCTCTTCCAGTGCGCGCCGATCCGCGAGAGACCGGACTGGAGGAACGCGCGCCAGCGCCCATGCGACCGCTTCATGGCCGGCATTCAACCACCGCCCACCGGACCGCGCCACATACAGGCAGAGAGGCAGACCGGGGCACCTCCGGGAGGGGCGTTGCTCTTCTGCCGTTTCGCCGAGGCGGCCGACCCGGCCGACCCGAATTTGACAGTCCCTGGCATCCGCCCATGATTGCGGACGAGCGTTGTACGGCGTCGTACCCCGCTGCACAGGTTGGCGCCCCACCGAGGTCCGAGCCCAAGACGACGATGACGACAAGCTGCCGCGCACTGTGCATGGTCGGATGCCTCCTGCTGTCCTGGGCCCAAGGCCGAGCCCTGGCCGCGCCCCGCGACCCTGGCAGTGCCTCCCCGGCGGCCGCGAGCGTGACCATCGCGGCCCGCACCGCGACGCTCAAGCGGACCGAGGGCCTCATCCCCTTCTACTGGGATCCGAAGAAGGGCGCGCTCCTGCTCGAGCTCTCGCCCGCGCTCCTCGGCAAGCGGCTCCTCTATTTCACCGCCCTCGGCAGCGGCATCGGCTCGACCGATCTCATGGCCGACCGCAGCAGCTTCGGCAACCGCAGCAGCGTGGCGCGCTTTCAGCGCGTCGGACCGCGCGTCTTGTTCGTGGTCGAGAACGACGTCTTCCGCGCCACCGGCGGGCCCTCCGTGCTCGAGCGCTCGGTCGAGCTGAGCTTCCCCACCTCGGTGCTGGCCGCCCTGCCGGTCGAGGCCGAGCAGGACGGCACGGTCCTCTGCGATGCCACCCCGCTCCTCATCCGCGACGCCTTCGACCTCATCGGACAAATCCAACACCCCGAGCGCGCGCCCGGAGGACCGTCGCCGCGCCGCGCGAACGCCGCGAATGGCGACCGCGTGGACTGGCGGCTCGACGACACCCGCAGCGCGGTGGACCTCGAGCACACCCGCACCTTCCCGCTCAACACCGAGCTCGAGGCCCTCCTCACCTTCACCTCCTCCTCCACGAGGAGCGAACTCAACCAGCCCGAGTCCCGCGCCCTCACCGTGCGGCAGCACCAGTCGCTGGTCGCGCTCCCCGAGCCCGGCTTCAAGCCGCGCGAGCGCGACCCACGCGTCGGTTTCGTGAGCCTGCGCTTCGAGGATTTCTCGCAGCCCTTCGACCGCCCCCTCGAGCGGGCCTTCATCGAGCGCTGGCGCCTGCAAAAGAAGGATCCCCGGGCCGCGGTGAGCGAGCCGCAAAAGCCCATCGTCTTCTATCTCGATCGCGCCATCCCCGAGCCCCTCCGCACCGCCGTGCGGCGCGGGATCCTGTGGTGGAACGAGGCCTTTGCCCAGGCCGGTTTCAAGGACGCGCTCCGGGTCGAGGACCTGCCCGAAGGCGCCGATCCCCTGGACATGCGCTACTCCACCGTCCAGTGGACGCACCGGGCCGGGCGCGGCTGGTCCGTCGGGGAGACGCACGTCGATCCACGCACCGGCGAGATCCTGCACGCCGTCGTCCAGCTCGACTCGCACCGTATGCGCACGGTCGACAACTACTGGCAGATCCTGCAGCCCAGCGCCGGCGCGCGCGGTCAGGGCCCGCAGGTGGCGGCCGATGCCTTTGCCGGCCTCGAGACGCTCGATCCGCAGCACCCGGCCGAGGATCTCACCGCCCGCCGCCTGGCGCTGCTCACGAGCCACGAGGTCGGCCACGTGCTCGGGCTGGATCACAACTTCGCCGCCAGCACCTATGGGCGCGGCTCGGTGATGGACTATTACGCGCCGCGCATCCGGCTGCGACCGGACGGCTCGCCGGATCTCGGCGACGCCTACATGCAGGGCGTCGGCAGCTATGACAAGTTCGCCATCGAGTGGGGCTACAGCGAGGGCCTCCCGGGCGCCGGCGGCGCCGAGGAGCAGGCGCGGCTCGATGGGATCGTGGAGCGCGCGGTCGGCCGCGGGATCTTCTGGAGCCATTACCAGGATCCGCGCTGGAACCCGTACGACGATGGCCCGGATCCCGTGACCTGGCTCGCGGAGGTGCTGCCGGTGCGCGCGGCGCTGCTCCAGCATTATGGCGCCGCCACGCTGCGACGCCGCGAGCCGTGGTCGATGCTGGCCACGCGGTTTCCCCTCGTGTACCTGTTCCATCAGTATGCGCTCGGCGCGGCGGTGAACGTCGTCGGCGGCGCGCGTATCGCCCTGGCGCTCCAGGGCGATGGGCAGAGGCCCGTGGAGGTGTGGCCGGCGGCGAGCCAGCGTCAGGCGCTGGGGCTCTTGCTCGGGGCCCTCGCGCCGGCGGCCCTCGACGTCAGTCCGGAGCTGTGGCGCTCCCTGGCACCGCCGGAGAACGTGTCCCCGAGCCCGGAGCGCTTCGACTCCTCGGCGGGGTATCTGTTCAGTCCCGGGGATGGGGCGCGGGCGGTGGTCGAGATCGTCGTGGGGGGGCTGCTCGATCGGGAGCGGCTCGAGCGGCTGGTCACGATCCAGCACATGGACGCGGCGGCGCTCGGGGCCACGGAGGTGGTGACGGCGCTGGTGCGGGCGACGTTTGCGCAGGGCCCCGCGGGGAAGGGGAAAGATCAAGGGAAGGGCAAGGGCCCGGGGGCGGCGGAGGCGCGCGGCGGGGCGATGGAGCTGGCGGGGGTCGTGCAATCGGAGGTCGCGGAGCGGCTCATGCGCCTGGCGATGGACGCGGCGGCCCCCTCCGAGGTCAAGGCGGTGGCCTGGGCCGGCGTCGAGGAGGTGCAGCGGGCGCTGCAGGGGCGCAAGGGCGCGGGGCTCACGGCGCTGCAGGCGCAGATCGACCGTGAGGTCGCGCTGTTCTTGCGGGAGCCGCGGCTGCATGTGCCAGGGGCGAGGGGGTCGGGGGCGCCTCCGGGGCCTCCGATCTAATGAATCCACTGCCCTCCTGGCTGCGAGGGCGCTCGCTTTGTGGGGAGCCGTGGCGGTGCTGGGTCGGGCTTGGGGGCGGAATCGGGCGTGATATAGAAGCCCACCATGAACACGGGTGAGCTTTCCATCTACCTCGACAACGCGGCCACGACGCGGGTGGACGACGCCGTGGTCGAGGCCATGGTGACGGTCATGAGGGAGGACTTTGGCAATCCCTCGTCTGCTCATCGACTCGGCATCGCGGCGGCGCGGCGGCTCGAGGAGGCGCGCGCCGAGCTGGCGCGGGCGCTCGGGGCGGAGGCGCGCGATGTGTACTTCACTTCGGGGGGGACCGAGGCCAACACCATCGCGGTGCGGGGCGTGGCCGAGCGCTCGCGCGGCCGGCACCTCGTGGTCTCGGCCATCGAGCATCCTTCGGTGCTCGACCTCGCGCGTCGCCTCGGCGAGCAGGGCTTCGAGGTCACCGAGGTCGCGCCGGACGCGAATGGGGTGATCGATGTCGAGGCGCTCGAGCGCGCGGTGCGGCCGGAGACGGCGGTCGTGACGCTCATGATGGTCTCGAACGAGCTCGGGACCGTGCAGCCGGTCTTCGAGGCGGCGCGCCGGGTCAAGCAGGTCGCGCCGCGGGCCCACTTCCACGTGGACGCGGTGCAGGCCCTGGGGAAGCTCCCTCTGCGCGTGGGCGCTGGGCCCATCGATTCGTTGGCGGTGTCGGCGCACAAGATTCATGGGCCCAAGGGGGCCGGGGCGCTGTGGCTGCGGCGCGGTGCGGCGGTGACGCCGCTCGCGGTGGGGGGCGGCCAGGAGCAAGGTGTGCGGCCGGGGACGCAGGGGATGCCGGGCATCGTCGGCCTCGGCCGCGCCGCGACCCTGGCCGTGGCCGCGCTGCCGGGGGCGCGCGAGCACCTGACCGCGCTGCGCGAGCGGCTCCTGGCCGGCGTGGGGCGCGTGATGCCGACGGTCCGCCCGACGGTCGATCCGGCGAACGCGGCGCCGCACATCGTGTCGCTCGGCTTCCCGGGCGTGGCGGCCGAGCCGCTCCTCCACGCGCTCGAGGCGCACGGCGTCTACGTCTCCGCGGGGAGCGCCTGCGCCGCCCGCGACAAGAGGCCGAGCCACGTGCTGCGCGCGGTCGGCGTCCCCGATGACGTGGGCGTCCTGCGCTTCTCTTTCTCCCGCCACACCACCGCGGCCGAGATCGACCAGGCCCTGGCCGCCCTCACCCAGGCGCTCCGCGATCTATGAGCCGTCACGCCATCCTCTGCCGCTTCGGCGAGATCTTCCTCAAGAAGGGCAACCGCCCGGCGTTCGTCAAACGGCTCGTCGACAACATGCGCGACGCCGTGGCGCCGCTCGGGGCCCGGGTGGAGCGCGGCCACGGGCGCATCCTCGTCTGGCTGCCGGACGCTGCGGCGTCAGGGTTGGAGAGCAGCGATCCCGAGCCGGCCCTCGCCGCCCTGTCGCGCGTCTTCGGGCTCACCTCGCTGTCGCCGGTGCGGGTGGTCGAGCGCGACCTCGGGGCCATCACCCAGGCCGCGCTCGCCGAGACCCGGGCGGCCATCGCCGCCTGGCCCGGAAAGAACCCGCCGAGCTTCAAGGTCGAGGCGCGCCGCGCCGACAAGCGCTTCCTGCCGGCCTCCCCGGAGCTGGCGCGACAGGTCGGGGGCGCGGTGTTCCAGGCCACCGGCCTGCGCGTCGACGTCCACGAGCCGGATCTCGTCGTCGGCATCGAGGTCGGCTACGAGCACGCGTTCGTCTATGCCCGCGTCATCGCCGCACCGGGGGGGCTCCCGGTCGGCGCCACGGGCAAGGCCGACCTGCTCCTGTCGGGCGGCATCGACTCCCCCGTGGCCGGCTGGATGGCCATGAAACGCGGCTGCCACCTGGCGGCGACCTACTTCCATTCCTTCCCATACACGGGCGATCGCACCAAAGAGAAGGTGCGGGGGCTCGCCAGCCTCCTCAGCCGCTGGCAGGGGGGCATCGAGCTGCGCGTGGTGCCCTTCACCGCGGCCCAGAAGGCGCTGCGCGACGCCGGCGAACCCCGCCTCGCCGTGGTGCTCTACCGCCGCATGATGATGCGCGTCGCCACCCGCCTCGCGAAGGAGCGCGGCGCCCTGGCCCTGGTCACCGGCGAGGCCCTCGCCCAGGTCGCCTCGCAGACGCTCGAGAACCTCACCGCCATCGAGGCCGCCGCCGGCCTACTCGTCCTCCGTCCCCTCATCGCCCACGACAAGGTGGAGACCGTCGCCCTGGCCCGCCGCATCGGCACCTACGACCGCTCCATCGAGCCCTACGAGGACGCCTGCTCCATGTTCGTCCCCGAGCACCCCGAGATCCGCGCCCGCCTCGCCGACGTGGAGGCGGTCGAGCAGCGGGTCGACATCGCCGCCCTGGCGGAGGAGTGCGTGCGCGGCACCGAACGCATCCTCTGCAAGCCCACCGAATGACCCACCCCCGGCTAAAAAAGAGAGCTTCCGCCCGCAAAACGGGTTGACCCCAGACGACATTCGCTCCGACACTGGGGCCATGCTCAGCATCCGCAGACCGTGGTTCCTTCTCGCTCTACTTGTGACCCTGGGCGGATGCCCCACTCCGCCGCCAGGCGCGGATGGAGGCATTGACGCCAGCACGGGCATCGACGCCACCACGGGCGTCGACAGCAGCACGGGACCCGACGGCAGCACGGGCACCGACGGCAGCACGGGCACCGACGGCGGTGTCGTGAGCCCGCAGATCACCGAGTGTCCCGCGGCCAACCGGCCGCCCCTGCCGAGCGGCGCCTGCGAAGTGACCGCCGGCACCGGCACCGGCCAGCTCTTCACCGGCACCGTCCTCATCCCCGGCCAGGTGCTGCGCGGCGGCCAGGTGCTCGTCGACGGCGCCGGCAAGATCGCCTGCGTGTCCTGCGACTGCTCCCAGGACGCGAACGCCGCTGGCGCCACCCAGATCAACTGCCCCACGGGCGTCATCTCGCCCGGCCTCATCAACACCCACGATCACATCACCTTCACCCAGAACGCCCCGGGCCCGGACAGCGGCGAGCGCTACGAGCAGCGCCACGACTGGCGCATCCCCCGCCGCGGCCATACGAAGATCACCGTTCCCGGCGGCGCCAGCGGCGATCAGCTCCGCTGGGGCGAGCTCCGCTTCGTCCTGGGCGGCGCCACCTCCACCGTGGGCTCCGGCAGCATCAGCGGCCTCCTCCGCAACCTCGACGGGACCACCACGCAGGAGGGCCTCGCCCAGAAGGCCGTCGACTTCCAGACCTTCCCGCTCGGCGACTCGAGCGGCACGCAGCTCACCGCGAGCTGCGCCTACTCCTTCAACGATACCGCCCAGGCCATCGCCGGCGACGACGCCTACCTGCCCCACATCGCCGAGGGCATCGACGACGTGGCGCGCAACGAGTTCCTGTGCGCCAGCTCGAGCGCCAACGGCGGGCAGGATCTCACCCAGCCGCAGAGCGCCTTCATCCACTCCATCGCCCTCCGCCCCTCCGACTACGGCCTCATGGCCACCGAAGGCACCGCCCTCATCTGGTCGCCGCGCTCGAACATTCGCCTCTATGGCGACACCGCCCAGGCCCCCGTGGCGCAGCGCCTCGGCGTGCTCATCGCCCTCGGCACCGACTGGACCGCCTCGGGCTCGATGAACATGCTCCGCGAGCTGCGCTGCGCGGACGCGCTCAACCGCACCTACTACGACGGCTTCTTCACCGACGAGCAGCTCTGGCTCATGGCCACCTACAACGCGGCCCAGGCCACCGCCACCGACGACGTCATCGGCCAGCTCAAGGTCGGCCTCGTGGCCGACCTCGCCATCTTCGACAGCCGCGACCGGAACGGCGCGCAGCGCGTCGACCACCGCGCCGTCATCGCCGCCGACCCCGAGGACGTGGTCCTGGTCCTGCGCGGCGGCAAGGTGCTCTATGGCGATGCCAACATCGTCTCGCAGCTGCCGGGCGCCGGCACCTGCGACGCGCTCGACGTGTGCGGCGCGTCGAAGTCCGTGTGCTTGAGCGAGATCTCGCGGACCTACGCCGACCTCGCGACCGCCAACGCCTCGACCTACCCCTCGTTCTTCTGCGACACGCCCACCAACGAGCCCACCTGCGTACCCTCGCGGCCCGCCTCGGTGAACGGCTCCACCGTCTACACCGGCGCCGTGCAGTCGGGCGATGCCGACGGCGACGGCATCGCCGACGATCAGGACAACTGTCCGCGGGTCTTCAACCCCGTGCGCCCGCTCGACAACGGCGCGCAGGCCGACTTCGACAGCGACGGCGTGGGCGATCCCTGCGACGTCTGCCCGCTCGACGCCAACAGCACGACCTGCCGCCCCGTGGATCCCAGCGATCCCGACAACGACGGCCACCCCACGGCGCAGGATAACTGCCCCATGGTCTCCAACCCCGACCAGGCCGACGGCGACAACGACGGCAAGGGCGACGTCTGCGATCCCTGCCCGCAGGCCCCGAACCCCGGCTCCCAGGCCTGCCCGGGCACCATCTATGACGTCAAGCGCGGCATCATCGCCGCGGGCCAGACGGTCGCGCTCCGCAACGCGCTCGTCACCGCCCGCAACGCGACCGGCTACTTCCTCCAGGTCAAGGAGACCGACCCCGGCTACGCCGGCCCCGCCTACTCGGGCCTCTACGTCTTTGCCCAGGGCAACACCGTCCAGGCCGGCGACCGCGTCGACATCCTGAGCGCCACCATCAACAACTTCAACGGTCAGCTCCAGCTCAACAATCCCCCGGTCACGGTGGTGACCCGGCAGAGCGAGGCGCCGCCCGAGCCCGTCACCGAGAGCGCCCCGGGCGTGCCCCTCACCGCCGCCGACATCACCACCGGCGGCCCGCTCGCCGAGGCCTTCGAGGGCGTCCTCGTGCAGCTGCAGAACGTCACCGTCACGGACGTGAGCCCCCCGTCCGCGGGCAACGACAGCACGCCCAACAACGAGTTCGTCGTCGACGGCTCGCTGCGCATCAACGACTTCCTCTACCTCACCTCGCCCTTCCCCCTGGCCGGCGAGACCTTCCTCCAGATCACCGGCGTCCTCGAGCTGCGCAACGCCAACTTCAAGGTGGAGCCGCGCAGCGCCGCGGATCTCGTGGCGGCGCGCGGCCGGCTGGCCGCCTTTGGTCCGAGCGGCTTCGTGCGCCTCGGCCCGGGCCAGCTCACCATCCCCACGCCGCTCACCGTCACCCTGATCCGGCCGGTCACGACCGAGACCGTCGTCGCCCTCACCTCGAGCGACGAGAGCAGCCTGCAGGTCCCGGCCGGCGGCGTCACCGTCCCGCCGGGCGAGGTGAGCGCCACCGTCCTGGTCGACGCGCTCCGCGTGTCCCCGGGCGTGACCCTCACCGCCACGCTCGACGGGGTCTCGCTCACCACCCAGATCCGGGTGCTGCAGGGCACCGAGCAGCCGGCGCTCACCGCCCTCCAGCCCGCCAACGCCGTCCTCCCGCCCGGCGGCTCGCGCACCCTCACCGTGGTCCTCGACGTCCCTGCCCCCGCGGGCGGCGTCACCATCAACCTCAGCAGCACCGGCGGCACCGTGCCGGCGACCGTCACCGTGATGCCGAACCAGACCAGCGCCACCTTCACCTATACCCAGAGCGGGCCGAACACGAGCGACACCGTCACCGCCACCTACAACGGCGTCTCGCAGACCGCCACCATCGTGGTGGGCGCCGATCACCTGCTCATCAACGAGCTCGACTACGACAACGTCGGCACTGATTCGGCCGAGTTCATCGAGCTCTACAACCCCACCCCGCTGCCCATCGATCTCAGCAGCCTGGCGGTGGTCTTCGTCAACGGCGGCGTCAACCCGGCGGCCGACTACCTCACCATCAACCTCACGGGCACGCTGGCGGCGGACAGCTACCTCGTCATCGCCAACAATGGCGTCACCGTGGATCCGGCGGCCCAGGTGCTGCGCTTCCGCAACAACACCGACAACATCCAGAACGGCTCCCCGGACGCCGTCCTGATCCTCGACAAGACGACCAACAGCATCGTCGATGCCCTGTCCTACGAGGGCTCGATCACCGCCGCCGCCATCACCGGCATCACCGGCAAGACCTTCAACCTGGTCGAAGGGACACCCCTCGCCCGCACCAAGGACGACAGCAACACGCTCCAGGTCTCGCTCATCCGCCAGCCCAACGGCTCCGATAGCAACAACGCCGACGTCGACTGGCAGCTCACCCGGACCCCCACGCCCGGCACCGCCAACGTCTACACCCCATAATCCCCGCCCCTGGCCGCCTCCCGCGGCCGACCTATCTTCGGCCTCATGAGTCGCAAACACCCCACCGACGATCCTGATCTCATCACCACCTCCACCGGGGAGCCCGGCGCCACCCCGGGACAAGCCGAGGGCCCACGCGACGCCGACGAGGTCGAGCCCGATCTCATCGGCCGCACCGCCGGCCAGGCCGAAGGGGAGCGCGACCTCGTCGAGGACACGACCGACACGCGGCGCACCTGACGAAGTCTACCGGCGCGTGAATTGCCTGTTTCAGCCTGGTCAAGGCGAAGGAGGCATACCGTGCGCCGTATCGTTCTAGGACTCGCCTACGGTCTCTTCTCCCTCATCTTCCTCGTCGTGCTCGCGTTCGGCGGCACGCTCCTGTGGCTGCGCAGCGCCTCGGGCCAGGCCTTCGTGCGCCGCCAGATCGACCGGGCGGCCTCGCAGAGCCTCAACGGCCGGGTGGAGATCGGCGCCATGGGGGGCTCGATCCTCCAGGGCCTCCTGCTCCACGACGTCGCCGTGCGCGACGCCCACGGGGACCTCGTGGCGCGCGCCCGCACCGTGGCCGTGCGCTACAACCCGATCGATCTCCTCCTCGGCCGGCGCCGCATCGGCCGCCTCGGCCTCGTGAGCCCCGAGCTGCGGCTCGTCGAGGACGGCCACGGGCGGCTCAACGTCAGCACCCTGGTCCGCGAGAGCGAGGGCCCGCCCACCGAGATCACCTTCTCGGAGGTGGCCATCGAGGACGGTCGCATCCACTGGCAGTCGCGCCCCGCCAAGGCCCAGGCGAAGAACGAGGCCCGGCCCGGGGGCAACGCGCGCCGGCTCGAGTCCATCTCCGCCCGCGGCCAGATGCACCTCGGCGCGCGCCGCACCATCGACCTCCGCACCCTCACCGCCCGCTACATCGGCCCCGAGGGTGAGCGGCCGCTCCGCATGCAGGGCCAGGCCCGCCTCACCGACGACGCCGTCGCGGTCGAGCGCGCCACCCTGGACCTCGGCGACAGCCAGCTCGCCGGCGCCGCCACGCTGGCCGGCCGCCGCCTCGACCTCAAGATCGACCGGCTCACCGTGGCCCCCGGCGAGGCCCGCTGGGTCGCCGACAAGCTCGACCCCGCCGGCCCCCTGCGCGCCAGCGGCCGCATCACCGGCCCGCTCGACGCGCTCGCCGTGAACCTCACCGTCCAACCCGTCACCGGCTCCCTGGCGCTCTCGGGCCGGCTCGACGTGACCGACCAGAGCGGCCGGGTCGTGGCCGACCTGAAGGACGTCTCCTGGTCCGCCCTGCGGCGCGACGCCCTCCCCTTCGAGCTGTCCGGCCGCGCCCACATCACCGGCCGCCTCACCAAGGACGGCCCCCGCGGCACCCTCGACCTCGCCGAGGTGCATGGCCGCGCCCAGTACATCCCCTTCAGCGAAGGCACCGCCACGGCCCGCATCGGCCCCGACCGGCTCCAGCTCGAGCGCTACACCATCAGCCTGCCGGGCGGCACCCTCGTCGGCGACGGCCTCGTCCGTGAAGACGGCGCCGTGCAGCTCCGCTTCCACCTCCGCGTCCTCGACCCCGAGCACCTGCCGCGCACCACGGGCTGGCAACAGACCCTCCTCTCGCTCGCCCAGCCCCTCACCCAGGGTGCCCTCCTCGAAGGCAGCCTCGTGCGCCCCGCCGGCGGCGCACCCGACGTCTCCATCCACTTCGCCGGCAACCTCGCCGGGCTCGGCGGCATCAAGGCGGCGCGGAGCGGCCGCCTCCCCACCGATCTACCGAGCGCCATCGAGCCCCTCCGCAAGGCCCTCGAACGCCGCTTCGGCCGCCCCAGCCCGCGCTAATCCGATGACCACCTCTCCGCACTCACTCCAGAGGGGCGGCGCTTGCGTGCCCCCAGAGGGGATTTATCTCTCGTCTTCAGAAAGGGGTATGCGCGATGGACGATAAGACCCGACGTGATGCGGAAGGTCATCTCATCGATGTGACTCCCGGGCCGAGCGGCGCCCCCGAGGCCGGAGGGGCGACGACACCGGGCTCGATGTTCGGCGGCCGGGGCCTGTTCTCGAGCTTCCTCCGGCTGGTGGCGCGAGTCGCCCGCAGCATCGAGGCGGCGGCGTATCGCAGGCTGCGCGATCTCGATCTCACGGCGGGCGAGCCGCACGGCGCGCGCGGCCGACCGAGCCGGACCAAGACGGCTACGTTCAAGGGCACCGAGGAGCACCCCTCGCCCGCGTAGCCTGATCGAGCGTGAGGCTGCGGCCGGCCGAGGAACCTCAGACCGCCAGCTGGGGGATCTCGCCGGCCGCGGAATAGGTCGCGTTGTGGGCGTCGTAGTCGACGATGAAGCCGCGCGCCCCGACCGCCGCCAGCTCCCGCAGGAGCTGCTCGCGGTTGGCGTCACAGATATAGAACGGCCGCGCGTCCCCCACGCCGAGCGTGTCGCGGGCGCCGGTGGCGCGGGCCGCGTTGGTGAACACCATCACGTAGAGCTGCCCGTCGATGCGGGCCATCACCGGGCCGGCCTCGCCGCCGGCGTCGCTCCGCAGCAAGAAAAGGCCCGTGAGGTTGTCAGGGCGCCGTCTCTCTTCAGGTTTCCGAACGCGATTGCGTTTCATGGGCCAGCATTCCCTCCGCACAAAAGGTCACCGTTCATAGCTCGCGATGGCGTCGAACGGAAGTGATTCGTCCGGGAATCATTGAAACAGGGGGGTTTGTCACTCCGGACGGGGCGAGGGTCGGTACCGCACCAGCACCGAACCTCGCCGCCATCCTTGTTCAAGGGCCATTGCACGCGGCGATCCATGTGGCGACGGCATGACCTGGGATCGGGGGCTGGCTGCCCATCACAGCCGCGGCCGAGGCGACCGCGCGGCCGGGAGCAGCCTCTGACAGAGCGGGGGACGGTCTGGCACGCGAGCCGTGGTACCTTCCCTTGCTCAGATGGGAAAAAGTTTGCTGCCAGGGGCGCTGCTGCTGACTCTCGTCGGCTGCTCGAACGCGCCGTCCGTGCCCGCCTGCGACACGCTCCCGCCGAGCACGCTCGACAGCGTCTACAGCCGCTACTTCGCCGCCGCCGCCACCAGGTCTTCTGTCGGCTGCGCGATCCCCGCCTGCCACGCCGACAGCGCCGGGAACCTGGCGTTCCGGTCGGCGGGCGAGTTCCACGCCGCCACGGTCAACGTCCGCTCGACCCAGGACCGGCAGCAGAACCTCATCGAGCCCGGCAACCCGGGGGCGAGCTACCTCTATCGCAAGATCGCGCCAGGGTCGCCGCCCGAGCGCATGCCGTTCGGGGGGCCCTACCTCGACAAGGCCGCGCTCGACGAGATCGCCGGATGGATCTGCAATGGAGCGCCGGGGCCCGCGGCGCCCGGGAGCCGTGAGGGCGGCTCGGCGGGCGAGCCGTGATAGGCTCGGGGAGCCCATGAAGAGAGAACTCCTGTCCGCCCTGCTGCTATCGACCCTCGCCGGCTGCTCCGGCGCCCCACCGGCGCCTGCGTGCGAGACGACCCAGCCGACCACGCTCGACAGCATCTACAATCGCTACTTCGCCGCGCAACCGACGGTCGCGAGCCGTGGCTGCTCCCTCGCCGGCTGCCACGCCAGCGGCGCGGGGGGGCTGACCTTCCATTCGGCGGCCGAGTTCTATGCGGCCACGGTCAACGTCATCGCGACCCAGAACTCGGGCCAGCGGCGGATCGAGCCCGGCAACCCCGGGGCGAGCTACCTCTTCCGCAAGATCTCACCCGGCGCGCCGCGGGAGCGCATGCCGCTCGGCGGACCCTACCTGAGCGACGCGGCGCGGGCCGAGATCGCCGGCTGGATCTGCGCCGGCGCGCCGCCGCCCGGGACCCCGGACGGCGGCGCGGACGCCCCTTAAACCCCCTTAAATCCCTCCCGAACCGCCCTCCGCCACCCCGCGCCATCCCCCGGGCCGGCCAGCGCCCCGTGTCGCCCCCGGGCGACGCTTGAACCTCGACGAACAGGCGTGGTACGGACTTCGAGGCGAGCGGCATCACCATCGATCCACGTTTCGCGTTCGCGCGCGCGAGCACCAGATCAAAAGGAGGCCGGCATGACGCAGTACGTGTACAGCTTCGGCGGCGGGGTGGCGCAGGGCAGCGGGGCCCAGAAGGAGCTCCTCGGCGGTAAGGGGGCCGGCCTGGCGGAGATGACACGGCTCGGCATCCCGGTGCCGCCCGGGTTCACCATCTCCACCGAGGTGTGCCGCTGGCACTACGACAACGGCCGGCGCTACCCCGACGGCCTCGACCCCGAGGTGCGGGCGGCCATGAAGCGCGTCGAGGAGCTGGTCGGCGCCGGCTTCGGCGACGCCCACAACCCGCTCCTCGTGTCCGTGCGCTCGGGCGCGCGCGTGTCCATGCCCGGCATGATGGACACCGTCCTCAACCTCGGCCTCAACGACACCACCGTCGAGGGCCTGGCCGCGCGCACGAACGACCGGCGCTTCGCCTACGACGCCTACCGCCGCTTCGTCCAGATGTACGGCGACGTCGTGCTCGACCTCAAGCCCGAGACCAAGGACGAGCGCGACCCCTTCGAGGTGCTCCTCGAGGCCAAGAAGGAGGTGCGCCACGCCCGCCTCGACACCGATCTCAAGGCCGAGGACCTCCAGGACCTCGTCAAGCAGTTCAAGGCCGAGATCCTGCGCCGCACCGGCAAGAGTTTCCCCGAGGATCCGTGGGAGCAGCTGTGGGGCGCCGTCCGCGCCGTGTTCGGCTCCTGGGAGAACCCGCGCGCCATCACCTACCGCAAGATGTACGGCATCCCGAGCGAGTGGGGCACGGCCGTCACCGTCCAGGGCATGGTCTTCGGCAACATGGGCCAGGACTCGGCCACCGGCGTGGCCTTCACTCGCGACCCGTCCACCGGCGAGAAGCGCTTCTTCGGCGAGTACCTCGTCAACGCCCAGGGCGAAGACGTCGTGGCTGGCATCCGCACCCCGTCGGCCCTCACGCGCGCCGCCCGCAAGCCCGGCGATCCCCCGTCCCTCGAAGAGCTCATGCCCGCGGCCTACGCCGAGCTCGAGCGCATCTACCAGGGCCTCGAGGCGCACTACCACGACATGCAGGACATCGAGTTCACCATCCAGCGCGGCAAGCTCTGGCTCCTCCAGACGCGCAACGGCAAGCGCACGGCGCGGGCCATGGTGCGCATCGCCGTCGAGATGGTGCGCGAGGGCAAGCTCACCCCCGAGGAGGCGGTGCTGCGGCAGGACCCGGCCAAGATCGAGGAGCTCCTCCACCCCGCGCTCGATCCCCAGGCCCACCGCGAGATCATCGCCAAGGGCCTCCCGGCCTCGCCGGGCGCCGCCACCGGCAAGGTCGTCTTCCACGCCGACGACGCCGAGGCCGCCGTGGCGGCGGACCCGCTCGCCAAGGTGATCCTGGTCCGCATCGAGACCTCGCCCGAGGACATCCACGGCATGAAGGCGGCGCAGGGCATCCTCACCGCGCGCGGCGGCATGACCTCGCACGCCGCCGTGGTGGCGCGCGGCATGGGCAAGTGCTGCGTGGCCGGCTGCGGCGCCCTGCACATCGACTACGCTGCGCGCACCCTCACCGTGACACCGCCCTCGGGCGGGCCGGTCGTCACCCTGCGCCAGGGCGACGTCCTCACGCTCGACGGCACGCGCGGCGAGGTGATCGTCGGCGCCGTGCCCATGATCCCGGCGCGGCTCGACGCCGACTTCGCCACGCTCATGGAGTGGGTCGACGCGCGGCGGCGCCTGCGCGTGCGCACCAACGCCGACACCCCGACCGACGCCCGCACCGCGCGCGCCTTCGGCGCCGAGGGCATCGGCCTGTGCCGCACCGAGCACATGTTCTTCGAGCCGGATCGCATCCTCGCCGTGCGGCAGATGATCCTCGCCCAGGACGAGGCGAGCCGCCGCCGCGCGCTCGAGAAGATCCTGCCCATGCAGCGCGGCGACTTCCTCGAGATCCTGCGCGCCATGGAGGGCCTGCCCGTGACCGTGCGGCTCCTCGACCCGCCGCTCCACGAGTTCCTGCCCCACACCGACGCCGAGATCCGCGCCGTGGCGTCCGAGCTCGGGGTGCGCTTCGAGGAGGTGGCGTACAAGAACCAGGCGCTCCACGAGTTCAACCCCATGCTCGGCCACCGCGGCTGCCGCCTGGCCGTCACCTACCCCGAGATCTACGAGGTGCAGACGCAGGCGATCATGGAAGCGGCCTGCGAGCTCGCGCGGCAGGGTGTCGACGTCAGGCCCGAGATCATGATCCCCATCGTCGGCACCGAGCAGGAGCTCGAGCTCATGCGCCGGCTCGTGGTGGAGACGGCCGAGAAGGTGCTCGTCCGCGTCGGCGTGCGCGTGGCCTACACCGTGGGCACCATGATCGAGCTGCCGCGCGCCTGCGTGGTCGCCGGCCGCATCGCCGAGCACGCGGACTTCTTCTCGTTCGGCACCAACGATCTCACCCAGACCACGCTCGGCATCTCGCGCGACGACGCCGGCCGCTTCATCCCCGACTACCTCGAGAAGAAGATCTACGCGCGCGACCCGTTCGTGAGCATCGACCGCGAGGGCGTGGGCGAGCTCATGCGCACCGCCGTCCGGCTCGGGCGGGGCGTGAAGGACAAGCTCAAGCTCGGCATCTGCGGCGAGCACGGCGGCGATCCCTCGTCGGTCGAGTTCTGCCACGAGCTCGGGCTCGACTACGTGAGCTGCTCGCCCTTCCGCGTGCCCATCGCGCGCCTCGCCGCCGCCCAGGCCGCCCTGCGCGAGGCCAAGCGGTCCAAGGCCGGCTGACCTGCACCCCCTCTCCACCACCTCCCCCATCTCCCTGACAGCACCGTCCCGCTGAACCGCGAGGAGGCTCTGCTGCGCGCCGAATCGCCCGGGGCGCGGCACGTGAGTTGCTGCATCCGACGCCGTGACGACTTCATCACAGAAGGGGGCACATCCCATGACGGACAAGCTGTCTGGAACTCTCACGGTGACGGGGACGGGCCGGGTGCAGGTCGCGCCGGACGAAGCGGTGGTGCAGCTCAGCGTGCTGACCGAAGGCAAGACCGCGGCCGAGGCCACCTCCAGCAACGCCAAGCGGACGCAAGCCGTGGTCGATGCCGTCTCGGCCCAGCCCAACCATGGCGTCACCACATCGGGGCTCAGCGTGAGCCCGATCATCCGTTACGACACGAACACCAACGTCGGCACCATCGTGGGCTTCCGGGCCACGAACGGGGTCGAGGTCCGGACCAAGATCGGCTACGCGGGCCAGATCTACGACGCCGGCATCGCGGCCGGCGCCAACGAGAGCAGCGGCATCACCTTCCGGATCCAGAACGAGACCCCGCACCGCGAGGAGGCGCTGCGGCTGGCGGTCGAGAACGCCTACGCCGAGGCCCGGATCGTGGCCAAGGCCGCGGGCGTCGAGCTCCGGGGCCCCGAGTCCATCCAGATCGAGGCGGGCGGCGGCCGCATCTTCTACCGCTCCGCGGCGATCGACGCCCGGTCCACGCCCACGCCCGTCATCCCCGAGGAGCAGACGATCAGCGCCAGCGTCCAGATCCAGTTCCGTACGCGGGATTAGCCAATCCTGCGCGCCCGGCGCGTGCCGCCAGCCGTGCGGCCGACGTCGTACATGCCTTCTCTCCGCTACACCGCGTGCGTTCGCGATCCGGCGCGACAAAAACGTGTCGCCAGCGCTGCCAACACGAAATTGCACGCACTTCTGTTCGTTGCACCGCGTGCGTCCGCACCTCCGCGCGTAGAACGCTGATTTCACTGCGTGAAATGGGCTCCCGGGGCGCCAGAACGCCCCGGGATCGCCGCGCGGCGAGGTCCTGCACGCCGATCCGTCCCAAACCCCTTCTCCGCCCAGCGGCCGGACGCGCGCCGATCCATCGCACAGATTTTTTCCGCTTCCTCGCCGCGCACTTACGAAAAAACACCGCCTGCTCTACTTGCGCCTGGAAATTTCCGTGCTCCCCTTACGTCCCAACGCGCAACCGTCGCCTCACGGGGAAATTTCCATGCCTGCAAGAAAGCTCGACCGTTCCCTCCAGCTGTCCGACGTACGCCGCGAGATCCTCTGGTCGCGCGCCGCCTGCCTGGACGACCCCATCGCGGGCGTCCACGCGGCCCTCTTCACCCAGCTCCTCGAAGAGTGGAAACCGGTGTACTTCAACACCCTGCGGCTCGAAGACGCCGTGGTCGACGCCGAGCAGGCGATCGCGCGCATCCACCTGCGCTGCGGCGACCACGTCGACGAGCTCCACCTCGCGCTCTTGGCCGTGGTCGGCCAGGACCGCACGGCGCCGCACTACACCCTCTACTTCAAGGAGGCGCCCTCGCGCATCAAGCGCAACGCCTTCGAGACCGAGCTCGACACCCTGCGCGACTGGCAGCGCTACCTCGAGCACGAGACCGATCCGCGGCTCAAGCCGTTCTACGCCGTGTTCACGAAGGACGTGAGCGACGCCGAGGCGGCGATCCTGACGCGGCTCACGGCCGAGAAGGCGCTACGCCACAGCCGCGAGGTGGGCGAGGTGGCGCAGTTCTTCGACCGCGTCGAGCAGGTGCGCGACGACGTCTACGCGCAGCTCGACCAGCACCGCGCGCGTCACCCCGAGCTCATGCTGCCGCGGGACTTCGCCAGCCGCTTCTATCTCAAGCCCCCGCGCCGCCAGCCGAACGAGGAGAAGCGCAAGGAGCGCGCCGCGGCCCGGGCGCAGAAGCGAGCGCAGAAGCTCGAGCGCCAGGAGAAGCGCAAGGCGGCCCTGGAGAAGATCCGCGCCGCCCGGCGCGAGCTGGCCGCCCTCGGTCGCAAGTCCCCCCCTCCCGGCACGTAGCCCACGCACGCTCAGCCGCCCTGCCTCTCGGCGAGCAGCTCGCGGATGGAGGCGAGGAGCACGGAGAAACGAAAGGGCTTCTCGAGGAGCCGGTCGGGCACGATCGCGTCGCGACCGGACGAGGCCGTGGCGGCGGTGAGCAGGATCACCGGGATGTCGGCGAGCCGCGAATTCGCACGCTGCACCTGGCGAAAGGCCAGGCCGTCCATCTCCGGCATCATGTAATCGAGCAGGATGAGGTCCACCGGGATGTCGGCGAGCCGCGCGAGCGCGTCCCGGCCGTCGACCGCCTGGGTCACCTGCAGGCCCTCGTCCATGAGCAGCTCGGCGAGCGACTGCCGCAGATCCTCATCATCGTCTACGAGGAGCACCCGTATCATCCCGACCTTCTCCCACCTGCGCCACCGTCCCCGCCACGCTCTCTTCTCCTCATCCCATCCCTGACGCCGCCTCGGGGATCGGCCCCCGCGGCAGCTCGAACGCGAACGTCGCCCCCGCGCCCGGGACGCTCGCCACGGTGATGTTCCCGCCGTGCTGCTCCACGATCCGGCGGGCGATCCACAGCCCGAGCCCGAACCCGGCGAAGTGGCTCGACGAGACCGCCCGTTCGAAGCGCTCGAAGATCCGCGCCTGCGCCTCGGGCGAGATGCCGATCCCCTGATCGTGCACCGCGCAGCGCACGCTCTTGCCCCGATCTTCGAGCGCGACCACCACGGGCTTGCCCTCCCCGTACTTGAGCGCGTTCGACAGGAGGTTGGTCACCACCTGATCGAGCCGGAAGGGATCCCACGAGCCCACGAGGTCCCCACTCGCCACGAGCTGGATGGGCGCCGCCTGCTCCTGGAAGCGCTCGATCACGCCGCGCGCGAGCTCGGTCAGATCGCAGCGCGCCCGCTCGAGCCGCACCTGGCCGGCGGCGATCTGCGAGACGTCGAGCAGGTGCTGGATGAGCGCGTCGAGCCGCTCGAGCTGACGATCGGCGCCGTCCAGGCGCGCCTTCACCCGCGCGGGATCGAGCGCCCCTTTCTCCGACAGCCGCCGGAGCGAATCGAGCTGGAGCCGCAGCGTGGCCAGCGGGGTCCGCAGCTCGTGCGCCGCGATGGACAGGAAGTCGTCGCGGGTCTCGAGCGCCCGCTGGAGATCCAGGTTCAGGTGGAAGATCTCCGCCGCCTTCTGCAGCACCACGCCGGCCGTGACGTTGCGCAGCCCGGCCGCCGCCTCCACCTCCCACGGGGCCCACGGCTGCGAGCGCCCGCGCACCGTCTCCTTCCACAGGGCAAAGGACTTGCGCGGCACGAGCCGCTCGCCGTCCGCGGCTATGGCCTTGTGCGGGTCGCCGCCCCAGCGCACCTCGCGGATCACCTCGGGCCGGAACCACAGGAGGGACATGCCGTGCGCGCGCGAGACCAGCGCGGCGAGGAGCCCGCTCGCCACCTCGGCGAACGCCCGCGCCGGCGCGTACGCCTCGGGCAGGGCGTCGGTGGCGTAGACGTCCTGGAGCTGGGTCCCGTGCAGCCATTCGGCCAGGCCCGCGATCTCCGCGATCGACGGCGTCTCCCCGGTCGTGCCCACGCGGCCCTCGTAGACCACGGCGAAGCCGCGCGCCCGCACGAGCTCGAGCGCCGAGGGCACGCCCCGGATCAGGGCGGTGACGAGGTCGGCTTCGCGTGACATCGCCTCCACGAGCCGCATCTGTATGGCGCTCGCGCGCACCCGCGCGTCGCTCTCCTCGGCCGCGAGGCGCGGGCCGAGCAGCCACGACACCACCTCGCCGAGGAGCTCGCAGAGCATGCGCACCCGGTAGGGCACGAGGCGCGGCGCGTAGTGGTGGCAGGCGATGAGCCCCCAGAGCCGATCGCCCTGAAGGAGGGAGATCGACATCGAGGCCCGCACACCCATGTTGGCGAGGTACTCGCAATGGATGGGCGAGACGCTGCGCAGGACGGCCTGGCTGAGATCGAGGGGGCGTCCGGTGAGCGGGTTGTCCGCGGGCGCGATGGGCGCGGGCGTGTACGCCGCGTCCTGGATGAGCCGCAGCCGGTTGAGCACGTAGAGGCGGCGCGCCTGCTGCGGGATGTCGGAGGCCGGGTACCGGAGGCCAAGGTAGGGCTCGACGTCGGCGCGCCGGGCCTCGGCGATCACCTCGCCGCTGTCATCCTGCTCGCTGAAGCGGTAGACCATGACCCGGTCGAAGCCGGTGAACTCGTAGATCACCTCGGCGAGCGTCGGCCAGAGCTCGGAGAGGCCGTGGACCCGCTGCAGGCGCTGCAGGACCTCATGCGCCCGGCCGTTGAGCTCCAACGCGCCCCCCAGTGGGTCGGCGTCGGGGCCGAGGGGGGGTTCGAGCTCGGCCACGAGCAGGCCCTCGGAGCGGTGCAGGATGGCCTCGAAGGGGTGCCCGTTCACCCGGATGGGTGAGGCGCTCGCGCGGCCCGTGGGGCGAGACGCGAGGGCCTCGCGGAGCCGGGCGAGCGAGGGCGCATCGAGGAGCCGCTCCAGGGAGGCGCCGAGGACGGCGCCGTGCTCGAGGCCGAGCAGCGCCGCGGTGTTGGTGCTCGCCTGGGCCACGGTGAGCGCGGGCCCGGTGACCGTGAGGAGCACGCCATGGGGCTGGATGGAGCCGGGGATATGGATCGGCTCGCGATCGCAGTGGGTCAGATCGACGTGCTCGCTGGGTCTTGGCATCTCCTCACGAATCCTTGGAACGATCCTCAGAGCGCCGGCGCCGCCGCCTGGGGCTCTTCTAAAGCGAGCGACGACCTCGTGAGCCAGCGCTCGAGCGCGTGGAAGGTCGCGCGCGCGGACTCGACCATCCGATCCTGGGTGGCCTCGTCGCAAGGGAAGGCCTCGAGGCGCTCGCTGAACGTCCGCCACATGGGGCCCACCGCCTTGCCGTACGGGGCCAGGAACGCGGCGCCCGTCGCCGGCGAGAGGCCGAGCCGGCGCGCGACGTGACGCGACAGGATCTGCCCGCCGAGCGTCGAGCCCTCGAGCACGTAGAGGCAGCCGAGCGCGGCCGGGAGATCCGGCAGCGGCGGCAGCGCGGCGCAGCGGGCGACGTTGGCGAGCGCGGCCTCGTCGTACCCGAGGTAGCAGAGGTCGCGCACGAGGAGCTCGGTCTTGCGCCGGGCCGCGAAGTCGATCCCGACGAGGTGCCACGGGTGCGGCGCGAGCGCCTGCTCGAGCGGCTCGTAAAAGCCGAGGAGCTTCTCGAGGTAGCGGCCGTACGTCGCACGGTCGAGGTCGTCGGCGAGCAGCGGAACCGCGCGCTCGATCCGCTCATGCTCTGCGCTGGTGCCGGACTTGAGTCTGATCAGGATCATTCGCCTCCCCATGGAGTCTTGGGTCCCTGCGAAAAATGTAAGGCCGAGAGCGGCGGCATCAGGGTCAGGGACGCTTGCCTCGACGGTGAGCGGGAGAGGGCCTCGGGGGTCGGAGCCGCTGCCTGTGTGGGGCGCCTCGGGCAGGTGAGGGTCAGCGGCGCGGCTTGAACACGATCGGGAAGTTGAACTGCGTCACGCCCACGCGGGGCGGCGGAAAGAGGATGTGCTTGGAGACGTCGAGCACGCACTGGGCGAGGAGGGGGTCGCCGACGGCGTCCTCCTCGTACACGGCCTCGGTCACCCGGCCGCCCTCGTCGAGGTAGAAGCGGACGAGGAGCTTCCCGGCGGGGAAGGGCGCGCCCGGGTGGGCGGCGAGGGCCTGCTCGTAGCAGGCGATGAACTCGCCCTTCTTCTTGCGCAGGACCTCGATCTGCGACTCGTTGGCGTTGCTGCCGATGGGGGAGAGATCCACCTCGACGCCCGAGGCGCCGGGGGTGATGGACGCGACGGGGTCGGTCTTGCGCGCGGCGCCGCGGGCACAGCCGGCCAGCGCTCCGAGCAGGACCCAGGGCACGATGGAGGCTCTCATGGCCGCAGGGTAACACACCCCGTCGCCGCGCCCGTCCGGGCTCTTGTGACGGGGGGCGCGGGCCGTAGTTTGCTTCCTGTCTTCTACGAGCTGTCTTCTACGAGGGAGGAAGGATCATCATGGGCTACGAGGACCGACAGGATCCGCGACACCGGGGACCGACACCGCCGTTTGCGCCCCAGACCCAGACCACGCCGGGCAGCGAAGCCAAGATGCGCGACAAGCCGGACTTCGGCGCGGAGAGCTACCGGGGGCTCGGCCGCCTGAAGGATCGGGTGGCGCTCGTCACCGGCGGCGACAGCGGCATCGGCCGCGCCGTGGCGCTGGCGTTTGCGCGCGAGGGCGCGGACGTGGCCATCGCGTACCTCAACGAGCACGAGGACGCGCGCGAGACCGAGCGCGTGGTCAAGGACGCGGGGCGGCGCGCGCTGCTCGTCCCCGGCGATCTCGCCGACGAGGCCACCTGCCGCCGGGTGATCGACCAGGCGGTGGCGGCGTTCGGGCGCATCGACATCCTGGTCAACAACGCCGCGTTCCAGGGCAAGAGCGTGGAGCGCTTCGAGGAGCTCGACGCGGCGCGCATCGAGCGCACGTTCCGCGTCAACATCATGGCCATGTTCCACCTCGTCCACCACGCGCTGCCGCACATGAAGCCGGGCGCGGCGGTCATCAACGTGTCGTCGATCCAGGCCTATGATCCGAACCCTGGCATCCTCGACTACGCGGCCACCAAGGGCGCCATCGTGACGTTCACCAAGGGGCTGTCGAAGGAGCTCATCCAGCGCGGCATCCGCGTCAACACGGTCGCGCCGGGGCCGGTGTGGACGCCGCTCATCCAGGCGTCGTTCTCGGAGGAGAAGGTGGCGAAGTTCGGCGAGGGGTCGCCGATGGAGCGGCCGGCGCAGCCGGTGGAGCTCGCGCCCGCGTTCGTGTTCCTCGCCTGCGACGAGTCGAAGTACATCAATGGCGAGGTGCTCGGTGTGACGGGCGGCCGCCTGCTCGCCTGATGTGACGGGCGGCGGTTGATCGCCCACGCCCACATTTACGGTCACGGTTCACGCTCACGTCCACGCTGAGGCTCACGGGGGGCGTGCCTGCCGGTAGCGGCCGGCGCGCGCGTGATACCCTCGGGCCATGACGCAGCGGAAGCGCAGGGTGGCCGTGGCACTGGTCATCGTCCTCGGGGGGTTCGGCGCGGCCGTGCGGCCGTTCCTCTTTCGCGCCGAGCTGCCGGTGGTCTCCATCAAGACCGAGCCGGCCTACCAGGACGCGGCCTTGCTCGAGCGCGCCTGGGCGCTCCCGGTCGCGCGGACGTATCGCGAGCAGCACCTCCTCTCCCAGCCCAACGTCACGGTGTGCGGGCCGACGAGCGCGGCCAATGTCATGCGCTCGCTCGGGACCGCGGGCGAGACGGTCGATGCGGTGCTGGCGGACTCGGGGCATTGCCCGCTCGGCGTCTGCTGGGGCGGCCTCACGCTCGACGAGCTCGCGGATCTCGTGCGCAAGAAGACGGGCAAGCGGGTCACGGTGCTGCGCGATCTGTCGCCGGCCGCGTTCCGCGAGCACCTCCTGCGCACCAACGATGCCGGCCGGCGCTACATCATCAACTTCGATCGGGGGCCGCTCTTCGGCCCCCGCGGCGGGCACCACTCGCCCCTCGGCGGGTACCTCGAAGGCTCGGACCTCGCCTTCGTGCTCGACGTGAACGCCAAGTATCAGCCGTGGCTCGTGTCCTCCGCGCGCCTCTACGCGGCCATGGACACCGTCGACTCATCGAGCGGGAAGAAACGCGGGCTGCTCCTCATCGAGTGAGGGCGGGGGGAGGCCCTGCGGGCTACGGCACGCGGATCACGGCGAGGCCGGAGGAGGTCGCGGCGTAGAGGGCGCGCGGCGCGACGCGCGTGTCGACATAGATGCGCCGGACGCCGCTGACGCCGCCGAACTGCGAGAGCGCGCCCGTCCCCGGATCGAAGCGCCACAGCTGGCCGCCCGACGTGACCACCCACAGCTGACCGGTGGGATCGGCTTGTACGTCGATGAGATCGCTCGGCACCTGGGGCCACTTGCGGATCGCGCTGTAGCTCCCGGTCCTCGGATCCCAGCTCGCCAGGCCCCCGCCCATGCGCGACAGCCACAGGACGCCGTCCGGCGTCACCGCGGCCCCGGTGTTGTTCTCGCGGTAGCCGACCGGCACGTTGAGCTCGTGATCCGCGGAGTCTGCGGTGAAGGCATAGATGAAGTGGCCATCGACCCACTGGAAGTGCGGCTCGGGGTTCCAGGGCTGGAGGCCCACGGCGTAGCGGCCGGCCACCCACAGCTCGCCCGACGGCAACACCGCCAGGCCGAGCTGCTCGCCGAGCTGCAGCATGTTGCCGGGCTGGTACCAGATCTCGGGGTGGATGTGATCGCCGATGCGCCCCTGGAAGACGTGCGACACGCCGTGGTTGAAGCCGATGAACAGGTGCCCCGCGGCCGCGCCATCGTGGGCGTAGAGCATGCGGCGCGCCGAACGATCCTCCCAGCACCCGCCGCCCCCGCCGTAGTCGCAGGGGAAGAGCAAGCGGGTGATCCCGAGCGGGCCGCCCGACGATGCCCCGATGACGACGCGGTCGGCGTTGCCGAGCTCCTTCTGCGCCTGGGTATCATGGAAGGGGTCGGTGCTCTCGTAGCCGTAGTAGCCGACGAAGACCTCTCCCGCGTGGCCGCCCGCCAGGGCGGTGATGACCGTGGTGTTGGGACGGCCCTCGGGATCGGTGAACGGCCCGATGTGCAGGCCGTCGGTGGCCGTGAAGCGCTCGAAGCGCGTCTGTCCCGGGCGCAGCACGTAGAGCGCGTTGTGGGACGCGGCCCAGATGTTCTGCCCGTCGTCCGGGCTGGCATCGATGAGGTCGTCGCCGATGCCCTCGGCGCTCCCGTAGAACTTCAGGTTCACGACGGGCCAGGGCCCTACCAGCCCGCCGCCGCCACCGCCGCCGTCATTGCCGCCACCGCCGCCGCCGTCGTTGCCACCACCGCCGCCGCCACCGTCGTTGCCACCACCGACAGGGCCCCCTTGATCGCCGGTCGCCGCGTCGGGGGGGACGCTGGCATCCGCACCACCCCCGCCGTCATCCGCCGGGACCGTCACTCCTCCGTCGGGTGCCCTCCTCTCGGTTCGACCCTCGCCACCACAGCCGGCGAGCGCGCTACAGATCCACACGGCCAGGAGCCCGTGACGCCATCGCATGGTCGCATCCTCCTTCCTCGCTCGTTCGAGCGTCGTGACGCCGAAGGTAGGACGTCCCGCACCGCAGGCAACTGGACAACCCTTCGATTTGTTTCTCGTCTCTTGGGATGGCGAGACGCCTGGGCGCGCAGCGGCGCGCCGCCGACCTTCACTCTCCGACGCGCGGCGGCGAGTAGGTCCGGTCGGGATCGACCGGCTCGGCCAGGGTCGAGCTCCACCCCGCCAGGAAGAAACGGTCGAGCCGGGCGCCGAGCGCGGCCGACTCGAGGATCACGCCGACGTTGCGGCTGCGGAAGAAGTAGTCCCGCTCCCAGTTGCTCGTCCCCACCCAGGCGCGCTCCCCGTCGACCACCAGGTACTTGGCGTGGGCCACGCGGGCGAAGGGGACGGCCCCTCCGCTCCACGGCGGCACCACGAGGAACCGCACCTCGATCCCGGGCACGCGCGCGAGCGCTTGCACGGCCTCGAGGCTGGCCTTGCGCTTGGCCCAGTCCGAGACGAGCAGCTGCACCCGCACGCCGCGGGCCGCCGCTCGCCGGAGGGCCTGGTCGAGCTCGTCGAAGCGTTCGCCGTCCCGGCCGGTGACGCGGTAGGTGAGGAGCTGCACCCGCACGGTCTTCTGTGCCCCATCGAGGAGCGCCACGAGGCGCGGGAGATCCCAGAGCCGGGGATCGGGCAGGTGGCCGCTCGGACTGGCCACGGGCGTGACGGCGGTTCCTCCCACGAGGACCGGGCCGATCTGGAGCGGCGCCGGGGCCTCGGCCGGGGGCGCGCCGCCGGCCAGCGCCCAATCGGACTCGAAGACCGCGGCCAGGGTCAGAGCCACCGCCGGGTGGCGCACCCGCACCCCGAGCTCCTGGATGTGGGTGAGCGAGCGCCAGTCGAAGTTCTGGCTGCCGAGATAGACCTCCTCGCCATCGACGAGGAAGTACTTGGCGTGGAGCACGCCCCCGCCGAGCAGCCGGCCCTCCAGGCGGCGCAGCGCCACGCCCGCGCGCTCGAGCCGCGCGAGCGTCTCGGGGTAGGTCTTGGCGAACCCGGCGTCGGCGAGGAAGCGCACCCGCACGCCGCGCCGCACCGCCTGCTCGAGCGCGGCCAGGGCGGGCTCGAGGCGGCTGCCCGGGACGTCCGAGGCGTAGAACTCGGCGAGGTCGATGGAGCGGCGCGCCCGGGCGATGAGCTCGGGCCAGACCTCGTAGGCGTCCCGCAGATCCGGCGCACCGAGCGGGGTCTCGATAGGCGCGGACTCCACCAGCTCGAGCGCGGCCGCCGCCGGCGCGACCGCCACGGGCGGCGCGCTGCGGGGCGCCGGCGTCTTCGTGGCACAGGCCGTGGCCAGAGCCACCGCCAGACAGATGATGTTCAGACCAGGCCGCCGCTGGATGCGCATGGCACGCAGTATATCGATGCGCCCCTCCAGGGATCAGGACGGTGTGGCCCCCCACGGACCCCGTGGGGTCCTCGGGGGGACCGCGGCCCCGCACGCCCGCGGCCTCCTTGTCACCCTCACGGTTTCGCAGTAGCACCGCTGCATGGACAACCATTACCAGCAGGTCATGAAGGCGCGGCAGGCGCTCGCCGGCACGCCGCCTCGCCTCTACTTCGCGTACTCGACCATCCTCGACAGCGCCGCGTTCGACGAGTGGCGCACGCAGCACGGCTACGAGTTCTTCAGCCTGCCCGGCGGCCGGGTGGTAGAGGCGCTCGATGTCGATCTGGTCTTCGACTTCCCCTCGCGCTGGTGGGGAGGGCGGGTGGCCGGCCTGGTCGATCGGCCGGGCGCGAGCGTCCACGGCCGGCTCCTCGAGATCGCCGGGGGCGACTGGCCGATCGTGCAGCACAAGGAAGGCGCGGTGACCGGGATGTGCATCGAGCGGCCCGTGCGGCTGCGGGTGGACGGCGAGGTGCTCGAGGCCACGGCCTTCACCACGAACCCCCAGCGCCGCAGTCTCGACGGACCGGTGAGCGCGCGCTTCGTGTCCGCGCTGGTGCGCGGGGCGCGCGATGCCGGCCTGCCCGCCGAGTACATCGCCCGGCTCGAGACACTCGCGGGCTGATCTCCGATCCGATCAGACCAGATGAGACCGGCCCGCTGATGAATTTGGCCCCGCCCGGTCGACCATAGTAAGGTGGCCGCCTTGGCCGTTTCGCTTCCAACGATCCCCGTCGACCGCTCGGGAGAGCAGACGCCGCGCCGCGCAGTGGTGGTCTTTGCCCGCTCGCCCGAGGACGAGCGGCGGGCCAAGCCGCTCGCCGGGCGGGTGCCGGGCATCGGTGGCGCACGGACCGAGACGCTCCATCGCGTCTTGATCGAGCGCACGCTGGAGGCGGCCGGGACGCTCGAAGACGCCGACGTCCTCCTCGTCACGACGGGGGACCTCGGACGCGCCCGCGAACTGGCCCTGCGCCACGTGGCGCAGGCCCGGCTGCAGGTCCTGCCTCAAGCGGGCCGGAGCTTCGGGGAACGCTTCGAGAGCGCCGTCGCCCTGGCCTTTGCCGCCGGTTATCACCGGGTGGTCACGGTCGGCAGCGACACCCCGGAGCTCGACGCGGCGGCGCTCGAGCGGGCCTTCGCCGGCCTGGAGGCCCCGGGCGCCGCGCGACCCGCCGTGCTCGGGCCGTCGCTCGATGGTGGCTACTACCTCCTCGGCCTCTCGTCCTTTTCCCGCGCCCCGTTCGCCGACATCGCCTTTGGCAGCGCCGAGGTCGCGGCCGATACGGTGGCCGCGCTCGAGCAGGCCGGTTACGCCGTGGACCTGCTCGCGCCGCTGCCCGACATCGACGATCTCCAGGACGTCGGCCGGGTGGCGACGCGCCTCTCTGTTCGCCGTCATGTGGGGTCAGACACCGGGCCCGGCGACGCCCGGTTGCTCGCGGCGCTGCGGGCGGTGCTCGCCGCGGCCCTCGCCTTCCCCCCCATCGAGACGCACCGCGTCCTCTCCCGTGGCGAGCTGCGGTCTTTGGGCCCGCGCGGGCCCCCCGCCTCCCTCTAGTCCCCCCCTGAACCCATCCGCGGTCTCCTGTTCCCAGGGGACGACGGCGATGTCCGTGGCCATGCGCCACGGCGGCGCTGGTGCGTACGTGCCGCGGCCTGGCGTTCCGTTTCCGGTCTGTGATTCCACGATCACCCGCCGCCCACCCGATCGGGGCGGCGTCCTGAGGAGGAGAGCATGTTCACCGAACCCATCGAGCTCATCGATCTCGGGGTCTATCTCGACCAGGCTGCCTATCCGCCCTGGGGCTTCAAGGCCAAGCACGTCACCCACGCCGAGGGGGCCAAGGCCATGGCCCACTTCCTCAACCTGACCGAGATGTCGGACGCCGAAGCCGTGGGCAAGGACGACTTCCCCGAGGCGCTCGGCCTGTCGTGGACGCAGGTCCACATGAGCGACCACACAGGCAATCACATCGACGCGCCCTATCACTTCGGGCCCACGGTCGCGGGCCAGCCGGCCAAGAAGATCGACGAGGTGCCGCTGTCCTGGTGCTCCGGCCCCGGGGTGCGCCTCGACGTCCGCACGCTCGCCGGTCGCGACATCGGCGTCGATGACCTCCGCCGTGAGTTCGACCGCATCGGCGTCACGCTCACGCCCGGGACGATCCCGCTCCTCTGGACCGGTGCCGACCAGCTCATCCACGACGACCAGCGGTACTGGCAGACGCAGGCCGGGCTGTCGCTCGACGGGCTCAACTACCTCCTCGACCACGGCGTGCGCCTCATCGGCATCGACGCCTACGCCATGGACGTCTCCTACAACACCATGCAGCGGCAGTTCCAGGCGGGCGACCCGCAGTTCTTCCCGCTCCACTTCGTGGGCCGCCAGCGCGAGCACATGCACCTCGAGAAGCTCGCCAACCTCGGGGCGTTGCCGCGGCCCTCGGGCTTTTACTTCGCCGCATTCCCCATCAAGCTGCGCGGCGGCAGCGCGGGCTGGGTGCGGCCGGTGGCCATGGTGCCGCGCAGCCACTTCGCCGAGGCGCAGGACTCAACCTCCTCCGAGAGCTCCGAGGGAGGCAGGCCATGACCCGCTCGCATAACGGTTCCTCGGGTCTGTCGCGGCGTGACTTCCTCGGCTGGGCCGGGGTGGCCGGGGCCGGCCTCGGTCTCGGCCTCGGCGGCCTCGGCTGCAAGCGCAAGAGCGAGGGCGCACCGGCTCCAGGAGCGCAGAGCGGCGGCGCGGCGACCCCCAAGAAATATGCCGGCCACACGCTGCGGGTGTTCATCTACTCGGGCGCGTGGGAGCGCTCCTTCCGCGAGAGCTTCGTCCCGCGCTTCCAGGCGCGCACCGGCGCCACCGTGATCCCGGATCCGGGCTGGTGGGACTCGATCCCCAAGCTCAAGGCCTCGCCCCCCGGGCAGCCTGCCTTCGACCTCGTGCTCACCGACGCCACCCAGGGCTACCCGGCGATCCGCGAGGGCCTGTTCCAGAAGATCGACCTCGGGCGCATCCCCAACCGGGCCCAGCTCAGCGCCTCGGTGCTCGACCACTGGGTCTATCACGAGAGCTACGGCATCCCCTTCCCCGAGTCGGCCATGACGCTCGCCTACCACAAGGAGCAGGTGCCGTTCGTGCCGACCGGCTGGGGCGATCTCCTGCGCGACGAGGTGCGCGGCAAGCTCGGCCTCTACAACTCGTTCTACATGTCGCTCTACACCTTCGCGTGCATGAAGGTGGCGCGGGAGGGCAAGCCGGGCACCGCGGCGAGCGAGGTGGCGAACAACCTCCAGGGCGTCCTCGCCTTTGCCAAGGCCGAGCGCGGGCGCGTCAAGTACTGGTGGCCGACGTCCACGGACATGGCGCTCAACCTGTCGCAGAAGAACTGCGCCATCGGCAACATGCACAGCACGGACATGCTGCCGGCCCTGCGGCAGCGGCCCGCGCTGGCCGCGCTCGTGCCCGACGCCGACCGCGCCTTTGTCCAGCTCATGTGGGTGATCCCGGCCGGCACCCAGGAGAAGGCGCTGGCCGAGGAGGCCATCGACTTCCTCTTCAGCGAGGAGGTGCAGCTCGACTTCGCGCGCGGCGGCTCGATGACGCCCATCCTCTCGGTGGCCGAGAAGCGCGCGGCCGAGGATCCGTTCTGGAAACAGATCTATCCCTCGACCGAGGCCGAGATGCGGGGCGTCCGCTACTACCCCTACGACGCCTACTTCAAGGACTGGGACGGCATCGTCGCCGCCTGGGACCACGAGATCCTGCGCAAGGCGTAGGTCGGCGCTGCCCCTGATCCACATGGCCCACATGGCCCCCATGAACAGGGACGCCCTGCGCCTCGAAGCGCTGCGCTACGCGTACGGCCCGGGCCGCGGCGCCGCCGTGGCCGGCGTGGACCTCGGCATCGCCGAGGGCGCGTTCTTCTGCCTGCTCGGCCCGTCGGGCTGCGGCAAGACCACGCTCCTGCGCCTCATCGGCGGCTACCTCGAACCCGACGCCGGCCGCATCCTCCTCGGGGGTGAGGAGGTGACACGCAGGCCGCCCGAGGCGCGCGGGCTCGGCATGGTGTTCCAGAGCTATGCCCTGTTCCCGCACCTGTCGGCGGTCGCCAACGTGGCCTTTGGCCTGGAGATGCGCGGCGTGCCGCGGGTCGAGCGCGAGCGCCGGGCCGCGGCGCTCCTCGATCGCGTGGGCCTCTCGCCCGACGAGCAGAGGCGGCGGCCCCGCGAGCTCTCGGGCGGGCAGCAGCAGCGGGTCGCGCTCGCCCGCGCGCTCGTCATCGAGCCGCGCCTCCTGCTCCTCGACGAGCCGTTCGCCAACCTCGACCGCCGCCTGCGCGAGCGGCTGCGCGGCGAGCTCAAGGAGCTGCAGCGCCGGGCCGGGGTGGCCACGCTGCTGGTAACGCACGATCAGGAGGAGGCGCTCGCGCTCGCCGACGAGGTGGGTGTGATGCTGGGCGGCCGCCTCCTGCAGGTGGGCCGTCCCGAGGATTTATATGAGCGGCCGCGGCTGCCGTGGATCGCCCGCTTCCTCGGTGAGGCCAACCTCTTCGAGGTGGAGCGCCGCGAGGGGGCTGCGCTGCGCCTGCGGGGCGGCCTCCTGCTTCAGGACATCGCCGAGACGGAGCTCGTGGGGGTCGAAGCCGGGGCGTGGCTCCTCCTGCGGCCGGAGCGCTGCCGCGTGGGCACGGCGGCGCACGACTGCGCCTCTCGTTGGGCCGGCCGGATCGTGAACATGGCCTTCCTCGGCGCCGATCGGCTCCTCGACGTGGAGGTGGCCGAGGGCGTGCGGCTGCGTGTGCGCGCGCGCCCTGGCGCGTTGCCAGGCGCGACGGTCGGCGAGCGGATCGAGGTGGGCATCCCCGCGGCCGAGCTGTGGCGTTTCCCCGAGCCGGATCCCCCGTGGATCGACGTGCCCCCGGAGAATGGCGCCAGGGATGCGATGGGGGGGACGTCATGACCGGGCACGCGCGGGCCTCCCATTGGCGGCCGGTGCTCCTGGCGGCGCCGGCCCTGCTCCTGCTCGGCCTCTTCTTCGTCGTCCCGCTCGCGTTCCTCGTGCGCGTGAGCCTCTACCGGGGCGGTGGGCAGAGCGGCTTTGGCATCGGCGGCTTCTATCAGCCCGGCACCTTCACCCTGGCCCATTATCAAACCCTCCTCGGCGAGCGCTACTTCGGCGCGGTGTGGGTCTTCACCCTCGAGCTGGCGCTCCTCGTGACCGGCCTCTGCCTGCTCCTCGGCTATCCCCTGGCGCTGGCGATCCATCACCTGCCGCGCTGCGCCCGCGCGTTCGCGCTCGGCGCCGTGCTCCTGCCAAAACTCACCAACCTCCTCGTGATGGTCTACGGACTCGAGCTCCTCCTCGGCGACGCGGGGCCGATCAACGCCGCCTTCATCGGCCTCGGCCTCTCCAGGAGCGGCGAGCCGCTGCCGCTCCTGCACCACCTCGCCGGCGTCGTCATCGGCAAGGCCTACCTCATCCTGCCGTACGCCGTGCTGGTGCTGGTGGCGGCGCTCGGCCGCATCGATCCGGCGCTCGTGCCGGCCGCGCGCGGCCTCGGCGCCACGCCGCTCCGCGCCTTCCTGCGCATCACCCTGCCCCTGTCGCTCGGCGGCCTCGGGCTCGCGGCCCTCATCAGTTTCATCTGGGCCATGGGCGCCTTCGTGAGCCCCTACCTCCTCGGCAGCCCCGACGAGATCACGCTCGCAGTGGACGTGCAGCGCCAGGTCTTCGAGAACGTCAACTGGCCGCGCGGCGCGGCCGAAGCCGTGCTGCTCCTCATCACCCTCGCCGCCTGCGCGGCCCTCGTCACCGTGCCTCGCAGGTGGCAGGGCCGCGGCCGGAGGGTCTCTTGAGGCGGCCCAGGCCCAGGCCCAGGCAAAGCACGGCCCGGCTCTTCGCCCGGCTCCTGGCCGCCGCGGTGCTGCTCGCGCTCCTCTGGCCGCTCGCCTACGCGGTCTGGCTGTCGTTCGCGCCGGGCGAGCTGCTCGAACCGCCCGCCCACCTCGGCGACTGGTCGCTGCGCTGGTATCGCGAGTTCTTCGAGCGCCCGCAGTGGACCGCGGGGCTGTGGACCAGCCTGGAGGTCGCCGCGCTGGCCTCCCTCGGTGCGCTCAGTGGCGGCGTGGGCCTGGCCATGGCGCTCACGCGCTACCGCGCCGTGGACGGGGCAACCCGGCGCTGGCTGTCGTTCCTGTCGTTCGCCGTGCTCTTGCCCCTCTTCGTGCCGGGCGTGGTGCTCGGCATGGCGCTCCTGCCCTGGGTGCGCGCGCTCGGTCTATGGGGCACGCACGTGTCCCTGGCCGCGGCGCACG
>DATAGU010000149.1:0-25219 GCA_036263495.1 Polyangia bacterium | reverse complement strand
TGGCCCACCGCTTGCTCTTCGAGCCTCCATACACACCGCGAATCACCGCGGAGCGACCAGACCCCCTCTTTCACCAAAGGAGACATCATGGGCGGACCTCTGACCTTCAACTCCATCGTTGCAACCCGTACCCGAGTCGCCGATCAGATCCTGCAGAGCGCCGAGTACCTCTCGATCTACGTCTCACAGGGGGGCCGCCCCGAGGATCTGCGACAGGTCGTCGATCTCGGACAGCGCGCCGAACTCCAGCACCAGGAACAGACCCTGGCCCACGCCGCGGGCGGCGCAGCGATCGAGAGCGTGCAGATCCAGTTCGGGGCCATGCACGGCGAGTACCACAAGATCAAAGCTGCCTTGCGAGTCGTAGAGAAGGACCTGCGCGACACCGGAGCCTCCGTCGAGGTCCTGCGGACCGTTCGGCAGATCCTCATCGACGAGTCGGAGAAAGTCCTGCTCCCCGCACCCGACGAAGGCGCCCCCACCCCCAAAGGCGCCCCGGTCCCTGATCAAGGCGCTCCCGCTCCCGAAGGCGCCCCCCCGAAGACCAAGCGCCGACGGGCCGTGCGCTCGCGAAGCCGGGAAGCCTTCCGCGCCGAGGTCCAGAAAGACGTCGGCCTCCTCATTCAGCTCGAAGCAGCGCACACCGCGCTGGCCGAGCGCAAAGTCGACCTGCAGCGGCTCAAGAAACTGCAGAGCGACGCTCAGGCGCTCACCGGCAAACTGGCCACACGGACCGAGCGCAAAGGCGAAGCCAAGGGCAAGACGCGGACCCTGCGCGGCACCGTCACCGAACAGCGGCGCGTGTGGGGCACCATCTACCCCCTCCTCGAGCTGGCCGGCCAGGCCGATCCTCGCATCGCCGAACTCCTCACCAGCACCCGCAAGCGCTAGCCCCTGCATTCCGCCCCCGCCTCCCGAGGCGCAGCGCCATCCCATTCGGACCGCTCGCCCAGCGTGTGCGGGGTCCTGCCTCAGGGCCCCGCAACACCCCCCTCGCCTCAGATGTCGCAGACGTAGCCGAGCGCCGGCGTGAGCGCTACTCGAGGACCTCGATCGCCGTCCGGGCGGTCACCGCGCGCACGATCCAGCGCTCGAACACCGCCCCATCGTGGCACGAGGCGATGCGCGCCTCCTCCGCAGGACCGAGCGCGATCCCCCGCGCCGTCAGGAGCGCTCGCAACGCCTCCCGCTGCCCCTCCAATCGCCCATCCTGTCGTCCTTCTTCCCGTCCTTCCTCACGCCCCTCTCGACGCACGTCTTCGAGGTTCGAGTAGCCCCTGCGCTGGAGGAGATTACGGAACGCCAGCTCTTGCGCCGCCGTGCGGTCGAACAACGCCTGCACCGGCACCGGGTTCTGCAACACCCCCGGCGCGAGCAGCACCTCGCCAGGCACCGCCACCCGCATCGGCTTGCCCGACTCGTGCACCTCCACGCGCCGCGGCCCCAGCAGCCGCACCACCCACACGTACCGCGTCCCCGCCTCGAGCAGCTGCCTGACCTTCACCTGGAGGTCTCCCTCATCCTGCCCCGTGCTCGCATACTCCACGGCCAGAAGAGGAGCCCCCGCGACCCAGCCCGGCGCATCCGGGACCTGCCCCACCGCCACGTCCGGCGCGCGCAGCGTGTTCGGCCCCAGGGCAAACCCTGTGTCGATGCCAGCCGACTCCACCGCCGGGTCGGTGTCGAGCGCCTCGGCCCCGGCGATGGTCCCTCGAGCCCCATCGCCCCCCGTGGGGGCTACGTAGCGGAGATGCCCCTCATCGAGCTCGTAGCGGTCCCCGGCCCGCAGTTGGTCGACCTCGAACGGCCCCTGTCCGTCATGGCCTGCTCGGTACTCCATCTACCCCACGGTAGGGTCCGGGCCAGGATTGTCAAGCGGTTTGTATCGCGCGGGAGAACCGCCGCACCTTCCTCCCTGCCGCGCCCCCTCACAGGGCCCCTTCCCCACTCGCCCCGTGGCCCACGGACACCCGGGAGATGATTGGGCAACAAAACGAGGGTACACTTGCGCGGCTCGAGACGCCCATTCCCCCAGCAGGAGTGCTGATGCCCGCCCACTCGGATCTGCTCGCCCCCGTCCCCCTGTTCGCGCTGCTCGACGCGAGCGAACGCCAGCTGCTCGCCGAGAGGCTCGATGAAGTCCACTTCACCCAGGGTCAGGTGCTCTTCAGCTACGGCGACCCGGGCGACTCGCTGTACGTCGTCATCTCGGGGGAGGTGGAGCTGTTCCTCAAGAACGACACCGGCGAGCGCATCGTCCTCGAGACCGCGCGGCCCGGCGACTTCTTCGGCGAGATCTCCCTCCTCGATCAGGGCCCCCGCACCGCCTCCGCCGTGGCGCTCACGGACGTGCGCGCGCTCCTCGTCGACCACGGCGACCTCGCCGAGTTCTTCCGCCTGCGCCCCGAGGCCGCGCTCGACATGCTCGCCGCCACCGGCCGGCGCCTGCGCGAGAGCGGCCGGCGCCTGCGCCACACCGCCACCCGCAACGTCAACGACGTGGAGGTCGACAACCGCACCGTGATCATGAAGGCCGCCGACTGGATCGCCGAGTTCAGCGGCAGCATGCCGTTCCTCTTCCTCCACATCCTCTTCTTCGCCCTCTGGATCGTCCTCAACATCGGCATCTTCCCCTTCGGCGACTTCGATCCCTTCCCCTTCGGCCTCCTCACGATGGTGGTCTCGCTCGAGGCCATCATCCTGTCGGTGTTCGTGCTCCTCAGCCAGAACCGGCAGACCGAGCGCGACCGCACGCGCAACAACATCGAGTACGAGGTGAACCTCAAGGCCGAGATGGAGATCGCGCACCTGCACGAGAAGATGGACGACCTCCACGCCAAGGTGCTGGCGCGCTTCACCCACCTCGAGAAGGCGTTGAACGGGGCCTCGCCCGAGCGCGGCGCCGCCGCGGGGGGCTCGCGCTGAGCCCAAACGCCACGGTGCCGGCCTGCTGCGGCACAGCCAGCGACGGCATCCAACGGTGGTGTTCCGGCTGAGCCGGGGGCTCGGCCGCGCCATGGTATAAGCACCCAGATGGACAACGAGGGCCCCTCCCCGCCGCCGCCCAACGGCCACGACCCCGCCGTGGTCGTGGTCGTGATCCAGGAGACGCCCGACGAGCGCCGCGCCGATGACTGGTCGCTCGCGCTGGCCTCGGCCGGCATCGCGCACCGGGTGGCGCGCCGGGACGGGATCTGGCGTATCGAGGTGCTGGCCGAGGAGGCGCCGGCCGCGACGCGCACGCTCGCCGCCTACGACGAGGAGAACCCGCAGCGCGCGGCGCGGCGCCCGGCGGCGCCGTCGGACACGCCGGGCTACGCCGGGGCCGTGCTGGCCGTGGCGCTCCTCGGCTTCTTCTTCGTCACCGGGTCGCGCGACTTGGCGTCGCCCTGGTTCCGCGGCGGGACCGCCGACGCCGAGGCCATCCTGCGCGGCGAGTGGTGGCGCACGGTGACCGCGCTCACCCTGCACGCCGACCTCGGGCACGTGCTCAGCAACGCCGCCGCCGGCCTCCTCGTCGTGGGAGCGGTGTGCAAGCGCGTGGGCGTGGGCACGGGGAGCTGGTTCATCCTGCTCACAGGCGCGGCGGGCAACGCGCTCACCGCGCTCCTCCATCGCACCCATCACCTGTCGGTCGGCGCCTCGACCGCCGTGTTCGGGGCGCTCGGCCTCCTCGGCACGCTGGAGTGGATGGAGCGGCGGCGCGGGGTGCGGCGGCGCTCGGCCTGGGTCGCGGTGGGCGCGGTGCTGGCCCTCCTCGGCTTCCTCGGCACGGGGCAGGGCGCGGACCTCGGGGCGCACCTGTTCGGCCTGTGCTCAGGGCTCGTCCTCGGGCTGCCGGCATCGGCGCTGGTCGTGCACGAGCCCGGGCGGGCGCGGCGCTGGGCCGAAGGGTTCTTCGTCCTCGCGGCCCTCCTCGCCGTGGGGTTGTGCTGGCATCTGGCGTGGATGAACGCCGTGTTAGCGTGAGCGCGTGAACGAAGTCCGCGAGGCGAAGGACGAGGACGTGGCCGAGCTGGTGCGGGTCATCAACCGCGCCTACACGGTCGAGGCCTCTTTCAAGACGGGCGAGCGCACCGACGACGCCGAGGTGCGCACCCTGCTCGCCCAGGACGCCTTCCTGGTCATTGATCATCCCTCCAGGCATCCCCCCGGGCATCCCCCCGGACGCTCCCCTGAGACCTCTCCCGGAGGCCCCCTGGCGGCCGCGGTCCACGTCGCGCTGCGCGGCGAGCGCGGCTACTTCGGGATGCTATCCGTGGATCCCGACCACCAGGGCCAGGGCCTCGCCCGCCGGCTCATCACCGCGGCCGAGACCTACGCGCAGGGCCGCGGCTGCCACACGATGGACATCCACGTCCTCAGCCTGCGTACCGAGCTGCCGCCGCTCTACCGCAAGTTCGGCTACGAGGTGATCGGCACGCGGCCCTTCCAGACCACCCTTCGCCCGGGCTACACGAGCCACCTCCTCGTCATGTCCAAGCCCCTCTGAGGAACCTGCCATGAGCTACTGCAGCATCGCCGGCGGCCACGAGTGGCACGGCCCCTACCACGATCGCGAGTACGGCTTCCCGCTCACCGGCGACGCCGAGCTCTTCGAGCGCCTCGTGCTCGAGATCAACCAGGCCGGCCTGTCGTGGCTGACCATCCTCAAGAAGCGCGACGCCTTCCGCCGCGCCTTCGACCACTTCGTGCCCGACGTGGTGGCCGGCTACGGCGCGGCCGAGCGCGAGCGGCTCCTCGCCGACCCCGGCATCATCCGCAACCGCCTCAAGGTGGACGCCGCCATCGAGAACGCCCGCCGCATCGTCGCCCTCCGGCAGGACCACGGCGACTTCGCCGGCTGGATCGCGGCGCACCACCCCCGCCCCAAGGACGACTGGGTGCGCCTGTTCCGCCAGACCTTTCGTTTCGTGGGGGGCGAGATCGTGGGCGAGTTCCTCATGAGCATCGGCTACCTGCCCGGCGCCCACGAGCCCGAGTGTCCGGTCTATCGCCACATCGCCCGGATGCGCCCGCCGTGGATGACGGCGCGTCCGGGCGCGGGTCGATGAGGTCGGGGAGCCCGGATCAGAACCGGTAGCCGAGGGAGAAGAGCGGGAAGGAGATGGCCGAGTTGAGGTAGTAGTACGCGATGTGCTGCGTCGGCTTGAACGAGCGGCTCGACGCGGCGGCGCCGGCGATGGGGAGCTTGAAGCCGATGTCGAGGCCGTTGGCGAACGTGTAGTGGAAGCCGAGGCCCACGCCGGCCGCGAACGTGAACAGCGTCGCGCGGGAGTTGGTGCCGAGGTACGTGTAGTACCGCGGATCCGGGATGTAGCTCGGCGTCCCGTGCGCGAAGATGTCGAAGCTCCAGCGCGAGCGCTTGAGGCGGAAGGTGCCGCCGAGGGCGATGGTGAAGCTGCCATACTGGAAGCGGGTCGCGGCCGGGACGCCGATGCCGGCGCTGAACATGAAGTAGACGGGCTTGAAGGCGCCGTCGAAGGCGATGACGCCGGGCAGGCCCACGTGGATGCCGAGCGGGCGCTCGTACGTGCGCGGCTTCTTCCCGAGGAGGATCACGTTCGATGGCGCCTGGGTGGAACGGAGCCCCGGCGGGGGCACCCGCTGCGGACCTCCGGGCGGCGGCCAGTACGGCGAGGGCGGCGGGGCCGGCGGCCAGTAGGGCGACGGCGGCGGCGGCGGCGCATACGGCACGACCGGCCCGTCGAGCACGCGCAGGCCCGTCACGTGCCGGAGGTCGATGGTGATCGGCACGCCGCGAGGCTCGGCGAGGATGGTGATGAAGGGGCCCTGGCGATCGACGAGCTGCCCCGTGACCTGCTGCCTATCGTAGTGCGTCACCCGCAGGCGATGGCCGATGAGCGCCCGCCAGTGCTCCTCGGGGAAGATGTAGCTACGACCATCCTCCTCCACGACCCCGGGCGGAGCGTCCGGATCCTCCTCTTGAAACGGCCGGAGCCGGGCGGACGCGGGCGAAGCGACCGCGTGGACGAGGACGAGAGTCCCTAGACTCGCCAGAAGAGATGTGCATCTGAGCCGCATTCCGGAAGTCTACCAAAACCGGCCGCCTTTGTAGCGTTCCTTGTCCCTTGGCCTTCTCTGTTTGCGAGCGTGGGCCCGGCCGCCGAGGAGCAGCTCGGCGACCGGCCGGCCCAGGGATTTCAAGGGGTTTGGTGTATCGCGAACGGAGCGGACGGAGTGGATGGCGCGGACGGGCTCGACTCAGCGGAGGAAGACGCCCTTCCACCAGATGGTGAAGTTGTAGCTGACCTGGTTGCAGCGGAGGATGCTGCTGTTGTTCACGCCCGAGACCCAGAGCTCGCCGCCCCAGTGGTGCCAGATGGCGCCGAACGAGTTGACGCCCGAGGGACCGCCGACGCTGTTCATGCCGCCGTGGTTGCCGTTGCCGTAGACGCCGCGGAGGGGGGTCTGCAGGCAGCCCGTGGTGTTGACGCGCGCCGCGTCGAACCGCCAGGAATCGGGCACGCCGACGGTGTAGGGCTCGTCGAACCACAGCTGCCCGGTGTTGAGGTTGAGGGCGTCGAGCACCTGCTGCCAGGTGAGCGTCGGGGTGGCGCGCGGATCGCTGCTCACGAGGAGGTTCACGCCCGAGTACACCTCGGCCTTGTCGAAGTCCGTGGACAGATCGAACGTGGGGCCCGACGGGGAGGGCGTGTACGGACCCACGTCGCGGCCGTCATTGATCGTGAGGATCTGGGTCACGCCGGGCAGGTGCATGCCGCGGTTGCTCTGGTTGACGCTCGCGGGCGTGATGAGGACCGCGCTGCCCACGCCCGAGATGGACCCGGTGCGCGAGATGGACGTGATGAGGGTCCAGCCGCCGCCGTCCGTGGTCATGTCGCAGTACACGGCGAAGGGCACGAGCGGCCCCGAGGCGCCGTCGGGATCGATGGTGTAGACGCCATCGGGGGGCCGCGGGGTGACGTTGCGGAGGTCGCGGCAGCTGGTCGAGGCCACGCAGATGTTGTTCACGCAGTTGCCGGTGTTGCAGTCGCGCCCGAGGGTGCAGCCCCGGCCCGGCGGACAGCCCGGGCAGGTGCCGCCACCGCAGTCGACGCCGGTCTCGTTGCCGTTCTGGACGCCGTCGGTGCAGCTCGGTATCGCGCACTGGCCCTGCGGGTTGCAGTAGCCGCTCTGGCAATCGGTGCCGCTCTGGCAGCCCTGGCCGTTCGGGCAGGCCGGACACACCGGGCCACCGCAGTCCGTGCCGGTCTCGCTGCCGTTGCGCACGCCGTCGTTGCACGCCGGGGCGGCGCAGATCCCGTTCGTGCACACGTTGCTCTGGCAGTCGCTGTTGCGCTGGCACCCCTGGCCGATCGGACACGCCGGGCAGATGCCGCCGCCGCAATCGACGCCCGTCTCGAGCCCGTTGCGCACGCCGTCGGTGCAGCTCGGCGTCGAGCACACCCGGTTCGGATCACAGTAGTTGCTGCGGCAGTCGGTGCCGGTCTGGCACCCCTGGCCGTCCGGGCAGGTCGGGCACACCGGGCCGCCGCAGTCCGTGCCGGTCTCCTGACCGTTACGCACGTTGTCCGTGCAGGTCGGCGTGGCGCACTGCCGGCTCGGGTTGCAGTAGTTGCTCTGGCAGTCGCTGTCCTGCTGGCAGTTCATGCCGTTGGTGCACGGCGGGCAGGTGCCGCCGCCACAATCGACGCCCGTCTCCTGGCCGTTGCGCACGCCGTCCGTGCACGTGGGCGCCCGGCAGATGCGGGTGATGGGATCGCAGTAGCCGCCCTGGCAGTCGCGGTCCTGCTGGCAGCCCTGACCGTTCGGGCAGGCCGGGCACACCGGGCCGCCGCAATCCGTGCCGGTCTCCTGACCGTTGCGGAGGCCGTCGCTGCACGAGGCGGTCTGGCACTGGCCGGTCGAGGTGTTGCAGTAGCCGCTCTGGCAGTCGCTGTCGCGCTGGCAGCCCTGGTTGATCTGACAGGCCGGGCACAGCGGGCCGCCGCAATCGACGTCGGTCTCCTGGCCGTTGCGCACGCGGTCGGTGCAGCTCGGCGTGGCGCACTGACCCTGCGGGTTGCAGTAGCCGCTCTGGCAGTCGCCGTTGTTCTGGCACCCCTGGCCGACCGGGCAGGCCGGGCAGGACGGACCGCCGCAATCGACGCCCGTCTCCTGTCCGTTGCGGATGCCGTCGCTGCAGCCGGGCGTCGTGCAGATGTTGCCCGGGCCGCAGAAGCCGCTCTGGCAATCATTGTTGTTCTGGCACGGCATGCCGTTCGGGCAGGCCGGGCAGGCCGGGCCGCCGCAGTCGACGCCGGTCTCCAGACCGTTGCGCACGCCGTCGCTGCACGTGGGGTCGGCGCAGGTGTTGGTGCGCGGGTCGCAGAAGCCGCTCTGGCAGTCGCTGTCCCGCTGGCAGCTCTGGTTGTTCTGGCAGGCCGGGCACACGCCGCCACAGTCGACGCCCGTCTCGGTGCCGTTCTTGAAGCCGTCGTTGCACGTGGGCACGGCGCACACGTTGTCGACCGGCCGGCAGAAGCCGGTCGCGCAATCGCTGTCCTTCTGGCAGCCATTGCCCACGGCGCAGGGCGGGCAGGTGCCGCCGCCGCAGTCGACGCCCGTCTCGGTGCCGTCCTGATAGCCGTCGCTGCAGGTGGGCGTCTCGCAGAGGTTGGTCTGCGGGTCGCAGAAACCGCTCTGGCAATCGCTATCCCTCTGGCAGGTCATGCCATTGGGGCACAGCGGGCAGGTGGGCCCACCGCAGTCGACGCCGGTCTCGCCACCGTCCATGTAGCCGTCGGTGCAGGTGGGCGTCATGCAGGTGTTGGTCTGCGGGTTGCAGAAGCCGCTGATGCAGTCGTTGTTCGTCTGGCAGCCCTGGTTGTCCGCGCACTTGGGACAGGTGGGCCCGCCGCAATCGACGCCGGTCTCGTCGCCGTTGCGCATGCCGTCGGTGCAGCTCGGCGGGCGGCAGGTGCGGGTCACCGGGTCGCAGTAGCCACTCACACAGTCGTCGTTGCGCTGGCAGCCCTGGTTGTCCTGGCACTTCGGGCAGAGACCGCCGCCGCAGTCGACGCCGGTCTCGTTACCGTTCTTCACCCCGTCGTTGCATGCGGGGGGGACGGTCTGGTCCGGGACCGGGACGAGGTCGAAAAAGGTACCAGCGTCGGCCTGCGCGGGGCCGTCGTCTTGTCCAGTGGTGAAGTCACAGCAAGAAGCGAGGGTGATGGATACGAGGGTCGCTAGGCCAAGATTGAAGGCACGAGACAACCTAGTCTGCGTCATACAGCCTCCCCTTCAAAACTTCATAGTGCGCCGACGGACGAACCGGGATCAAGGGGTATCCACAGGGCTGGGCGACGGGAAGGGAGAAGATCAAGGGAGCGGTCCACCCGTACGGTGAAATTCATCTCGCGCCGCCTTCTCGTCTCGGCCCTCGTCTCGGCCCGCTGGGGGCAGGGAGTCCCCGGGCCCGGGAGGGCCGTGTGTTGGACCGCCCCTCTCTACATCTAGTAATTCCCCACCGTGCCCGCGGCGCGAAGAATCGTCATCGCCTTCGCCTTCGCCTCCTTCGCCCCCATACTTCGCCCCCAGGGGGGGCTCCAAGGGAGCAGGATGTGTGATGAGAGAGGAGCTCTCATGACGCCCGCTCGCCGAGGGTCCCATCTCGCGCCGTACCTGCTGGCGCTCCTCTCTCTGCCGCCGGGCGTGGGCGCCGCTGGCCCCGGCCTCTATGCCCTGACCCTGGCCCTGGCCCTGTGAGGGCCGCTTCCTCACAGCTCCACCCGCCGACGTACTGGCCGCTGCGGACCCGATCGCGCGGGCCCTTGAACCCGGTCTCGTTCTGCGCGAAGGTACGCCCGTGCCTTCGTTCACCCACGAGTTACCCTTGGAGCTCTTTCGCCAGTGCCCCGAGCTGGTGGCGTACCTCCTCCGTGAGGTCCTCGGCGTCCCGCTCCCCGCCTATACCGAGGTGCGCGTCGAAGAGTCCAACTTCACCCAGCCGCTTCCCACCGAGTCTCGCGCCGACCTCGTCCTGACCCTCAACCACGGCGCTCCGCTCCTCGGCGTCGTCGTCGAGATGCAGCGCCAGATCGACGACGACAAGCCCTTCTCCTGGCCGTTCTACCTGGCAGGGCTGCGGCACCGCATCCGGGGCCCGGTGATCTTGCTCGTCATCTGTGATGACGAGGCGGTGGCACGCTGGGCCCGTGAGCCGATCGAACTCGGCCCGGGCTGGGTCTTGCGTGTGTATGTCCTGGGGCCCGCGCAGATCCCCTGGATCAAAGACCGGGACCAGGCCCGACGCCTCCCCGAACTGGCCGTGCTGTCGGCCGCGGCCCACGGCAACGAACCATCGGGGCTGGAGGTGGTGATGGCGACGCTGGAGGGCCTGCTGACGCTCGACGCAGAACGGAGGAGTTATTACTATGACCTGGTGCTCGCGTCGCTCAACCAAGCGGCGCGGCAGGCCCTCGAGCAGGAGCTGACCATGCAAGGCGGCAAGTACGAGTACAAGAGCGACTTTGCCCGGACCTATTTTGCTGAGGGCGAGGCCAAGGGGCGAGCTGAGGGTGAGGCCAAGGGGCGGGCTGAGGGCGAGGCCAAGGGGCGAGCTGAGGGCGAAGTCAGGGCGCTCCTGGCCCTGCTCACGGCGCGGGGGATAGCGGTCGATCCCTCGACGCGTGACCGCATCCTGGGCTGCACCGATCTCGAACAGCTCGAACGCTGGATCGTACGCGCCGCCACCGCCATGTCGGTTCACGAAGTGCTCGACGCATCCTGAGCCGCACGGATCGACGCTTCATCCCTCCCTTCACATTGTGATTCCCGAAAGCTCGGGGGCGCTGTACTAACTTCGCCCGTATGAGCTACGTCCTCACGCTCGCAGCCGCGAGCCCACCGTCGCGTGACGCCCTGGTCGAGGCCCTCGCGCTCTCCGACCTGCAGGTTACCGCGCGCGAGGGCGGCGACTGGGATGGCGTGGTCCATCTCGCGCGGGTGGGGCTGTCGACTCGCTCGACCGAGCTATCCTGGAAGGAAGGGCGCTTCGAAGTGCGCGTGCTCTCGCTCGCCGCCCCCGAAGACGGCGCCTTGGCCGTGCGCGCGGTCGAGGCCGCGGCCCGGCTCACCGGACAGAGCGAGGTCGAGACCGAGCTGCACGGCACGATCCCGGTCGCCGACCTGGCCAGCACGCACGACGCGCGCTGGGTCGAGTCCCTCGCCGAGTCGGGGGCCCGCACGGTCGCGACGCTGGTGCGCGAGGGACGCGGGCCGATCGAGATCCCGGGGCCGATGCGGTCGTTCTATTTCGGGCCGCGCAGCCTGGCCCGTCTCGCCGGCCCGGTCGAGACGCTGCATCATCGCCTGCTCGAGGCGCTGCGCCGCGTACAGTGGCTCGAGGCGCAGCACCCGGCCGCCTCGCGTTTCGTGGCCCGCCAGAACAACGGCGCCGGCGAGTTCACCTTCGCCACCTGGATGGGACGACCGATCTTCCTCCCTGCCGTGGACCGCGTGCTCATCGACGTGGGGATGGGGGCGCGGCGGAGCGCGAGCAGCGGGGCCGGCAGCGGTACGAATGGCGGGGGGAGCGGCGGAACGGACCGCGAGGTCTTCCTCGTGCCGGCCGAGGTGGTGCCCGAGCTGGCCGGCACGCACTTCACACCGCTCGACGAGCGTCAGGGGACGATCGACGGCTACACCGAGGCGGCCTGGGCAGCGCTCGTGGCCGCCGCGCGCCGCCACAGCCTGGGCTGACCCGCGGCGGCGCTCCACGAGGCGCGGCACGGCCGAACGTGTCCCCGATCCCCTGAACCGACGGTCCACTGGGGTGTTCCGGTGAAACTTGCAGTCGCGCCGCGGGCTCCGCACATTGGAGCGATGGACCACGACCTGCCCCCGCCCGCACCAGGGACGGCGCCTGTCCCCTCGCCTCCCCTCCCCTCCCCTCCGGCGGACGCTGCGGACGCTGCGAGCGGCATCGATCCCATCTGCGGCATGACCGTGCGCGCCGAGCGCGCCGCGGGCACGCTCGAGCACGACGGCGAGACCGTCTACTTCTGCGCGCTCAAGTGCCGCGACAAGTTCCAGGCCGACCGCGCCGCCTGGCTGGAGGCCGCCGACCCGGTGTGCGACCTGGCCACGAGCCGGATCCACCCCGGCGCCGTGCTACGCCACGCCGGCAAGCCCTATTTCTTCTGCTCGGAGGCCTGCAAGGCCCGCTTCCAGGCCGCCCCTGAAGAGTTCGTCCAGGACGCCGCGCCCACCGCGTCTGCGGCCCAGGCGGCCGCCAAGCCCGCCGAAGGCACGGTCCGCGGCACGGCCCAGCTGGCCATCCTGGGCATGACCTGCGCCTCGTGCGCCGCCACGGTCGAAAAGGCGCTCGCCGGCGTACCCGGCGTGCGGCACGCGCACGTCAACCTGGCCAGCGAGGTGGCCACGGTCGAGACGGAGAAGCCGGTCGAGGTCGCGACCCTGGCCCGCGCCGTGGCGCAGAGCGGCTACCAGGCCACGCTGCGGCCGACCGGCGGCCTGGCCGATGAGGCCGACCGCCACCGCGCCGAGGAGCGCCGGCAGCGCCGTCGCATGCTCCTCAGCGTGGCGCTGGGCGCGCCGGTGCTGGTCATCTCCATGCTCGGCCTCACCTTCCCCGGCAGCGACTACGTCCAGTGGGCGCTCGCCACCGGCGTGGTGTTCGGCGCCGGGGCGCAGTTCTTCCTCATCGCCGTCCGCAAGGCGCGGCACCTCTCGGCCAACATGGACACCCTCATCGCCCTCGGCTCGGCCGCCGCCTATGGCTACAGCGTCTATGAGCTGTGGGCCCATGCGACCGGCCGGACGGCTGCTGTGATGACGGGCGCCACCGCGGGCCATGGCGGCCCGCACCTCTATTTCGAGACAGCGGCCATCATCGTCACCCTCATCCTGGTCGGCCGCGTGCTCGAGGCCCGCGCCAAGGGCCGCGCCGGGGCCGCCATCCATGCGCTCATGGATCTCGCCCCCAAGACCGCGCGCGTCCTGCGCAACGGCGCCACGCTCGAGGTGCCGACCGCTGCCGTGGGGGTGGGCGACCTCGTGATCGTGCGGCCGGGCGAGAAGCTGCCGGTCGATGGCGTGGTCACCGAGGGCGAGTCCGCCGTGGACGAGTCCATGCTGACGGGCGAGAGCCTGCCGGTCGTGCGTCGGGTCGGCGATCCGGTCACCGGGGGCACGCTCAACCAGCGCGGATCGCTGGTGGTGCGGGCCACCCGCGTGGGCGCGGACACCCGTCTCCAGCAGATCGTGCGCCTGGTCGAGCAGGCCCAGGGCTCGAAGGCCCCCATCCAGCGGCTGGCGGACCGCGTGTCAGGGGTGTTCGTGCCCGTGGTGCTGGGCATCGCGCTCGCCACGTTCCTCGGCTGGTGGCTCTACACCGGCGACGCGCACGCCGGGCTCCTGCCCGCCGTGGCGGTGCTGGTCATCGCCTGTCCCTGCTCGCTCGGTCTGGCCACGCCCACGGCCATCATGGTCGGCATCGGCCGCGCCGCCACCCGCGGGGTCCTGATCAAGGACGCGGCCAGCCTCGAACGCGCCCACGCCCTCGACACGCTGGTGCTGGACAAGACCGGGACCCTGACCGTGGGGCGGCCCGAGGTGGTGGCCATCGAGCTCCTGGACGGCGGGCAGCTCCACCCGACCGCCCCACAGGAGACAGACCAGGTCCCCCCGGAGACCGAGGAGGGGGTGCTGACGCTCGCCGCGGCGCTCGAGCACCGCTCGGAGCACCCGCTGGCCGACGCGGTGGTGCGCGCGGCCGAGCAGCGGGGCCTCCGCCTGCCCGCGGTGACGCGCTTCGAGGCCGTGGCCGGCGCGGGCATCCGCGGCGAGGTGGCGGGCCGGCGCGTGGCGGTGGGCTCGGCGCGTTTCCTCGGGCGCGAAGGGATCGATGCGGCGCCGGCGGCGCCACGCCTCGCGGCGCTCGATGCGCGCGGGGCCACCGGCGTGCTGGTGGCGGTGGAGGGTCGGCTGGCGGGACTCCTCGGCGTGGCCGACGTGCTCCGACCCACGGCCGCCGAAGCGGTGGGCAGGCTCAGGCGCATGGGCATCGCGGTCCACATGCTCACGGGCGACCGCGCGGCCGCGGCGCGGGCCATCGCTCGCGAGGTGGGCCTCGACGAGCCGCACGTGCACGCCGAGCTCTTGCCCGAGGACAAGGTGACCGAGGTCCAGAAGCTGCGTGGCCCGGGGGACACGCCGGCGTCCTCGTCCGCCGGGCCCCGCACGGTCGGCATGGTGGGCGACGGCATCAATGACGCGCCCGCGCTGGCCGCCGCGGACGTGAGCTTCGCCATCGGCGGCGGCACGGACGTGGCCATGGAGACCGCGGCGGTCACGCTGGTGGGCGGAGACCTCGGCGGCGTGGCCTTCGCCATCGCCCTGTCGCGGGCCACCATGCGCGTCATCCGGCAGAACCTCGTCTGGGCCTTCTTCTACAACTGCGCCGGCATCCCCATCGCGGCGCTCGGCCTGCTCGGCGCCCTGGGGGGCCCCATGCTCGCGGCCGGGGCCATGGCCATGTCGTCCGTCTCGGTCGTCTCCAACTCCCTCCGGCTCCGCCGCCTGCACCTCGACGCCACCTGAACGATCCAGGCTGGCACGGCGTCTGCCTACTAGAAGGGCATGGAGACCTGTCGCGTCCTGGACATCATGAGCCCCGACCCCGTGGCCCTCTACCTCGACGACACCATCGACGAGGCCCTGGAGGAGATGAACATGTCGGGCATCCATCATCTGCCGGTGCTCGATGACGATGGTCGGCTGGAGGGCGTGGTGAGCCACCGCGACCTCCTCGCGGCGCGCGACCGGGGCGCCGAGTCCGTGTCGACGCTGATGCAGCGCGACGTCAAGACCGTCTCGCCGGATACGCTGGCGCACGAGGCCGCGTATTTGCTCCTCCGCCACGCCATCGGGTGCATCCCGGTGACGGACAACGACTCGAACCTGCTCGGCATCGTGACCGCCACCGACTTCGTGCGCATCGCCTATCGCTTCCTCGGTGGGCAGGTGCCGGTGGAGCAGATCGAGAAGGAGGAGGAAGAGGCGCAGCGGCTCTAGCCCCGCTGCGGGGAGGCGCAGCATCTGCAGCGCTCGCAGCGGCCGGCGCATCTTCTGCGCCCCCTGGCGCGTGGCGGGACGGCGGCGGTAAGGTGGGCCCGCCGTCATGAGGGTCTTCTACTCCGATCACTACGAGTTCCCGCTGCCCGAGGGGCATCGCTTCCCCGCCAAGAAGTATCGCCTCCTCCGCGAGCAGCTGCTCGCCGAGCGTCTCCTCGCGCCGGCGGAGCTGCGCAAGGCGCCGCGCGTCCGTCGGGAGACGCTCCTCCGGGCGCACGCGCCGGCCTACGTGGACGCCGTGCTCGGCGGCACGCTCGACCCCAAGATGGTGCGCAAGATCGGGCTGTCCCAGAGCGAGGGGCTGGTCGATCGCTCGCTCGCGTCGGTGGGCGGCACGCTGGCCGCGGCCCTGGCGGCGCTCCAGGATGGCGTGGCGGGCAACCTGGCCGGCGGCACCCATCATGGCCACGTCGATGCCGGCGCAGGCTATTGCGTCTTCAACGACGCCGCCGTGACCCTCCTCGAGCTCCTCGCGCGCAGGCGCATCCGGCGCGCCGCCATCATCGACCTCGACGTCCACCAGGGCGACGGCAACGCCGCCCTCCTCGGCGGCCGGCCGGACGTCTATATCCTCGACGTCTACGGCCAATACAACTTCCCCTTCACGAAGGTCCCGGCGACCCGGAACGTGCCGCTGCCGGACCGTACGGGCGACGACGGGTATCTCGAGGCGCTCGCGAAGCCGCTGGAGGACGTGTTCGAGTTCCGCCCCGATCTCGTCCTCTATCAGGCGGGTGTCGACACGCTGGCCGAGGATCGGCTCGGCCGCCTGTCCATGTCGTTGGCCGGGCTCGAAGCGCGCGACGAGCGCGTGCTCGCGGCTTGCCGCCGGCACGGCGTCCCGGTGGCGCTGGTGCTCGGCGGCGGCTACGCCCACCCGATCGAGCTGGCGGTGCGGGCGAACGTCGGCACCTACCGCGTGCTCCGGCGGGTCTTCCCCCGATAAAGGCGCGACGCGCTCCCGGCAGACCGCCCGCAACTCCCTCCAGCTGCCCGGCGGGCGACGGGAGGACCTGTGCTATGTTCGCAACCATGAAGGACGGGAGGCCCCGACGAGAGGCCGAGGTCGAGGCCGCGTCCACGGACGCCGGAACGACCGGTTCCCAGTCCACCGTGACCGAGCCGTCGGGCGATGACAGCCCCACGCTCCTCACCGGCGCACAGCTCGGCCCTCGCTACCGCGTGATCCGCATGCTCGGCCGCGGCGGCATGGGCGACGTGTACCTCGCCTTCGACGAGATGCTCGGCCAGGAGGTGGCGCTCAAGGTGCTCCGCCCGCGCTCCCCGTCGAACGCGGCCCAGGCCGAGCAGGTCGAGGAGATGGAGGCGCGGCAGCGCGAGGCCTTGCGCCGCGAGGTCCTCATCGCCCAGCGGGTCACCCACCGCAACGTGTGCCGCACCTACGATCTCGAGGAGGTCGACGGTCTCTTCCTCATCAAGATGGAGCACGTGGCGGGCACCACGCTGACCCACCTCCTCGTCAAGCGCGGCCGGCTGACCGTCGAGGAGACGCTCGACATCGCCCGCCAGGTGACCGCCGGCCTCGAGGCGGCGCACGCGCAGGGCATCATCCACTGCGACCTCAAGCCGGACAACATCTTCATCGAGAAACAGAGCGGCCGGGTGGTGTTGATGGACTTCGGCATCGCCCGCGCCCAGGTGCGCGGCGACGAACCCGGCAAGATCGCGGGCACGCCGGCCTACATGTCCCCCGAGCAGGCGCGGGGCGGCCGGCTCGACGTGCGCAGCGACTTCTACTCGCTCGGCTGCGTCCTCTACCACGCGCTCGGGGGCGCCCCCCCCTACCCGGCCTTCACCCCGGCCGAGAGTCTACAAAAACGCGCCGCGCGGCCGCACCTCGATCTCGACGCCGAGCTGCCCACGGCGCCGCCCTGGCTGCGCGCCGTCATCGCCCACCTCCTCGCCGAGGAGCGCGATCAGCGCTACCGCAACTCGCGCGAGCTCCTGCGCGCCCTCGCCGGGCCGCGGCGCAAGCCGTGGCGGTCCTCGGTGCGCACCCTGGGGGCGGGCGTCCTGCTCGGCTGCGTGATCCTCAGCCTGGGGACGCTCGGGTTCTTGAGCCTGCGCCGGCGGCGCGGGTACGAAGAGCGGGCCTGGCGGCCGGTGGTCGAGGAGCGCCTCCCCGCCTACGAAGAAGCGGCCACGCCGCCGACCCTCTCGCCCGACGGACAGTGGCTGGCCTACGTCAGCGATCGGGACGGCACCCCCCGCATCTACATCGAGCCGCTCACGGGGGGCCGCGGCCGCCACCTGGATCCTCCCGGTCCCCTCACCGAGCACCCGCTCCGCTGGACCCACGACGGCCGCGCGCTCTTGTACGTGGACACCCGGTCCCACCGCGCCTATCGCATCCCCCTCGATGGCAGCATGCCCGAGCCCCTCGGCGAGGGCATCTTCAGCGTGGACGACTGCGCCGGCCGCCTGGCCATGGCCGTGAGCGACCGCTCGGATCGTTTCCGCATCCGCTCACGCCTCGTCCTGCGGGAGATGGGCGCCTGGAGCGGCGGCCTCGACCAGGAGCTCGCCGAGCTGCCCCCCGGGCATGAGCTCCACTCCCTGCGCTGCGGCCCCCAGGGGCAGAAGGTGGTGCTGAGCGCCCGGCTCACCGCCAGCCAGGAGGATCAGGACCTCTGGATCGTGCCCCTCGACGGCAGCCCGGCGCAGCGCCTGACGACCGATCACCAGAGCCGCCCCTGGCCGCTCTTCGACGCCGGCGGCGCCAGCATCATCTTCGCGTCCCGGCGCGGCGGCAGCGCCAACCTGTGGGAGCTCCCGCTCACCGGGGGCACGGCGCTGCAGCTCACCAGCGGCGCCGGCCCCGACGTGCCGGGCGACGTCTCCCCCGATGGCCAGCAGCTCTTCTTCCAGACCGAGCAGTCGGCCGTGCAGATCTATGCGCGCAGCCTCAAAAGCGGCGACGTGCGGCGCGTGACCCACACCCTCGACAGCTACGAGACCTTCTCGCTGACGCCGGACGAGCGCGGCCTCGTGGCGCTCGTCAACCGCGCCGGGCATAGCTCGATCGTGCTCGTGCCCTTGAACCCCGACCACCCGGGCGACGTGGGCGAGGAGCGGCTCATCGCCGAGGGCGACATCTTCACCCTGACGCTCGACGGCCGCGAGGTGCTCTACGCCGACCCCTTCGCCGGCGCGACGCGGCTCCGCGCCGTGCCGCTCCACGGCGGGCCGATGCGCGAGCTGGGCACGGTGCCGGGCCATGCGCTGCGCCTGTTCATCAACCCCGGCGGCGCCGGTGGGCCTGGTGGCGCTGGTGGGCCCAGCGACACCCTCCATACGCTCCAGGCCGACGCCGACAAGCTCGTCACCTGGCGCGTGCCGCTCACCGGCGGCCCCCCCGTACGCGAGGACCTGTGGCCCTACCTGGTGGTCCAGGAGATCCCCAAGAGCGGCTGGCGCGTGGGGTTTCGTCCCTCGCAGGTGCCGGGCCAGAGCCGCGAGGTGGGCGTGTTCGCCCCGGGCGTGCCGCTCACCGCACAGCCCCAGGCGATCCTCCACCCCGCCTACTTCATCTGGCAGAAGGACGGCGCGGCTTTCCTCTATGCGACCGACGGCGAGGTGCGCCGCTACCGCTTCGCCACCGGCCGGGACGAGCTGCTGTTCAACCTGCCCACGCCCATCCAGGACCTCGACGTCTCGGCCGATGGCAAGACGGTCTACTTCGGTCAGGGCATGCGCAAGGTGCGGCGCTACATCATCCCCAACTTCGGCGGCCGGCACCACCGCCCGTGATCGCCTCGCTCGCTACGCGAGCCCGCGATACGGCCCCTCCCCCGGCGGCGTCTCCGTGAGCAGCTTCCACTTGTGATCCTGACGCTGGCCGAGGTCTCGGACGAGGCCGATCAAGAGCACGGCCGCGGCCATCCGCAGGACCGAGCCGAGGAGCGAGAAGGTGATGTTGTGGAAGGCCCCTGCCCAGGTCAGCGTGAAGTTGGCCAGGAGCCAGGCCCCCCACCACCACGTGAGGCGCCGCGGCGCCTGCCAGTGCCCGACCCCACCGCCGGCCTGGAGCTCGGGCGCCCCGGGCGGGGCGTCGCTCAGCAGCCAGGCCTCCTTCATGGCCTTGTACGGCTCGGTGAGGTTCAAGATCGGCACGAAGAAGCAGCCCACGGCCCAGCGCGGCGTCCTCTCGGCCCGATCGCCGAGGGCCGCGAGGTTCTTGTGCACGCGGTAGAACCAGCTCAGGAACAGGATCGCCGTGAGCACGAGGTTGATCTTCGCCAGGGGCCCGAGGACGCGCTGCAGCTTGAAGATGAACATGGAGACCTCGTGCGACATGCCCCACCGGCCGCGCCCGAGGTTCACGATCACGAAGAGGTAGCCATACCAGAGGGCCCAAAGGCCTCTGATCAGGAGCCCGATCCATAGATTGAACGCCACGGCCAGCCCTCGTTCGCGCGGGGACTGATAGCCTGGCGAAAGCGCCGCGGATGCCATCGTCTCTCCTCTTACCAATTGTATTCTGCTTCCACGGGTCCCTTGCGAGAAATTCTTTGGCGGTCCGTGAGCAGGCGCCAGGGGGCTGTGCCAGCCGGCGCTCGGAGACCCCGCCGCGCACCCGCCGGGCTACCGGGCGGCGCCGTCTCGTGAGATCCTGGCGGTGATCATTCATGCATGGCGGACGCTGGCCCTGTGGCCGATCCGACCCACGTTCATGCCCATCTCCCGAGGATCCATGCCCCCGCCGCCGAACCCGCCGGCGTCCCCGATGGCCGGGGCGCAGCGCAGCAACGACGAGTGGCTGGCGGCGCTCGCCACCGAGGGCCCGGCGCGTGAGAGCGCGCTCCGCGACCTGCGCGCCTGGCTCGTGCGCGGCCTGGGGCACGCCCTGGCGGGGCGTTCCGGCGTGGGCCATAGCCACCTCGAGGACTTCGCCCATGAGGCCCTGCTCAAGATCCTGGCCGAGCTCGGCAGCTTTCGTGGCGAGGGCCGATTCACCACCTGGGCCCTCACCGTGGCCGTGCACGTCGCGTTCGCCGAGCTGCGGCGGCAGCGCTGGCAGGACGTGTCGCTCGAGCAGCTCCTACAGGACGGCCCGGCGGAGCCCGCCTTCGCCGGGGGGGCCGGGGCCGGGAGCGGCACCGGGGCCGAGGAGCTCGAACGGCGCGCCCTGCAGCAGCGGGTGCTCGACTGCCTGGAACGCGTCATCGCCACCGGCCTCACCGAGCGGCAGCGCCAGGCCCTCCTCGCCGAGGTGGTGCATCACGTGCCGCTCGCCGAGATCGCGCGGCGCATGGGTTCGAACCGCAACGCCCTGTACAAGCTCCTCCACGACGCGCGCCAGCGGCTCGGGAAGGGACTGCGCGAGGCGGGACTCTCACCGGAGGACATCCGCTTTGCGCTCGACCTCTGATTCGGACGGAGGACGTCGGCGATGACGACCAAGACCCTCACCCTGGCCGAGCTGCGGCACCTGGCCCGCGCCGTCCTCGTCACCGCGCCCGAAGAGCTCGACTGCGACGCGTGCCTGGCGGAGTTCGACCGGCTGGCCGAGATCGCGCTGGCGGGTCAGGCCGTGCCCGAGGCGCTGCGGCTGGTGGAGGAGCACCTCGGCCGCTGCCCCGACTGCCACGAGGAGTTCCAGGCCCTGCTGGCCGCGCTGCGGGCGCTGGGCGCCGGTGGCGAGCAGGGGTGAGGTCGACGTAGGCCCCTCCGAGGTCGCGAATGCGCCTCCGAACCAGGGCCAGACGGCTCTGGACCTCCCATGTTCGGCTCATGACCTCGGCGATCCGGGCCGCAAGGAGCGGTTCAGGGGTCGAATGATGGACAAAAGCCCTCCGGACAAGCCTCAGACCCCCTGAACACCACCTCGCGACCCCTGGAACACCATCTCGCGACCCCTGGAACACCACCTCGCGACCCCCGGAACCCCATCTCGCGACCCCCGGAACCCCACCTCGCGACCCCCGGAACCCCATCTCCAGACCCCTTTGGGCCTACAGAAGGTCCCTGATTCCAGCTGCTCCCGGCCCCCATCACACCATGTCTGCCCGCTTACGCCGCCTCCTCCCCTCCCCCAAGCAGCAGGTGCAACAGGATGGCCGCCAAACTCCCGGCCGTGATGCCGCTGTGCAGCAGCACCTCCAGCCAGCCCGGGACGTGTTTATAAAACCCCTCGGCGCCCACCGGGATGAGCCCCACGGCCAGGCTCGTCCCCACGAGGAGCGCGCGGCGCCGGCCGGCCTCCCCCTCGAAGGACACGCGCCCGAGCGTCTCGATGCCGCTCGCCGCCACCTGCCCGAACATGACCAGGCCGGCGCCGCCGAGCACGGGCAGCGGGATGGCGGCGACCAGCGCCGCCGCCTTGGGGAACAGGCCGAGCAGCATGAGCAGGGCGCCGGCGACGGCGACGACGTAGCGGCTGCGTACCTGGGTGAGCGCCACCAGGCCCACGTTCTGGGCATAGGCGGTGTAGGGGAAGGCGTTGAGGACGCCGCCGAGCAGGGTGGAGAGGCCGTCGGCGCGGAGGCCCGCGGCGAGGATCTTCTCGTCGAGGGGGCGGCCCACGATCTCGCCGAGCGCCATGAAGTCGCCGGTGCTCTCGACCATCACCACCAGCATGACCAGGGTCATGGCCAGGATGGCGGCGACGTCGAAGCGCGGCCAGCCGAAGGCGAAGGGGGTGGTGACGCCGAACCAGTGCGCCCCGGCGACCCCCTGCAGGTGGACCAGGCCGAGCGGCGCGGCGAGCAGCATGCCCGAGACGAGGCCGAGGAGCACGGCGATGCTGCGCAGGAAGCCCCTCAGGACCCGCTTGTAGAGGAGCACGAGGGCGAGCGTGGCGAAGGCGAGGCCGAGGTGGCGCGGCGCCCCGAACTCGGGTGACGCCGGGTTCCCGCCCCCGGCCCAGCGCACGGCCACGGGCAGGAGCGACAGGCCGATGAGGGTGATGATGCTGCCCGTCACCACGGGCGGGAACAGGCGCAGGAGGCGGCTCGCGTGGGGGGCGAAGAGGAGGGTGATGGCGCCGGCGATGATGATGGCGCCGTACACGGTGGGCAGGCCGCCTTGGCGGGCGATGAGGATCATCGGGCTCACGGCGGCGAAGGTGACGCCCTGGATGACGGGCAGGCGCACGCCGAATTTCCAGAGGCCGAGGGTCTGGAGGAGCGTGGCCAGACCGGAGGTGAAGAGGTCGGCGTTGATGAGGTAGACGAGCTGCTCTTCGGACAGCCCGAGCGCGCCGCCGACGATGAGCGGCACGGCCACGGCGCCGGCGTACATGGCCAGCACGTGCTGCAGGCCATAGGCGAAGAGGCGCCCCGGCGGGAGGAGCTCATCGACGGGGTGGCCTGCTCTGGAGGCGCCGGCGTCGGGCATGGGCCCATCGTGCGCCGGCCGGGGGACGGCGGCTAGAAAAACTCGTCGGCTACACCATGCCGCGGCGGCGGAACCAGGCGATGGCGTCGGTGATGGCCGGCTCGAGCGGGCCCGGGCGGTAGCCGAGCTCGCGCATGGCCTTGGCCGAGGTGAAGCGATAGCCCGGGAAGTAGCCGTACTTGACCGAGATGCTGTTGATGAGGGGCTCGCGGCCGAGGAGGCGCTCCTGGAGGTCGCCGATCAGGCCCAGGGCCGTGGCCAGGGGGCGCGGGATGCGGAACCGCGGCGGGCGGACGCCGGCGACCCGGGCGATGAGGTGCATGGCGTCGTGGTAGCTCATGTCCTGGTGGCCGAGGATGTAGCGCTCGCCGCGCCGTCCCTTCTCGGCCGCCAGGATCATGCCGCGGCACACGTCGCGCACGTCGACGAAGTTGTTGTAGCCGGGGGTGGTGCCGGGGATGCTGCCCTTCACCACGTCGCGGATGAGCTTCCCCGAGCTCGGGCGGACGTCGTAGGGACCGAACATGTAGGTGGGGTTCACGATCACGGCGTCGACGTCGGCGGCCGCGGCGGCCTGCACGAGCTGCTCGCCCTGGTGCTTGGTGAGGGCGTAGCCGTCGTTGAGGCCGACCTCGGCGAAGTTCCACGGCCGGGTCTCGTCCACGGGGTCGCCCGTGAGCGTGACGGCGCAGGCGGCCACCGAGGAGCAGTGCACGAGGCGGGGGACGCGGGCGCGGCGCACGGCGTCGAGGACGTGGCGGGTGCCCTCGACGTTGGCGCGGGTCATCTTCTCGAGGCCGCGGCGGGAGATGTCCACCTGGGCGGCGCAGTGGAAGACGACGGCGGCGCCGGCGAAGGCGCGCTCGAGGGAGGGCTGGTCGTCGAGGTCGGCCTCGACCCACTCGATGGGGAAGCCGTCGAGGTGGTCGGTGCGGCTCGTGGAGCGTCGGGTGCAGCGGACCTCGTGCCCCTGACCGAGGAGCTCGACGGCCAGGTTCGCGCCGACCAGGCCGGTGGCGCCGGTGATGGTTGCTTTCATGAGGTGGGTGTATTCCCGTCGGCCGCCAGGACGCAAGCGGCCTGGGCCGCGTCGTCGCGGGCGGCTCCGGTGCAGCGGCATCGTGGGCCTCGTGGGGCGGTGCTACAGTCGTGCCGGGTCGACCCGCGCTGGCCCTCATGAAACTCTTCGCCCTCAGCGACCTCCACGTCGGTCATCCGGACAACCGGAGCGCGCTTCACGAGATGAAGCCGCACCCGGAGGACTGGCTCATCCTGGGCGGCGACCTCGGCGAGACCGAGCAGCACCTGGCGTTTGTCCTCGGCACGCTGCGCGACCGGTTCGAGCGCCTCATCTGGGTGCCGGGCAACCACGAGCTGTGGACGCTGCCCCACAGCGAGGTGGCGCGCGGCGAGGAGAAGTACCTGCGCCTCGTCGAGCTGTGCCGCCGCTATGACGTGCTCACGCCCGAGGATCCCTACGTGCTCTGGCCGGGGCCGCCCGGGCCGCGCCTCATCGCGCCGCTGTTTCTCCTCTATGACTACACCTTCCGGCCGGCGGACGTGCCGGTGGAGCGCGCGGTGGACTGGGCGCGCGCGGCGGGCATCGAGTGCGTGGACGAGCACCTCCTGCATCCGGATCCGTTCCCGTCGCGGGCGGCGTGGTGCGAGGCGCGCTGCCGGCTGACCGCGGCGCGGCTCGAGGCGGCCCTGGCGCGGTACGACGTCCCCTCGGTGCTCATCAATCACTTCCCGCTGCGCAAGGAGCTGGCCGTGCTGCCGCTCGTGCCGCGGTTCACCGTATGGTGTGGGACCGAGCGCACCGAGGACTGGCACCTGCGGTTCCGCGCCGAGGTGGTGGTGTTCGGGCACCTGCACATCCGGCAGACGAAGGTGATCGACGGCGTGCGCTTCGAGGAGGTGTCGCTCGGCTACGTGCGCCAGTGGCGGCGCGAGCGCGGGATCGATGCCTATCTACGGCAGATCCTGCCGGCCCGATGAGGCCGATCCTGGGAAGGGTCTACTTGCACTGCCGGTAGACGGTGGTGGAGTCACCCCAGTAGAGGAAATCCTCATCGACGGCCAGGGCCCAGGCCGCGCCCTCGTGGCGCAGATCCACGGGGGCGTCGCCTCCGAGGAGCATCCGGTAGATGCCGCTCGGCCGGCCGGTCGGGCCGGCCTCATAGATCCAATAGATGTACCGGTTGTCCGAGGCCATGCGGGTGATGCTGCCGCCCGTGCTCTCGGGGCCGGGGCAGACCGTGCGCACAAGGCCCGTCTGGCCGTGCACGGTGTAGAGGCACCCGTCATGCCCACCGACGTAGATCCAGACGCCCGCGCGGTGTAGCACGGCGTTCCTGTCGGCGGCCAACCCGGAGGCCACGACCTTCTCCGCGAGGCTCCGCTTGTCCATGCGCAGGAGGGAGTCGCCCCGCATGAAGTAGATGAACTTCGAGTCGACGGCCACGTTGAGCGAAGAAATCTCGGCCAGCGTGCGCGCCACGCCGCCCCCCCTCGGTACGCTGCGCACCCAGCGGATGTCGGCGGTGGTGAGGCAGACCGGGTTCGTGGGATCGGCGGGGTCCTCGGGATCGCCGATGTAGCGACCGGCATCTTCGGTCCAGTAGACGTAGGTGTCGTCGATCGTCACGCGCACGGGGTGGCCGCCGCTCCGGCAGGGGAGCTCCCGCCCCTGGGCCAGCTGGGTGACATGGCCGGAATTGTCGACGCGCGAGATGGG
>DATAGU010000148.1:0-85997 GCA_036263495.1 Polyangia bacterium | reverse complement strand
AGAGATCAGCCTTTTTCAATCCACAAGCCTGTGGCTGCTGGGCAGCCGCCTCCCGGGGCGGCTGCGTAATCGCCTGCGGCCAGGGCCCCGCAGCCTCTGTCAAGGGGCGCTTGCGCCGAGCGAAGCGAGCTTGCCCTTGACTGAGGCGAGGACCCCGGCACCCCACCGCCGCCTCGACCTCGGGTTCTTCGCCTTTTGCGGTGCCCTGGCCCGTTGCGTTCACACTGGCCGCTTCATCCCATCTGAGCGCGAAGGGGCCCTGCATCGTCAGGGGCCTCGCAGCGCCACATAGCGCCCTGGGGACGTGATGTATTGAGCAGTGAAGGGGGGGAGAGGGGAGAGGGGAGAGGGGGAAGAAGGCTGACGCTCAGCCCTTGTTTTCGCGGCCGCGGATGTTCTCCAGCGTGTGCCGTATCGCGCGGGCCGCCTCCGCGATCTCGGCCTCGTAGCCGCCCAGCCACAGACGCCCCACCGCGCCGAAGGTCACCACCTCGAGGAGCTCGATCGGCGCCGCCTTCTCCGCCTCATTGGAGGCGATCCCCGCATAGGCCGCGGGATGAACCTCGAGCGTGTAGAGCGTCTGCCCCTCGGTGATCATCTGCCCATGCCGCATGCGATCGATGAGCGCCGCATGATGCCCATCGATGCCCGTGATGATCTCCTCGGACAGGATGCGCGGCCGGAGCCGTGCGTTCTCGTCCACGCCGAGCCGCTCGAGGATATGGGCCCCCGCCGCCCGCACCTCCCCCTGATCGTACGAATGGAGCTCAACCAGCCCATACGCACGCTCGACGATCTGCATGCCTGGGATCACCCGCGTGTGTTTGAGCGCTGCGTCCGTGATCTGATTGATGGCGATGCCCGGGGCGATCTCGACCAGCAGCGAGGCCTGATTCTCGAGCGGGAGGAACCCCTGCGCCACGGTCTGTAGAAAGGACGCCAGCTGCGGCTGAAGGACGTCGAGGAAGGTATAAGTCCGTAGCTCCATTGCGGCGGCGACGGTATCGCGCCGTTCTGCAGCGATCAAGGGCAGACTACCGCCCGCCGCCGGCCGTCAGACCCGTCCGCCGCGGCTCACGACCCTCTGCCGGGCCGCTTGGCCCTCGGAGGCAGGGCCCGCTGATCACGCGGGGCCTCCCGATGTCCTTTGACCTCAGCTTTGGCCTTCGCTCTGGCCTTGCCTTTAGGCCTGCCCTCGCCCATGGCCTTGCCCGTGGGCCTGCCCTCACCCATGGCCTTGCCCTTGGGCCTGCCCTCACCCGTGACCTTGCCCTTGGGCCTGCCCTCGGTCGTGGCCTTGCCCGTGGGCCTGCCCTCGCTCATGACCTTGCCCGTGAACCTGCCCTCGCTCGTGGCCTTGCCCGTGAACCTGCCCTCGCTCGTGGCCTTGCCCTTGAACCTGCCCTCGCTCGTGGCCTTGCCCTTGAACCTGCCCTCGCTCGTGGCCTTGCCCTTGGGCCTGCCCTCGCTCGTGGCCTTGCCCTTGGGCCTGCCCTCGCTCGTGACCCTGCCCTTGAACCTGCCCTCGCCCATGTCCTTGCCCTGGGGCTTGGCCTTCTCCCCGTCGCCGCCCTGGGCCAGCGCGCGCAACGCCCCGAGCTCCCTGGCCGTCAGGGGGCGCCACGTTCCCGGCCGCAGCTCCTCGACCGTCAATGGCCCGTAGCGTACGCGCGAGAGCTTGACCACCGAGTTCCCCACCGCCTCCGCCATCCGATGCACCTGGCGATTCTTGCCTTCCTTGATCGTGATCTCGACCCAGGGATGCTTGCCCTCGCTCTCCAGCACCCGCACCACCGCGGGCTGCGTCTTGCTCCCATCCTCGAGCCGCACCCCCTCGGCCAGCTGCGCCAGCGCCCCCGGCGACAGCTCCCCCTGCAGCTTGGCGTGATAGGTCTTGGCCACCCCGTAGCGAGGGTGCATCAGGTGATTCGCCAGATCGCCGTCATTGGTCAAAAGGAGCACCCCATCCGTACTGAGATCGAGCCGTCCCACCGGGAACAGCCGCGGATGCTCCTCCCCGAGCAGCGACATCACGGTCGGCCGTCCCTCCGGATCATGCACCGTCGTCACGTACCCGCGCGGCTTGTGCATGAGGATGTAGAACGGCGCCTCCAGCGTGACCCGCCGCCTATCGAGCGTCACCTTGTCGTGCACCGGGTCGATCGTCGTCCCGAGATCCCGCACCGTGCGGCCGTTCACCCCCACCCGGCCCTCGGTCATCAGTTGCTCGCACTTGCGCCGTGCCGCCACCCCGGCCCGCGCCAGGAACACGTGTAGACGGATCCGCCCCTCAGTCATGGCCGCATCCTACTCGTTTTCCGATCGCGGGGGAGGTGCACCGCCCGCCGGCGCCGCCCCCGGAGGCGCGATCTCCGCTGCGAGCTGCCGCTCCACCGCCTGCGCCTTCTCCGTCGCCTGCCGGATCATCTCATCGAGCTCACCGAGATCGGCCTGCAGATCCTCTGGCAACTCCACCCGTTCGAGCGGCGGCGGTGGCCGTTCCGCCTCGGCCGTGCCCGCCTGGGCCGCGGCCACCGCCGCGAGCCCCGGCGCCTCGCCCGGCCCCTCCCCCGTGAGCTCGTGATACTCGCGCAGCGTCGGCAGGTCCTTCAGGTCCTTCAGGTTGAAGAACTCCAGGAACTCCCGCGTCGTCCCATAGAGCATCGGCCGCCCGGGCTCCTCCTTCTTCCCGAGGATCCGGAGCAAGGACCGGTCGAGTAGCGTCTTCAGCGTCCCCCCGGAGTCGACGCCGCGGATCTCATCGATCTCCGGCCGCGTGATGGGCTGGCGATAGGCCACGATCGCCATCACCTCGAGCTGGGCGCGCGTGAGCCGCACCGGCTTTTGCGTCAGGAGCCGCCCCACCCACGGCGCATTCCGAGGGTCCGTGCGGAACTGCCAGCCACCGGCCACCGCATGGAGCTGGATCCCGCGTGATGCGTATTCCTCAGCGAGCTTCCGCAGCGCCGCATCCACCTTGGACCGCTCCCGTTCCCCCACCAGCTCCGCCAGGTCCGCCGTACTCAGAGGCCGGTCCGCCGCCAGCACGAGCGACTCCAAGATCGATGGCAGCCGCGTCTCGGGGGCGACCTCCACCGCCGCCTCCGCCGCCGCCACCACCGGAGCGAGGGACTCCGTGATGCCGGGATCCGTCGCGGGATCGAACCCTTCGGATGGCACCGGCGCCGGCGCCTCCCCGACCGGCCCATCGCCCGCCACCACCGCCGAGGACGCGCCCTCCTCCGGCACGCCATCCCCCTCCGGGGACGCGACTCCCGCCTCATTCGGCGACGTGCCGTCGTCGTCTTCGTCGGGAGGGAGCGTCATCAGGCGTTCTCGTCATCGGACGACGGCGCCACCGTCGTCGCGTTCTCCGGGTCCAAGGGCTCCTGCGCGGTCCCCTCCACGGACACAGGAGGAGCCGGCACCGCCGTCATCGTAAAGGAGACGTAGATTTCGCTGCGATCGGCCGTCTGATGCAAGCGAATCATCCTGAGCCGCGTCATTTCGAGGAGCGCCAGGAACGTGATGACCACCTGATGGCGCAGCTCCTCGAGGGGCATCGGCGTCTCGACGAAGGCAAAGCACGACGAGAACGTGAAGTTCGCCTCCCGCCCGAGTCGATCTACGATCTCATTGATCTTGTCCGTGATCGAGATCCGCTCGATCACCACGTCATGGGTCAGCTTGATGCGGGCCCGGCCGAGCACCTGCTCGAGCGCCTCGATGAGGCGGAACACGGGGATCTCCTCGAGCTGCTCGCCGCTATGGGGCGGTATCCCCGACACCAGCTCCGGCGATGTCCCTCGGCCCCAGACATTGCGTCCCATGACCGGCCGCCCCCCGAGGTGCGCCGCCGCCTCCTTGTACTTCTGATATTCGAGCAGGCGCTGGATGAGCTTTTGCCGCGCATCGATACCGTCCTCCTCCTCGGCCACCTCGTCCACCTGTTCCGGCGCCTGCGGCACGAGCTCGCGCGACTTGAGATAGGCCAGCGTCGCGGCCATGAGCAGGTACTCGCCCGCGATATCGATGTTCAGAGACTGCATGAGCTTTAAATAGGATAGATACCGCTCCGTGATGAGCGAAATGGGGATATTGATGATCTCCAATTCCTCTTTATGGATGAGATGCAGCAGGAGATCGAGCGGCCCCTCGAACTCCGGCAGCTGGATCAGGACCGCATCGTCCCCGACCGCGATCGGCTCATGCTCGTCATCTGGAGGGGTAGGGGAGGGCGCGGGCGCAGAAGACGGCGGACGCTCGGCATCATTCATGTCATAGCGCCCAGTCGAAGAGCCTCCCCAGCCACAGCCCGGAGAGGGTGACCGCCGGCGACATCACCATCGCCAGGACCCCGCTGAGGAGGAGCCCGATGAAGAGGATCGGGCCGTACTTCGAAAGAAACCGTGACACCGCGTGGTCTGGCCCAAGGACCGACGTGAGCAGCGCTCCACCATCGAGCGGCGGGCAGGGGAGGAGATTGAAGGCCGCCAGGCCGAGGTTGAGCGCGATCATCGGGGCGAGCACCTCCCCCCCCAGTCGCCGCATCCCTCCCCGCAAGGCCAGCACCATCGCTGCCGAGAGCACCAGCGCGAACAACACGTTCATCAGAGGTCCCGCCGCCGCGATGAGGAAATGAGCCGCGCGGGGACCGAGCCCGTGACGATAGCGCGGCATCCGCAGCGACACCCGCACCGGACGCCCCCACCCGAGCATCCCGGCGCCACTGACGATCATCAGGAGCGGAAACACGATCGTCCCCCAGACGTCGAGGTGCTGGAGCGGATTGAGCGTCACCCGGCCTTGCATACGCGGCAGCCGATCGCCCAGATGGTCGGCCACGCGGGCATGACCGTACTCGTGCACGGCGACCGACAGGATGAGCGCGACCATGAAGACCACCGCCTCCTGGATCCGCTGTGGAGTCACGTGATCGATGGCCGCAAGAGACGCGAGTAGAGTCAGCATCGCAGCGAAATTATGGTGGGCGTACGGCGCGGGTTCAATCTCTGCCGGACGAAGCTCAAGCCCGCGGGTGATTGCGGCGATGAATCTCGCGCAAGCGGGACGTGCTCATGTGCGTATAGATCTGCGTCGTAGCGATATCCGCATGCCCGAGCATGGCCTGCACCGCACGCAGATCCGCACCCCGCTCGAGCAGGTGCGTGGCGAAGGAGTGGCGTAGCTGGTGCGGCGAGATGGCCCTCGGGATGCCCACCTTGCGCGCATGACCGAGCAGCAGCTTCCAGAAGTTCTGCCGCGTCATCGGTCGCCCCCGGTGCGTGAGGAACAAGGCCGGCGCATTGCGCCCCCTGTCGAAGACCGGCCGAGCCTCCGCGCAATAACTCCGCAGCCGCGCCGCCGCCGCCTCTCCGAGTGGCACCACCCGCTGCTTCTTGCCCTTGCCCATGGCGATGAGGAAATGATCCGCCAGGTTCACGTCGGCGAGCCCGAGCAGCACCAGCTCCGAGACCCGCAACCCCGTGGCATAGAGCGTCTCCAGCATGGCCGCATCGCGCAGCCCCCGCGGCGTCTTCACATCCGGCGCCCCGAGCAGTCGCTCCACCTCGTCGAGCGACAGCGCCGTCGGCAGCCGCCGATCCAGCTGGGGCAGATCGATCTCTGCGGTAGGGTCGAGCGGCACGTACCGCTCGGCCCGCAGGTGCTTGAACATGCCTCGCAGCGCCACCAGGTTGCGCGCCTGCGAGCGCACCGCCAGCTTGTCCTCGGCGAGCGTCACTAGATAGGCGAGCAAGTGGCGCGGCTCCACCGCCGCCGCGTCCTCGAGCCCTCGCGCCGCCGCGAAGCGGCTGAACTTGGCCAGATCGCGCGCATACGCCGCCACACTATTTCGTGCCAACCCCCGCTCTATCTTGATGTGATCGAGAAACAGCCCGATGGCTTGATCCAGAGGCAGGCCCATACCTCGCCGTTACCACAGGAACCTATCGAGCGCTAATTCAGCGCCCTCTTCGTGCGGTCTGGAGCGGGATATCGGGATGTCGGCGACGCTACGTCCGAGCACCGAGACAGGAAGGAGGATCAGGGAATGCCGAGCAAGCGCTTGACCTGCATGATCACCTGGGGCGCCTGGATGGGCTTGGTGATGTAGGCATTGGCGCCCAACGCGAGCGCTCGCTGCCGATCCTCATCGCCACCCTCGGTGGTGATGATGATGATGGGGATCGACTTCAGCTGCGCGTCTTCACGCACGCGCTTGACCAGCTTGAGCCCATCCATGATCGGCATGTTGATGTCCGTCAGGATGATGTCGAAATGGCTACCGGCCAGCTTCTTGAGCGCGTCCACGCCGTCGTCGGCTTCGACTACATTGAGACCGCGCACGCGCGAGAGCGCGTACACGATCAACTGGCGCATTGTGGGGCTGTCTTCAACCACCAGGGCAGTGTGAGGCATGTCCTAAGGCGTCCTAGGCTAGAGATCTGCCGCCACCCACAAAGGCGGTACCTGATCACGCATTTCCATGGAGAGCCGCGCGCCCAGCAGGGCCGAGGCGGCATGGGCTGCCAGCAGATTGAACAGCTCGTGATCCACGTCCTCGATACCGGTCTTCTGTCGGAAGAACTCCCATACCACGATGGCGCCGACAACGCGATCCTTGATGCGCAGGGGCGTCACGATCGCCGGATGCTCGATATTGAAGGGACCATGGTAGGCGCCGCTGATCTCTGGCAGCCCGCTGGCCACCACCTGCCCGATGCGCCCCTCGCCGAGCTTGAGCTGCGGCAGCTGCTCCCGATCGATGCCATAGGTAGCAAAGGGTCGGAGCAGGCCCCGCTGCTCATCGAGCAGCAGCACAGCGAAGATCTTGGCGCCGATCAGATTGATCAGGATCTCGGAGATCACCTGCCGGATCTCGCGTAGATCGAGCGTCGCATGGAGCTGGAAGGACGCGACGTACAGATTGGCGAGGCTATTGTTCTCGCGCTCGATCTCCTTGTAGCGGTGCTCGAAGTCGGCGTTCTCGGCCTGCACGCTGCGGAAACGCGACAGCAGCCGTTCCCTCTCCTGCTCGAGCTCCTCGATGCGCTTGACCAGCTCACGGAGCGCTGCCGCCGATGGGGTCTCCGAGCCTTCCGAGACCGCGGGGCGCTGCGTCACCTGCGCTTCCAGCTCGAGGATGCGGAAGCGCAGCCGCTCGTTTTCCCGCAGGAGTTCTTCGGTGAACTCGCTAGCCCGCTTGAAAAAACTCTGGATGAATTCCTTTTTCGTCGTGAGGAAGGGGTTGCTACCTTCCGCATCGGCGACATTGGGCGAACTCTTTCCCTCCGGTTGCGACATTCGTCCCTCCAGGCAGGGCCACTGTAGCATGCCAGCTTCGAGGCTAGCTAGGTTCCATGATTAGGGTTTATCGGCGCGCACGAAGCGTTCGATGGCTTCGGGAATCAGATCGAGTCGCATCACCTCGTCCACCATGCCCGTCGCGATCGCCGCCCCTGGCATCCCAGGCAGCACGGCGCTATCGGGCGACTCGACAACCACGCGTCCCCCGAAGTGTTTGACCATGCGCACGCCCTGCCCCCCATCTCCTGCCATGCCGGTGAGAATGACACCCAGCACCCGCGGTCCCATCGCCAGGGCGGCTGTCTCGAACATACGATCGATGGAAGGCACGAACCGATGTGCCGCGCTCTCCCCCTCGATCGAGAGGCGCAGCGCGTCGCCCTCCCAGCGAAGCGCCATCGAGCCGTCCCCCGGAGCCACCAGCGCCAGCCCCGCCACCACATGATTGCCTTCCTCCGCCTCCCGCACGTGGAAGCGTGTCAGGCGACACAGGCGATCGGCGAAGGCACGCGTAAACCGTGGCGGCATGTGCTGCGTGATGAGCACGCCCGCGGGCATTGTCGGATTGAGGGCCGACAAGAGCTGCAACAGCGCCGGCGGTCCTCCCGTCGATGCCCCGACGACCACCAGATAGGGGGGCGCGGGTCCGACGGGCGCCGGCAGGCTGCCAGGATTCGTGTCACGCCCCTTCGAGGCGTCCGCCGCGTCCACCGGCTGCACGGACGGCAGCGGTGGGATGATCGGGGGGGAGGTATCGGGGCCCTTGGCCGCGCCCGAGGGCAGCGCCCGCAGCTGCGTGACCAGACGGACCTTCCCGATCAGCTCGTCGCGGATGTTTTGCAGATCCGGGCTGATCTGACGGGTGGGCTTGATGACGAAATCGAGCGCCCCGAGCTCGAGCGCCCGGAACACGATCTCCCGGCTCGACTGCCCCGAGATCACCACCACGGGCGTGGGCCGCCGCGCCATCAAGATGCGCAGGAAGGTAAAACCATCCATGCGCGGCATCTCGAGATCGAGGGTGATGATGTCGGGCTCCATCTGGAACACCAGCTTGAGCCCCTCCTCACCATCGGCGGCCCGTCCCACCACCCGCATGTCGGAGTTGGCCTCCAACATGGCGGAGATGGTCTGCCGATTGTAGGCGGAATCGTCGATGACCAGGACGCGGATAGGTTCCAAGCGGGTGGTCATGGTTTGCGGTAGACCATGTCGTGTTCGAGGCGCACGAGCTCGAACGACGTAGACAAGTTGATCAAAGACTCGGTGTGACCGAGCAATAGAAGGCCGCCACGCACGAGCTTGCGATAGAAGCTATCGATCACCTGCTTGCGCGACTTGGCATCGAAATACATCAGCACGTTGCGACAGAAGATGACGTCCACTTCGTCTATGCGCGCCAGGGCCGCCTCATCGAGCAGGTTCGCCTCGAAGAAGTCGACCAGCCGCCGCACCTCCTCGCGCACCTCGTGCCGCCCATCGACGGGGCGGAAGTAGCGGCGTAAGAGCTCGTCCTCGGTCTGGCGGAACGAAGACCGGCCATAGCGCCCACGCTTTGCCAGCGCCAACACACGCCGCGAGATGTCGCTCGCCGCGATCTTGACATCCCAATCGTGAAACAGGCCTGTCTCGAGGACGAGCATGGCGATGGTGTACGCCTCCTCGCCCGTCGCGCAGCCCGCCGACCAGACCGACAGCCGCTTGCCCCGTGGCTGGGCCGTATGGATGGCCGGTAGGATCTCGTACTGGAAGGCGTCGAGCTGATACCGCTCCCGGAAAAAGTAGGTCTCGTTCGTCGTGAGCCTTTGAACGATCTCATCGAACTCGTCCTGACTCTCCTCGCCGCGGCGCAGGTAGCGGTAGTACTCGTTGAAGCTCTTGAGCCCGAGCGCCTCGACCCGTCCCGAGAGACGCTTCTCCAGGAGGAACTTGGCGTCCGGCTCGAACAGGAGGCCGCAGTGTTGGTTGATGACGTCGCGGATCAAGTCGAACTCGCTCGGGCTCATCTTGAGTTCGACAGGCGTCCGCGCGCGCCGCAGCGACTCCCCGCTGAACATCCGCAGCGCCTGGGCCGCGGCCGTGGCCACATCCTGGTCCTCATCATCGAGAGCGGCTCCGAGAATCGCGCGCAGGCGCGGAAGGGGTCCAAGAGGTGTCCCTGGAGAGACCAGGCGTGGCATGAGAAGGAAGACCTTGGCCCGCAGCGCACCTTCCATCTCGGGTACGATGTTGCAGAGGGGCGCGAGCGCCGCATCTCCCAGCGCGAGCAACGCCTCGGTCGCCAGCTCCTCCAGCTCCGATTCTCCGAGCGCCGTGACGAGGGCCCGTGTCGCTCCCGGCCGTCGCATCATACCGAGGACCTTGAGCGCCGCCGGCCGGAGCGGCGTGGGCTCGCGCAGCACGTCCACCAGCGCCTGCTCCACCGAGTTCGGCAAACCGATGACGATCTCTTCGACCGCCCGGCGATTGCGCTCATCGAAGGACTTGTAGAGACGGACGATGGCGTTGAGAGCGGCGTTGCGCACGCCCCGCGTAGGGGCCGCCAACGCCGAAGTCACATGGGGCAGTGCCGCCGGATCCCCCGAAGCGCCCAGCGCCTCGACCACCGCGGGCCGCAGCGCCGGGCTACTCAAGAGCGGCAGGAGGCTGCTCACCGAGACGGCCGCACCGTGACGCGTCAGGGCTTCGAGGCAGGCCAGTGACAACATCAGCTCCCCCCTCGCCAGGCCGCGCTCGAGCTGCGCTAGCGCGGTCGGCGACCCCAGCTTGCCGAGCGCCTCGGCCGCCGCCACCCGGACGTTTTCGTCCGGATCGTCGAGCGCCCGACCGAGCGGAGCCACGGCACGGGCGTCCCCGAGCGCGCCCAACGCGTCGATGATCAGTTTGCGATGAGGGGGACGCCGGTCGAAGGCCGAGATCAGCGGCCCGAGCGCCGCCGTGCCGAGACGCGACAGACCATCGATCGCGGCGTTGCGGCGGCCGATGTTCTCCGGCTCCGCCAGCGTCAGCGTGAGCGCCTCCGCCGCACGCTCGGGGGAACGCCAGGAGGCGATGCGCGACACCGCCTCCTTGCGGACGCGCCAGCTCGGATCCCCGAGGGCCTCGATGACGAGCATGAGGGCGTCGTCGCCGCCGTCGAGGCTGGCGACGGCGGTGCGACGGATCTCATCGTCCGTGCTGGTGAGCCGCGAGCGCAGCGTGGGGAGTACGGTCACCCGGTCACGCTCCCGATGCCGCTGAGACTGATCTTCTCGCTCGACGAGAGGATCTCGTCGATATCGATCACCATGATCAGCCGGTCCTGGTGATGGCAGACACCGGAGAAGTACCGCGCCGCTTCACCCACCGCCATGGCCGGCGTGGGCTTGAGCTCGACCCTCGGGATGCGGATCACCTCCACCACCCCATCCACGATCATGCCCATGATCCGCCCTTCGAGCGAGACGAGGACGTAGCGCGTCGCGCGCGTCGGCCCCGGCGCCTCGAGGTCAAAACGCTTGCGCATGTCGAGCATCGGCAGGATCGCGCCCCGCAACTCGATGACGCCCTCGATGAAGGGGGGCGCCTTGGGCACCGGCGTGATCCGCACCGGCTTGATGATGCCCCGGATGCGCATGATATCGAGCGCGTACACTTCGGTTCCCAGCTTGAGGACCGCGAACTGCGCAACGTCAGAGGAGGGTGCCGCCCGCGCCGCGCGGGCCGAGCGTGATTGTTGTCTGCCGGACAGAACCGATTTCATGAAACCTCTCCCCGGCGCCGCCGGCGGATCTCGAAGCGCAGGACAGCATCCAGATCCAGCAGGATGATGAGCTGTTCGGGGGCGTCGGCGGCACGACCGATGCCCGAGACGAACTCTATGCTGCGCGGTCCCTTGTTACGCGCGAAATCGGGATCCTCCTCCTCACGGCTCGCCTCGCTGATCACCAGGAACTCCGACCCCTGGTCGACCGAGCTCGTCCCCTCCTCGCCGCGGCGACGACGTGACCCGTCCGTATCCTCCACCGGGCGGGCGAGCGTCGGGTTGGCCTCGATCTCCGAAGGCGCGAGCGTCACCACCTGCAGCACCTGATCCACCAGCAGGCCAAAGCGGTCCTCGCCGCGGGCGACTACCAGACACCGCAACGCATCCCGGCTGCGGGCCGGCAGGGACAAGCGCACTCGCAGGTCGATGACCGGGATGACCAGACCGCGCACCGAGATGATGCCGGCGATGAACGGCGGCGTCCTAGGCACCTCCGTCGGCGCGCGGGTCTTGATGATCTCCCTCAAGCGCACCAGATCCAGGCCATAGACCGCATCCCCGAGCAGGAACGTGAGGAACGACCGCAGCGACTCTTCGGGCCGCCGCTCCTGCCGGTTCCACGTCGCCTCCGAGGCCAGCGAGAGCGCGCCGAAGTCGATCGTGTCGGCATCCCCCGCGAGCCAGCTCCGATTCGACTCCTCGTTCCCGCCGATCAGGCTGGTCCCCGCGCTCACACCGAGGGCCTTGGAAGGCAGACCCTCCTCGTCCTCCATGCTGAAGTCGCCCGCCGGGACGTCCAGTCCCTCGTAGTCGGCCTGCCCGTCGTCCTTTTCGTCTACCATCAGGCCGCTACCTCGGTTTCACCGAGCGCCTCTTCCACGAGCGCGCCCACATCGAGCACCAAGACCGTCTGTTGGCCCCCGAGTTCGGTGGCGCCGGCGATGCCTGGAATCCCTTCCAGGGCCCGGCCGATCGATTTAATCACGATGTCCTGTTGGCCGAGAAGCTCATCCACCATGATGCCCAGCCGATGCTGCGCCATGCCCACGACCACGACGAAGTAGCGATCGGGCGTTGAACCGCGCCGGCTCAGGCGGAACGTCCGGTCGAGCCGCATGAGCGGCAGCGTCTGCCCGCGCAACGTCACCATCTCGCGCCGCTCGATCCGCCGCACGTCCCCCGTCGTCACCATCAAGGCTTCCAGCACCGAGTTGAGCGGCACCGCGAAGGTGCGACCCGCCACCCGGATGACCAGCGCCTGGATGATGGCCAGCGTGATGGGGAGCGTGATCGTGAGCCGCGTGCCGATGGCCACGGTCGAATCCACGTCGATGATCCCGGAGAGCCGCGCGATGTTCGTCTTCACCACATCCATGCCCACGCCCCGGCCCGAGATCTCGTCCGGCACATCCTTCGTCGACAGGCCTGGCAGGAAGATGAGGTTGAAGATCTCGATCGACGTCAGACCATGCGCCGCATCCGGGTCGATGAAACCGCGCTCGACCGCCCGCCGCACGAGCTTTTGCTGGTCCAGCCCCTGACCGTCATCCTCGATGGTGATGGCCACGTGATTGCCGCGCTGCTCGGCGGCGATCGAGATGGTCCCCACCTCGGGCTTTCCTGCCGCTCGCCGCACCGCCGCCGGCTCGATGCCGTGGTCGATGCAGTTGCGGATCACGTGCATGAGCGGGTCCGACAGCTCCTCGACGATCAGTTTGTCGAGCTCGGTCTCGGCGCCCGAGATGACCAGGCGGATCTCCTTGCCCGCCTCGCGCGAGATCTTGCGCACCACACGCGACAGCTTGTCGAAGATCTGGCCGAGGGGCACCATCCGCACTTCCAGGATCCCGCTCTGCAGCTCGTCGAGCTTGCGGTTCAGGTTGCGCATCTCGCGGTGCAGCCGGCGCGCCAGCTCGATCCGCGCCCGATCGGCCTTCAGCTCGTCGAGGACGGTCTGAATCCCGGCGCGCGCCAGGGCGAGCTCGCCGACCACATTCATCAGGTGATCGAGCTTGCGGATATCGACCCGCACCGTCTGCGAGACCGACTTCAGCGAGGCCGCGAGCCGCTCGTCGTCATCGAGCGCCGTCAGATCGACTGACCTGGCCGCCGAACTCGCCGAAGCCACCGCCATCGGCCCCGCGGCCGCTCCCTGCTCCTGGGGGCTCAACTCCTCCACAGGAGGAGACGGGATCGATACCTGCGCGGGAGCCACGGGCACTGGTGGCGCCGCGGGGACTGCCTCCACCGCCGGCGCCGGCGCGCCCCTCCCCTTCTTGCGCGGGACCGGCACGATCTCGACCGCCATCCCCGCGAGCACTGCGGCCACCTCCGCCGCCTTGACCCGCGAACCCACGATCACATCGAGCGCGATGCTCTGATCGTCGCCCGCCGGCGAGGGCAGCGGCAACAGCGTGATGACCTCGCCGAGCGGCTTCACGCGAGACTTCAGATCATCGAGCCCCTGATCGATCGTCAGCAGGGGAAACACCGCGTGGAGCCGGAGGATCTCCCGCCCGTCGCGGATATTCTCGCGCAGCCGATGCTCCTCGTACTCGGTCAGCCCCGACAGGAGCCCCGGATCGAAATCGAACCCGCCCCACGGCTCGGGATCGGATTTCTCCTGGGTCAAGACAGCGCGATCCATCCGGCCGATGAGATCATCGACGCTCACGCTGCCCCCCGACCGGCTCACCTCGGGCTGCCCCGCCTCGGCCACCAGGCGGTGGAACAGATCCACCGACTCGAACAGCAGGTCGAGGAGCGCCGGGCTCAGCTCGATCTTGCCGAGACGCAACCCATCGAGGAGGTTCTCGAGGTGGTGCGCCAGCTGGGTCATCCGGTTGAACCCGAACAGACCCGCCAGCCCCTTGAGGGAGTGAACCGACCGGAAGGCGTCGTTCACCAGATCCGGATCTCGACTGCCGCTCGCCCGCTGCTCATCGAGCCGCAGCAGGCAGCGGTTGAACGTCTCTACGATCTCTTGCGCTTCGGAGAGGAACTCGTTCAGCGCCTTGTCACTCGAACGGTCAGCCATCGTCTCACGTGGGTTTTACGGACTGCCGCACGATCTCGAGCAGTGCCTCGGGCTTGAACGGTTTGACTAGATAGGCGTCGGCGCCGAGCTTCATCCCTCGCTCCCGATCTCGCTCACTCCCGTCAGTGGAGATGAGGAACACAGGGACCTTGGCATGGCTCGGCGACTCGCGGATGAAGCGTAGCAGCTCCAGCCCGTTGATGTCGGGCATGTTGATATCGGTGATGATGAGATCGAACCGTGATCGCGGCAGGAGCTTGAGTGCCTCGAAACCCGTCGTCGCTGCCGTCACGGCGAAATCCCCCTCCGCCTCCAGGGTCGCCGAGATGAACTGGCGCATCGTCGCGGAATCATCGACGAGCAGAACCTGCCGCGGGTCGGTGCTCATATGGCGGCGACTATAACATGGGAGCGGCCGGACCGAGAGTCACGACTGCTCCTCCTCCAGCAGGATCGCCTGCGCGGGGCCCCCTCGGCCTCACCGTCTCCGTCGAGCGGCGATGAATGGCGCCGTTCGCTCCGGCGAGCCTCAACGCGATCGCCGTCCCAGCACCTCGGCCAGATCCTTCTGCGTCGACGGCGACTCCACGAGCCACACCTCCCCATCATCCTCCACCTCCTCCACCCACAGCTCGAGCGCCCGACGAGCGGCGATGCGCCCCGTGCTGCGCCCTGGCAGAGGGACCGCGTACCGGCGCACCCTGAGCCGGCGCATCACCTTCGCGATCTCGCGCGCCACCCAGCGAAAGACGGGTTCGGCGAATTCATCCGAGGCGCCCATGCCGAACAGGAGCAACTTGGGGAACGCGAGCCGCCGACCCGGCAGCAGCGTCACCTCCCCCCGGTCCCCGGAGATGCGCTCGGCGAGGATCAGCCTCGAGAGGCGGCCACACATCCGCCAATCACAGAGCCCGGCCGCGCCGCGCAGCGGCCGCTCGTCGGAGAAGAAGGGCGCCACGAGCAGCTCCGGCGGTCCGTCCGGGGTCGCCGCCAGCGCATCCCACTTGGCCAGCTCCGGCGCCACGAACTGGAAGGGCATCGCCCTCGCCTACCCCGGCTCCGGCCGTGGTTCGAGCCCCTCCAGCACCCGGTCCAGCACCCCGTTGACGAACGCCGGCGTCTCCTGCGTACCGAACCGCTTGGCGATCTCGATGGCCTCGTTGATGGCCACCTTGGGCGGGACGTCCTCGTCGAAACACAGTTCGAAGACCGCCATGCGGAGCAGATTCCGATCCACGCGAGCCATGCGCTCGAGCCGCCAGTTGCGCGACGCCTGACCGATGTGTTGATCGATGAGACCTTGCTGCGCAGCCACCCCACGCACCAGCCGCTCGGTGAAGGCGCGCGCTTCGGCATCCTCCTCCGACGCGAAGCAGGAGAAGAAACGCGAGAGCGCGTTCTGCGCCCCGAGGTCTGGCTGGAAATCGAGCTGATACAGCACCTGCAGGGCCAGCTCACGCCCTTGACGTCGACTCCCCATGGCCCTACGCGCTGCCCCCTCCCCCTCCGACGATGGCCCGCTTCACATGCACCAGCTCGACCGCCGCCATCGCGGCGTCGAACCCTTTGTTCCCGGCCTTGGTCCCGGCCCGTTCGATCGCCTGCTCGATGGTCTCCGTCGTGAGCACGCCGAAGGTGATCGGCAGCGACGATTGCAAGGCCACCGCCCCGATCCCCTTGGCGGCTTCCCCCGCCACGTAGTCGAAATGCGGCGTTGCCCCCCGGATCACGCACCCCACACAGATGACCGCATCGATCCCGCCGGCCGCCACCACCCACCGCGCCACCTGCGGGATCTCGAAGGCCCCTGGACAGTGGATCACCCGGAGGTCACTCGGCGAGGCCCCGAGCCGCACCAGCGCGTCGATCGCCCCCTCGACCAGCTTCTCCACGATGAAGCTGTTGAACCGGCCCGCCACGATGGCCACCTTGAGCCCTCGGGCCGACAGCTCCCCGTCCACGCTGGCCACATTTGTAAAGGTCGTCTTGCTCCGATCCATGTCTTGCCTTCCGGGCCGTATCGTTTACGCCGTGATCCCTGCCGTTCGCCCCGCGGCGGGCCCGTCCGAGCCCGCCGCGCCGAGGCGCCGCGCTAGGAGGACAGAAACCCGTTCTCTTTCAGTTTTTCCAACGTCAGACCGGCCCCCCCGCGGTACCCCTCGAGGAGCTTCTCCACATACTTGCCGATCATGTCCACCTCCAGGTTGACCGCCGCCCCGGGCGCCTTCTGCGCCAGCGTCGTCACCGCCTGGGTGTGGGGGATGAGCGATACCGAAAACCCTCCCTCGTCCACCGTATTCACCGTCAGACTGATGCCATCGATCGCGATCGACCCCTTGGCCACGACGTATCGCAACAGCGGCCCCGGGCAAGAGACCCTCACATCGAGCGCCTCGCCGCGGCGGCCATGGCCCGCGATCCGGCCGATGCCGTCGACATGGCCGGCCACCATGTGACCCCCGAGACGATCCCCCACCCGCAAGGGGCGCTCGAGATTCACGTGGTCACCCGCTGCGAGTTGGCCGAGCGTCGTACAGGCCAACGTCTCCGCCGCCGCCACGAGCGCCACCTGGCCGCGCGACCAGGTCACGACCGTCAGGCAGGTCCCGTCCACGGCGAGCGAGGCTCCGATCGGCATCTCCTCGTCCGCCAGCCGGGTCGCCACGGTGAGACGCCGTGCTCCCTGGCCGCCGCTCCCCAGCGTCTCCACCTGGCGGATGGTGCCCACGTCTTCGACAAGCCCAGTGAACATTAGAAAAGGCCCCTGGCGTCTTCCTTCGCGAGCTTGACGATCTGGCGCCATACCCCTGTCGCCCGCGCCGCGAAACTACAATACCGTCTCATGTGTGGTGAACTCCATACTACTGCTGGTCGTTGTACGCAACGGCGGACCACCTCCCTGGCCGAAAGGGGGGCCTCCCCTTGCGAAAGAGGGTCCTCCCCTCGCGAAAGAGGGTCCTCCCCTTGCGAAACCGGGAACTCCCCCCGCGAAAGCAGGTCCTCCCCCTGCGAAAGCGGGTCCTCCCCCTGCGAAAGCGGGTCCTCCCCCTGCGAGAGCGGGGGCCTCCCCAGGTCGGACGGCATTCAGCAGTCCCGATGATGATCTCAGGGACCCGCCGGCCACATCCGGGCGGCTCTTGACAGCACCCGACCACATCAGTAAGGTTTCCCACCTTTCGTAGGACGGCCCGCCACAGGCCGAGTCTTGGCGCGGTTGGTCCAAATTGGGTCCACATTGGAGGCAGTGCGCAGATGTCAGTCATGCTGAGGCTCTCTCGGCAGGGAGCCAAGAAGAAGCCGTTCTATCGGGTGGTCGTCACGGACAAGCGGGCCAAGCGCGACGGCCGCTTTATCGAGCACATCGGTATCTACGACCCGACGCGTGAGCCGGTGGAGGTCCGCTTCGACGAGGAGCGCCTGAAGTACTGGCTGTCGGTCGGTGCACAGCCGTCGCAGACGGTGGGCGAGCTCATCAAGCGTGCTCAGAAGAAGGCGCCGAGCGCCGCCTGAGCGGCGCAGCTGTGCACGAGTCCGCAATGACCGAGCGCTCCCACGCGATGAAGGAGCTGGTTGCCTTCATCGCACGATCGCTCGTGGACCATCCCGAGGCAGTGGAGGTCCACGAGCTGGAAGGGGAGCAGACCTGCGTGCTGGAGCTGAAGGTGGCCAAGGAGGACCTTGGCAAGGTGATCGGCAAGCAGGGGCGCACCGCGCGTGCCATGCGCACCATCCTGTCGGCGGCCTCGACCAAGGTCCGCATGCGCGCCGTGCTGGAAATCCTCGAGTAGTGGTCCGCGGCGCCCCGCAGAGGCGCTCGTGGCGCCGGTCGCGGCTCCTCTTCCGCCCAGCGATGTGATGAGTCTCATGACGGCGCTCCCTCGCAAGGAGTGGGTCGAGATCGGGGTGGTGGCGCGTGCCCACGGGGTACAGGGCTGGGTACGGGTGCGCCTGGCCGATCCCGCCTCCGAGTCCCTGTCCGCCGTAAAAGAGGTCGCGCTCGGTGATCCGGGGCGGCGGGTGCGGCTCCTCGGGGCCGAGGCGGATGCCGCGGGCTACCGCGTGCGCCTCGAAGGGGTCGAGGATCGGGACGCGGCCGAGGCGCTGCGGGGGACCCCCATCCTGGTGTCGCGCGGGGCCTTGCCTGAACCTGGGGAAGAGGAGATCTACGTCGCCGATCTCATCGGCTGCGTCGTGGTCGACGCCGAGGGTCGTGAGCTCGGCCAGGTGCGGGCGGTTCACAACTGGGGGGCGCAGGAGCTGCTCGCGGTGGCGCTCCCCGATGGGGACGAGGCGCTCGTGCCCATGGTGGAGGGGATCGTCACCGAGGTGGACGTGGAGGGGCGCCGCATCGTGTGCGACCCACCGGAAGGGCTCTTCGATATAAATCGCGCCCCCGGCCGCGGCGCGGAAGGCCCCCCTGGCGCCAAGGACGAGGCCAAGGGATGACCTTCGAGGTGATCACCATCTTCCCCGAGATGTTTGCCTCGGTGATTGGGACCTCGGTCCTTGGCAAGGCGATCGCGCGCGGCCTCTTTACTGTCCACTTGACGGATCCGCGCGACTTCGCTCCCGGCAAGCATCGCTCGACCGACGACGCGCCCTATGGCGGCGGCAGTGGCATGGTCATGCGGCCCGAGCCGCTCGTGTCGGCGCTCGAGCACGTGGCGGCGGTGCGGGGGCCGGCGCGGCGCATCCTGCTGTCGGCGGCCGGGCGCCCGTTCGATCGGGCCGCGGTGGTGCGGCTTGGGCGTGAGCCGCGCCTCGTGCTCGTGTGTGGGCGCTATGAGGGCGTGGACGAGCGGGTCTGCTCCTTCATCGACGAGGAGTTGTCGGTGGGCGATTACGTGCTCACCGGCGGGGAGCTCGGGGCGATGGTGATCATCGACGCCGTGGCGCGGCGCATCCCTGGTGTGCTTGGCAACGCCGATTCGCCGACCGAGGAGTCTTTCGAGGAAGGGCTCCTCGAATATCCTCAGTACACGCGGCCCCCCGAGTTTCGCGGGATCGGTGTGCCCGAGGCGCTCCTGTCGGGGCACCATGAGCGTATCCGACGCTGGCGCCGCCTCGAGGCCCTGCGTCGCACGCGCGAGCGCCGGCCTGACTTGTTCGAGCGCTTCGTCCCGAGCGAGGAGGATCGCCGGCTCCTCGAAGGAGAGGAGCCGTGACCGCGGCGGGCGAGGATAGCGTCCGCCGCGTCGCTGCCCGCACGTGGGCGGCGCTCGTCCATCACCCGGTCTATGACCGGAGCCGGCGCGTGGTCACGACGGCCGTCACCAACCTCGATATCCACGACATCGCACGCTCGGCCTGCACCTTCGGCTTGGCCGGCTACCTCGTGGTGACGCCCATCGCCGCGCAGCGGGAGCTGGCCGAGCGGATCCTCGGTCACTGGCGTGAAGAGCTCGAGCTCCTGACGGGAGGGAGAGCGGCCGCAGGGGAGGCCGCACCGGGCCATGCGGGGGCGGGGACATCGGGGGCAGGCGCGCGCGAGGATGAATTCCGCGGGCACGCGCTGGCCCGGGTCGAGGTGGTCGCCAGCATCGAGGAGGCCGTAGCGCTGGTGGCGCGGCGATGCCAGGGACAGGAGCCTCTGGTCGTGGCCACGAGCGCGCGCTCAAGGCCAGGCGCCATCGACCCTCGGACCCTCCTGGCGGAGGCCGAGCGGGCGCCCCGCCCGCTTCTTTTGCTGTTCGGCACCGGCTGGGGACTTGCAGATCAGGTACTGGATCGGGTACATCACCTCCTCACCCCGATCCGGGGGCAGTCTGATTACAACCACTTGTCCGTCCGATCCGCCGCGGCGATCGTGCTGGACCGTTTGTTTGGCGACCGCTTGGATGGTCCCCCAGAGAATCACCTATCTAGAGAGTTGAAGGAGCCCTGAGAGTCATGAGCGACGTCGTCCCCATCATCCAGGCCCTCGAGGCCAAGCAGCTGCGCAAGACCCCCCACCCCGAGTTCCGCGTCGGCGACACGGTCCGGGTCCACGTGCTCATCCGTGAGGGTGAGAAGGAACGCGCCCAGGTCTTCGAGGGCGTGGTCATCAAGAAGCACCACGCCAGCGCGCGCGCCTCCTTCACGGTGCGCAAGGTCTCCTACGGCGTAGGCGTCGAGCGCGTCTTCCCCATACACACCCCCCGGATCGAGAAGGTCGAAGTGGTGGCGCGGGGTCGCGTGCGGCGCGCGCGCCTCTACTATCTACGCGAGCGTTCGGGCAAGGCAGCTCGCATCCGCGAGCAGGAGTAGCCCTTGTCGAGCTCCGTCGGCGCGGCGGCGGAGCAGAAGGCGGCCCAGTTCCTGGAACGCCTTGGCTACGTCGTCCTCGACCGCAATTACCGCTGCCGCATGGGAGAGATCGACCTCGTCTGCGAGGACGGGGACGTCCTGTGCTTTGTCGAAGTGCGCGCTCGGCGCCACACGCGCTATGGTCTGCCCGAGGAGACCATCACCCGGGAGAAGAAGCGCCGCATCGCGCTCACGGCGCGGCGCTATCTCGTTGAAAAAGGAATCACCGAGCGGGCTTGTCGGTTCGACGTCGTGACCATCGTCGGCGACGGTGCCCCGGTGCTGCAGCGCGATGCCTGGGAGGACGTCACGTATCGTGACGTTTGAAGGCCGGTTCCCAGGGGGACATGAAAGCCCCCTGGGGGAACGGTCACAGGTCGTTCAGGGCTGGGAAGTCGTCCTGGCGCTGCATGCGCCAGGCGTGATGATCTGACCCGAACCGTTGACGTTGAAGTCGCGGATGAGATCGTCTCGGCAGACGCACAGCTTGCGGCAGCCGAAGGGACCTGTCTCCGTGGCCACGGCACAGACGAAGTCCCTGCTGCACAGGCCCTCTTGCCCGGTGCCGCGGACCGAGTTGTTGCAATCGCTGTTGTCTTCACAGGTCGCGGTGCAGACTCCACGCGACGGGATGGTCGGGGTGGGCTGCTGGATGTAGCAGATCCGAGAGGGGCAATCGAGCGCCGGCGTGGCGATCGAGACCGTCGGTACGCCGGCATCCGAGTAACCGCCGTCGATCGAGGAGATGCACGACCTGCCCACGCCTTGCGAGGAACAGGCGCTGACACATCCCAGGACCGCCAAGGCGGCCAAGCGGGCAAACTGCCAATGAAGTTTCATCGAAGGGTGTCCTCCTCGGCGGGAACCGCGTGAAGCGGGCTCATGGTACCTGCCACCCCTTGAAAGTCAAGCATGCGGCCCTCACGTAAGCCCCCGCACAGCGACGGGTCGAAGAACTGGAAACGGCCAAGAAACTGGCCACCTCCCGTCTGATTGGATCGAGGAGCTGCTATCCGTCACTCGACCGGAGAGGGATGTACAGGAAGCCCGCGGGGTGGGGCAGGATGCAACAGGGGCCGGAGAATTTGTAAAGGTGCCCATCAAAACCCGGGCCGACAGCAGCAGGGGAGGCACAAACCAGCGACACGCCCGTTTGTTTTCCTTGTGCCAGTGGCTGGGAGATCATAAATTTTTCACCTGTGAACTCGGCCGTCCAGGAGCCGAGGACTCAGCTTTCACATAGCCATTCCAAGGGGATAAGATGAAGCCGACCCTGCTCTCCACGATCCGCCTGGCGCTGCCCCTCACCATGCTCGCCTGGGTTCCTCAGGTCGCCCACGCGAGACCCAGCAGTGGCAGCCACCATAGCAGCAGCCACAGGAGCAGCAGCAGCCACAGGAGCAGCAGCCACAGAAGTGGTGGCAGCAGTTCACACCGGACGCGTGAGCCGGTCGAGCAGCCGACGCAGGCTCCGACCATGACCTTCGAGCCCGAAGAGACCAATCAGGCCAAGGACAAGGCGACCCCGCAGCCGACCGAGGCGCAACCCACGCCGCCCCCCAAGCCGAAGGCCCCGCCGCAGCCGGGCCCACCGACGAAGATCATGGACCGGGCCATCCGGTTCTACGACAACGAGGACTATTACGCCTCGACGATCGAGCTCAACAAGGTCATCGAGGGGCAGTCGGGTGATGACGAGGGAAACCGTCAGCGCGCCGAGTTCTACATGGGCAAGGCGCTGTTCCAGCTCAAGTACTATGCGACGGCGCTCACGTACTTCGACCGTATCGTGCAGAAGGGGCCGGAGCACGGCTACTACAATAAGACGCTCCAGTGGTTGGCGTCTCTGTCGCAGTACCTGCCCGACTCGGCCGGCGTCCTCGACAAGATCGGTACCTACACGCGGCAGGATCTCGAGCAGCCGGCGCTCGAGTCCGTGCGGGAGCAACTCTACTATCTCCTTGGCCGCTATCATTACACCAAGGGCACGGCCGAGGATTTCAAGGAGGCGCTGGAGCTGTTCGCGCTCGTCCCCGAGCGGAGTGAGTTCTACGTCAAGGCCAAGTACTTCGAGGGCATGACCTACATCCGTCAGTACCAGGCCAAGCCCGCGAGCGACTCCTTCAAGGCCATCTTGCGCCGCGCGCTCCAGAAGCCCGACAAGACCACGCGTGAGTTCGAGCAGGTGGCCAATATCTCGTTGGCCCGGACCTTCTACTCGCTCCACCAGTTCCCCCTGTCGGTCAAGTATTACGACCGGGTGGCTGAGAATTCGCCCTACTGGCTGCCGTCCCTGTTCGAGTCGAGCTGGGCCCACTTCCAGATCGACAACGACGCCAAGGCGCTCGGCAACATCCACACCATCAACGCCCCCTACTTCGAGAACGAGTTCTTCCCCGAGTCCTTGATCGTCAAGGCGGTGATCTACTTCCAGCGCTGCCAGTTCGATCGCGCCATGGAGACCATTGCCGAGTTCAATCAGACCTACCCGGCGCTCAAGCGCGAGATCGACACGCTCATCGCCACCAACCCCAACAACGATGAGTTCTTTGCCTACATCAATAAGATCCGCAACGGCGAGGCCGGCCTGTCCGAGCGCGTGCAGCGGGCGGCTAAGGGAGCCCTCTCGGACAAGACGCTCGCCAAGAGCATCGATTACGTCAACGAGCTCGACCGCGAGCTGAAGGCCGTGGAGAAGGCGGATCCGGCTTGGCGCCGCACCTCCATCGCCTCGGCCGTGCTCCAAGATCTCACGCTGCAGAAGTCCCTCGCCACCAATGAGGCAGGCAACCTGGCTCGCGAGCGCCTCAAGCGGCTCTCGACGGAGATCCAGGATCAGGTGCGCCAGGCCATCAAGGTCGAGTTCGAGACGCTCAACAAGCAGAAGAGCGAGCTCCAGGCCATCGCCTCCCGCTCGTCGCAGCCTGCGGCCGGTGCTGCCAAGGGGCGGCGGGTCAAGGAGATCGTGGTGGACGATGAGCACGAGCGATGGCCGTTCGACGGCGAGTACTGGAAGGACGAACTCGGCTATTACCGCGTCAAGGTGGTCAACAAGTGCATAGCGGCCAAGTAGCCATCGATTGATCGCTCAACAAGGAGAGAACCAACAGAATGCTTTCCGAGACCATCTCGGTCATCGACTGGCCCTTGTCAACGACCGTCGATTGCTGGGGAGAAACAGACGAATGAAGTGCAATAAACTTATTGCGTTTGCCATCCTCTGGACTCCAGTGGTGGCCCTGGCTGTGCCCAAGTATTCCAAGAAAGAGGCCAGCATCCAAGCCACCCAGACGGCGCTCACCAAGCCGACGCAGAAACCCAAGGAAGACAAGAAGCGCCCGGACGTCAAGGCCCAGGACGTCTTCAGCGGGGTCGGTGAGCAACTCAAACAGGTCACGCAGCAACAGATCGACGTGCTACAGCGGCTCATCGACAACACGCCCGATGACGCACTCGATGACAAGGGCGAGCCTGAGAAGCCGGACCTCCTGTTCCGGCTGGCCGAGCTCTACAATGAGCAGCAGCACTATTACAACTTCAGCGCCCGTGACCTCGATCAGAAGGTCTTCGATGCTCAGCAGGCGAACAACACGGCTGAAGCCGAAAAGTTCAAGGCGCAGCAGGCCGAGTACGAGAAGACAGAGAAAAAGTGGCTGGTCGCCGCGGTGAAGCAATACAAGGCGATCATCGACAACCCCAAGTTCGAGCGCTATCGGCGCATGGACCAGGTGCTCTTCTACCTGGCCTTCCTCCTCACCCAGCAGAAGCGAGAGGATCTCGCGCTGCCGTTCTTCAAGCGCCTTATCAAGGACTTCCCCAAGTCGCCCTACGTGCCGGACGCCTATTACGCCTTCGGCGAGTATTACTTCGATCAGAGCGACGTCGAGAAGGCGCTGAAGTTCTTCGACAAGGTGCTGGAGTTTCCGGACTCTCGTGTCTTTGGCTACGCTAAGTACTACAAGGGGTGGTGCTTCTATAACCTCCAGGACTACGAAGGGGCGCTCAAGACCTTCGTCGACGTCATCAACTATGCGCTGGCGGGTAAAAAGGATCCCAACAAGGCGGCGCTGCTCAAGGAAGCCCGCAAGGACTCGGTTCGCACCTACGCGCAGATCGCGCCCGCCGACAAGGCTTGGCCCTTCTTCCAGCGCATCGGTGGCGACTACGCGCCGACGATGATGGAGCTCCTTGGTGAGCTCTATAACGGTCAGGGCAAGTTCGACGAGAGCATCAAGGTCTACCGCCAGCTGATGAAGATCAGTCCGATGTCCCCCAAGCTCTGCACCTGGCAGACCGAGGTGTTGCGCAATACGTTGTCTCGCGCAGGCTCGCGTGCCACGCAGGACTCAGTCGACGAATTGCAGCGTTTGTCCGCTCTCTACGAGAAGTACAGCACGTTGCCCGGCGTGAGGAAAGATCAGGTCGACGAATGCCGTGAGAACACGTCCGGTATGTTGCGCGAACTGGCGACCACCTGGCACAAGGAAGCGCAACAGACGAACGTGAAGGAGACGTACGACCTCGCGCACTATTTATACAAGGAATACATCAATCGCTTCCCGATGGAGAAGGACATCTATCCGATGACCTACTACTACGGGGAGCTTCTCTGGAAGCTCGAGCGCTACTGCGACGCGGCACCCATCTACACCAACGTGGTCAAGCTCGATCCGAGCGACAAGGCCATGTACCGCGACGACGCGGCGTACGCGGCGGTCATCGCATGGAAGAACTGCCTCAACCTCGACGACTCGGGACGCGACGCCCAGGACATCCGCAAACAGAAGAACATCGCGGACAAGGACAAGCCCAAGGTGGCATCGGAGAAGGGGGAGAAGGGCAAGGGGAAGGGGGCTGCTAAGGTGGCGGAGGGGCCGGATCTCAAGCCGAAGGAGATCCCGGAGAAGTCTTTGAAGATGATCGATGCCTTCGACACGTACATCAAGTACGTGCCCAAGGCCAAGGAGTTGCCCAACATCAAGTGGCACAAGGCGCGCGTCTACTACGAGTTCAATCACTTTGAGGAGGCGATCCCGATTTATCGTGACCTCGTCGACAACCATCGGGACTCGGAGCTCGCGATCTATGCCGTGAACCTCTTGTTCGACTGCGAGAATGCGACTGAACGGTACGACGACCTCGACGCCGACACGAAGAAGTACTGCGTGCTCCCCGACCTGAACAAGGACACCGTCGTCAAGCAGCAGTGCGATACGATCCAGACCTATATCGCCCGCAAGAAGATCGAGAAGTGGGAGAAAGATGGTCTCCATCGCAAGGCCGCCGATGAGTATGTCCGGCTCGCGACGCAGCACCCTGAGGACCCGCGGCTGGCCGAGCTCTACTACAACGCATCTTTCGATTACGAGAAGGCCAAGGCCATCGGCTTGGCCATCCAGATGCGGCTCAAGCTGATTGAGCTCAAGCCGGATGATCCGCTCTCGAAGAAGGCGGTGTACCTGCTCGGGCAAGCGTATCAGGACATTGCGGTCTTCGATAAGGCCGCCGAACAGTACGAGCAGTTCGCCACCAAGTATCCTGGAGAGAAGGCACCGACCGATGCCTCGCAGGCGCTCTACACGGCGTCCTTCTTCCGGCGCGGTCTGGGCGACATCGATAAATCCGTCGAGGATACCAACACGTTCATCAAGCTCTATGGCGGCCACAAGGAGTATGAGGACAAGGCCGCCGGCGTGTTCTTCGATCTGGGACGGATTTACGAGGAGCAAAAGGACTGGGACAAGCTGACCAAGCACCTCAACGACTACCTCAAGCTCTGGGGTGCCAAGGGCGGAATCGATCGGCAGATCATCACTTATGTAAAGCTGGGTGAGATCAGCTGGCGAGCCTCCTGCACGGCACCGGGCGGGGGTATCAATGGCGCTTGCATCCAGTTGACCCGTCTGCGCTCTTCGACAGCCACGGGCGTGGCCGAGAAGAACAGAAAGAGCAAGCGCAAGAGCAAGGGTTCGACCCTGCCGGCGCAGTGTGGGCCCGAGACGAAGTCGAAGATCACGATCTTCGAACGGAAGCCGGCGCAGGCCAAGGAGGCGCAGAATTTCTTCGCTATCGCCCTCCGGCTCTATGGCAACGGAGAGGCCACCAAGAAGGTGCCTGGCAAGGACGAGACCGAGCGGAATGCTCGACTCGAGAACATGATGTATCACGTCGCCGAGGCGCGCATGATGCAGGGCGATGAGGAGTACGAGAAACTCCTGACCTTGAAGATCCCGGAGAAGCTCAACTTCACGCCGCCTGATCCCAACACGAGCAAGGGGCGGCAGCTGCGCGACAAGAAGCGGCTCGAAGAGAATCAAAAGAAGTTCAAGACCTGGCTCGAGATGAAGACCAAGAGCATCACGTCGGCACAGGTGATCTATCAGAACGTCATCCTCTTCAAGCAGGCGCACTGGGCCATCGCGGCGGCGGCGCGTATCGGCCAGCTGTTCCAGGATTTCTCGGGGCAGCTCTACACGGCGCCCATTCCGAAGGCCGGGTCGCCGCCAGCTGAGTCGGGACTCACCCAGGAGGACTTCGATCAGATCTTCCATGATGCATACTGCGACGCCATGGTCGACCAAGCAGAGCCGCTCGAGGCCAAGGCGATCGAGGGTCTCAAGACGTGCCTCGAGACTTCGACGAGGCTCTCTTGGTACAACGACTGGTCCTCGCTGTGTGAGTCGGAACTGAATCAGATCAAGCCGGCCGAGTATCCGCTGGCAGCGGAGCTCCGGGCGACCCCGGGGTACTTCGATCGCAAGCTGGATCCTGCTCCTCTCGCTACGGAGGTGAAATAGGTGCTCACCTACGTTGGAGAGTTCATGCTTCTCGTCAGGCCGAACATGCTGATGGACAGGAAAGACAGGATGGTGACCGCAGCGATGCAACACTGTAGATGGCGGGGGCTCCTGGTGGGGATGCTCGCTTTTACCTTCTCGCTTCCGGTCTGGGCTAAGGAGGCAGCACCGCAAAAGCCCAATGCCGGTGAGTTGGCCAAGTTGGTGACCAAATGGGAAGAGACCCGCAAGCAGGGGACGCCAGCACCTTCTACTTGTGAACCTCTGGCTAAGGACTTCGAAAAATTCGGCAATGCCTACCGTGCTGCAGAAGGATTCTTCAATGCGGGCGCCGTGTGGGATGCCTGTGGCAACAGCACGAAGGCGCAGGCGCTCTATAAGCAGGCACTGACGGTCAGTGCGAAGTATTCGCCTGCTTTTACGAATCTTGGATATATCGCACTGCGCGCGGGCGATGTGGCCATGGCGCAGCAGCAGTTTGAGGCAGCTCGGGAGGCAGACCCTCGTAACGTTCAGGCCTACAACGGGGAAGCCCTTGTGCTGTTCGAGAAAGCCAAAGCGCAGAATAACGACCGGATGCTATTGGCACAGGCAGTTCAGAAATTGCGCCGTGCCCTGGCACTGGATGCGGAATCGCTGCCGGCCTACTCCCTGCTTGCGCTCATCTACTACACCGCATCTGAGTCAGATCGGTTGAAGCTGGATCTGGCAGAGCTCGTGTGCAAGCAAGCCAAAGAACGGAATGATAAGTACCCACAAATCTATAACACGTTAGGCCTCATCAAGTTGCGCAAGAACAATGTGACCGGTGCACTACGCGAATTCCGCAATGCGGTGCAATATGACCCCAAGTATGTAGAAGCACAGCTCAATATCGGAGCGATCACGCTGTCTTCACGTGACTACAAGTCCGCCGAAGAAGCCTTCAAGGCCGTGGTCGACGCGCAGCCGGCCAACCAGGCTCAGCTCTTCGACGCCACGATGGGAATGGCTGTGGCCCTACGCGGGCAGCGACGAATCGATGAGGCCGAGCAATGGTATGCAAGGGCCAAGACACTCAACCCCAAGGACTGTGCGATTCCCTATAACCTGGGAATTCTCTATCAGGACTACAAGGCTAGCGGTGAGACCGACTTGAGCAAGGCACGCACCTACTTCAATGAATACACCTCGTGCAAGGGAGCCTTGACGGTCCGAATACAAGATGCGCAGCGTCGTATCAAAGATATCGACGAGACGTTCAAGGCGCTGGCCGAGCAGAAAAAGATCGAAGAGGAGAACCGCAAGCTCCAAGAAGAGATGGAGCGGCAACAGAAGCAGCAAGAGCAGCAGAAGCAGCAGCCGGAGCGGAAAGAGCCTGCTCAGGCGGAGCCGGCAAAAGGACAGGAGCCGCAACCAGCACATGCGGCAGGTGCGAGCAAACCTTCGAAGCATTGATGGTGGATGGATGGATCCGGTGGAGAGTGGGCTCGGTCATCATGGTACCTGCGGATCTTCCAGGTGCGGTGTTGGAATCAGCGGAGATTCGGTCAGGGTTCTTCGCAACATCTCTCGTGTGGTAGGAATATTTCTAGGAGGTCTACGATGAGGCATCTGCTGTTCATCGCAACCATGTCTTTGGCTGGTACGGCTCTCGCTCAGAATCAGGCACCACCCGCCCCGGCGGCGGGCCCCGGGTCAGCCGGACCAGCAGGCGCTACGTCCACGGAGGGCGTCCAGTTCAAGCAGAAGACGGAGTACAGCTTCGATGATGACCTGGTCGAGGGCGATCTGGTCCGTCCTGATGGAGAGTTCGTCGATACACGGCGCTCAGCCAAGCACTCTTCCCTCATCAAGATCCGAGATAACTTCGTCCCAGAGATGCTGAAATCGGCCGAGGACATCTGATCGAGCGCTCCGGGTATATTCATCCTGTGGGCTGCAGGGCTTGATGGGGGGCGTTCAGGAGCGGGACATTGACATATGATTTCCGCGCAGTGGCAGGTCACAGCAAGTTCCCCGGCGATGCAAAGCAGCCCAGGTCCCAGAGGTGGATTTTCGGGAACCTTCTCACCGAGCCGTTGTCCAACCTACAGGCCTGCCATGATCTAGGCTGATCCCTATGTTTGGGAGGAACTGATGCCGACCGGAGTCAACGTCCCGCTGACATTTACGATTTACAAGGGCGGACAGGTCGTTCGCACCGAGACCCTGACCCAGGATGTGGTCAAGATCGGTAAGCTCTCATCGTCTCACTTGCGGATAGACGATGAGAGCGTTTCTCGGATGCACGCTGTGGTCGAGATTACCAGTCCCACGGAGATCCACATCATCGACCTGGGCTCGACCAAGGGAACGACCGTCAACGGCAAGAAGGTTAACAAGAGCCGCATCCAGTCAGGAGACGAGATCCTCATCGGCGATGTGAAGGTGACACTCACCGTCGGAGAGGCAGTGACGACGGCTCGAGGCGGACGCCAGGATCAACCGCCTCCCCCACAAGCGCGTGCAACTATGATGGGCATCGCTACTGTAGCGGGCGGCACGGGTGGTGCCGCGGCTACGCCAGGGCAGCGTGCCACCATGACATCGCCAGGAGCGGCTCGGCCGGCAACCGCGCCTGGAAGTCGCCCTGCAACCGCAGTCCCTGGTGCTGGACGTCCAACTCCATCCACTACAGGCCGACCAGGTATTAAGCCAGCAGGAGCAGGGGCATCAGCCATACCGCGTCCGACAGGAGCGATTCCGGCTCCGACGGGTGCTATAGCCCAAAGCAGGCCCATGGCAGCCGGTGGTGCCCCAGCAGGAACGGCACGAGCGCCAGCGGCGGCACAGCAGCCGATGATGCCTGCAGCGGATCCGGCAGCCGTGGAAGTGCGCGACGGTACACGCGCCATCGAAGTGGTCGCCATGTTCGAGGACGCGATCGTCGAGACGCGCTATCTGAATAAGCTTAGCCTCTCCAAAGAACTCAAGATGGTGCAGCCGCGGACGCTCGCCTATCTTGCGGGTGGCGTAGCTGGCTTGCTTGTCAGTTTCACGCTCTTTCTGGTTGCCTACATACAGGTGGGGCATATACGGCATGCGCGCGAGGAATGGGAGCGTACCCATCCTGCGGGTGAAGCCTTCCCGACCCAGCGAGAAGGAGTGGCCGTCGATCTAGTGGCGCTCGCCCTTCTCCTTGGAGGCTTGGCTGGGACCGTTCGGGGGGCCTTTCGTTACTCGGTAGAGCGGCCATCCCGCGACAATATCAAGGATTTCGTTATCGGCCCTGATCCCCAGGCGATCGTAAACGTTCCCGCAGAGATGCTCCCCGTCCCAGCGTTCCCCTTGGTCCGGGCCGCCGGTAAGACCTACGAACTCTTGTTCACCCCGGCAATGAAAGGGGATGTAGTCATTGATGGGCAGCAGATCCCATTGGCTGACCTTGCAGCGTCGGGCAAGGCGCCGACCTCGGGTGTCGTGCAGGGGGCGCACGCCTTCATCATTCCCGAGGGCGCGCGCGCCAAGGTCGATTTTGGCGAGACGACCTTCCTAGTGAACTCGGTTCATCCGCCTCGGCGGTATCCTAAACCCTTCCGCCCCGATTGGAATTCGCTCGCCTATACTGGTGGCACCGCAGCGGTGATGGGCGCCTTCCTCGCCATGATTTTCTCTTTGCCTCCGGATCCTAAATCGCTCTCGTTGGATTCGTTCATGAATGACCAGCGTTTGGCCAAGTTCCTGATCAAGCCGCCTGAGGAGAAGGAGGAACAGATCCCAGAGTGGCTCAAGAAGAAGGGTAACGAGGAGGCGGGCGGTAAGGGCAAGCGTCACAAGGGCGATGAAGGCAAAATGGGCAAGCCAACCTCGAAGAATAAAGCCGGCCTCTATGCCCTGAAGGGTCCCCGGGACAACACAGATGTACATCTGGCCAAGGAGGCGGCGGCCGAGGCGGCCCGAAGTGCGGGCGTGCTGGGCATCTTGAAGCAGGCGGGAGGTGGCTCGCTGGCATCCATCTTTGGTCGTGACTCGGCCCTTGGAAACGATGCTGAGAATGTCCTCGGCGGTCTGGTCGGGACGCAGGTGGGCGAGGCTTATGGCGTAGGAGGGCTTGGACTGGTGGGGACGGGCCGTGGTGGTGGTGGCACTGGAGAGGGTACGATTGGTCTCGGCTCGCTGGGGACTATCGGCAAGGGCGGTGGCGGTGGGTCGGGCTCGGGCTATGGCCGTGGTGCCGGTGGACTCGGAGGCCGTAGGGCCAAGGCTCCAGATGTGGTACCCGGAACTGCGCAAGTGCGCGGTGCCCTCGATAAGGAAATTATCCGGCGCGTCATTCGTCGCCATATCAACGAAGTCAAGTTTTGTTACGAGAAAGAGTTGACTAAGAACCCCGATCTGTATGGACGTGTAATGGTACAGTTCACCATCGCTGGTACGGGTGCCGTGGTGGCATCTGTCGTGCAGCAATCCACCATGAACAACCCACCTGTCGATGAGTGCATTGCCGGGGCTGTGCGACGCTGGGAGTTTCCAAAACCTCAGGGGGGAGGCATCGTAGTCGTCTCCTATCCGTTCGTACTCAAATCGGCATCCGGCGGCGAAGAATAGTCCCTCCTGTGTGCCCGGCAGTCTGCCGGTTCGATGATTTCCCCCCACCCCCTGTTTCAGGTACTGCTCACCGATAAGTGCTGCGAATCGTCCCTCGATCTGAGCCGGCGGACTTGTCATCCCCTAGAAACGATGAAATAACGATGATATCCGGGGATTGGTCTTCAGTAGTAGGACGGCGTGCGGTCCCTGATCCCCGTGGGATATAAAATGTATCCATAGGAGGAGCTATGCGCAGTATAAAGTGCGCAGTCATTTGTTTGATCCTGGTTTCTATGGGATGCTTCCAGAAACGCAATCATTCGATTGAACTGATGAATCGCGGAGTCGAACTGGCACGGCAAAAGCTCTACGAATCGGCCGAGCGAGAACTACAACAAGCGACGCAAGTAGATCCCTCAAACCATCGCGCTTGGTTTAATCTGGGTAAGATCTACCAGGATCAGAAGAAGTGGGAGGAGGCAGCCAAGGCATTCGACGAGGCGGTCAAGCAGGCGGGTGAAAACCCTCTTTATCACTACGAACTGGGCAATGCCTACCAGGAACTACAGCGCTTGGACGCTGCTCGGGTCGCCTACGAAAGCTGTGTAAAGCTCGACAGTAAGCTGTATAAGTGTCATTATCGTCTTGGTACAGTTCTCGAAGCGGCTGACCAATTGAAAGAGGCAGATGCAGAATATCGCCAGGCAATCATGGCAAACCCTCGCTTTGTATCTCCTTATCTCCGGCTTGGGTATATGTATGGAGATCATGATTTTGACAAGGAGGCCGTGCAGGTCTTCCAGAATGCCGTACTGGCCAATGATTCCGATGGGGAGGCGCATCTCGGTCTGGGGTTGGCTCTACAAAAAACCAAGCAATATGACGAGGCGATCAGGGAATTCAAGGCTGCACTCGATCGAAATGGCGAGCTGTTTATAGCGGTCTATAACATCGGCATCACATACAAGCTGATGGACGATAAGAAGAACGCGAGGGAATGGCTGCAACGGTTCATAGCAGGTGGGGGCAAGGGAGGAGCTGATCTGGTGAAGGCTGCTCAGGATGCAGTGTATCAGCTGGATGCGCCATAGAGAGCCGTTCAGTTTGAACTCCTATCGACGATAGCCTCTTGCTAGAGATCTGGTGACGCCCCTCATACTCCCGCCTTAACCTGGACACAGGGATGCGTGGCAACTGGAAAGCGTGTATTAGGCCGGAAATCCTCTTCGGCGCCGCGACGAATTTTTCCCATTTTTGTGCGCTGGCAGCCTCGGAATGTCGGCGTCTTATCATCGTCGTCGCGGAGACTCCGCCGTAGGAGCCTTTTCGCCGAAAACCAGTTGGTCTTGGGACGATTTACCGTTGATCGGGGGAGGCAAAGCTGATATAACCGGTCGACGCTGCGAACGGACCAATTTCCTCAATAAGTTTGGGCGGATGGCCTGTCATGAATGGGTGCCGTTGAAGTGCAGCAGCGTTGCCGTGAGGATGGCGACGAGACGCATTCTGTAGTCTCTCGGGTGCGAGGGACTGAAGCGGACGGACTAGGGCCTACGCCAGAGGATGTGCTCAACTTCTCGCACATAATCCCGGCTTTGACGAGACAGGCGGGGCAAGGCGTGGACGAAGAGGGGAATGACCAGAGCACGATGAAGAGCGCCGCAGGTGCTCTCTGCAAGAGTGAACAGGGGCATTCGGCAGTGTTGGCTGCTGCTGTCAAACGACGCCCGATGCGCCCCCATATCGAAGTGTTTCTAAAACAATTGAGGAGCTACGGGATTTCATGAGCGACCTGGGTGACACCGAACAGGCAGCACGGGTGGCAGGTGAAGCGGCGGCAGCAGGAGGCCTGGCCGAACCGGTCAGTGAGTCTCCACCATCGCTGGTCGCCGAGGTGATTCCAGAAGCTGTGCAAGAGGCTATGGCTGCTGCCCGCGCAGCCGAGACCCAGGGCATCGACAAGGGAATCGATGCATGGCGCAAGCTCGTGCAAGCAAATCCAGGGCTCCGTACGCCGCGTGCCGAACTGGCACGTCTCTATCGTTCGGCCGAGCGCTGGAATGCGCTTGTTGAACTCCTCAAAGAGCAAGCGGATAAGTTGCCGAATGTGTCTCCTGAGGAAAAGCTAAAGACGCTTTTCGAGTTGGTAGATATCTATCGGGAGAGATTGAAGCTCGATGTGATGGTGGTTAATACTTATAATGCCATTCTTGCTATACAGCCTGGAAATCACAAGGCCCTCGATGCGCTGGCGGTTCAGTATGAGCAGATGAAGCGCTGGCCGGATTTGATAAGTGTACTCCAGAAGAAGGCTGTATTGATCGGTGACGCTGTTGAGCAGGTTGATATCTATTCGAGGATCGCCAATCTTTTCCAGGAGAGGTTCTCAAATGCGGCCGAAGCGATAAAGGCTTACGAGAAGGTCCTGGAGCTCGATCCTCAGAATGACGCGGCGATATTGTTTCTCAAACTAAATTACGAGAAACGCCGCGATTGGGAGAAGCTCATATGGGTGCATCAGCGCGAGATCGACCGCATAGCCGATCCCGCAGAGAGGAGTGCGCGCTATGTCGAGGTGGCCAAGCTCGCCTCCGAGCGACTCAAAAAGCCATCGGTTTCTATTGAACTCTGGGCCAAGGTCCTTGATGCGAGCCCAGACCATTCAGAGGCCCTGAACGAGCTCGAGAAGCTCTACGAGCGCGAGAAGATGTGGGACCGGCTGGCGGCTGTCTGTGAGCGCCAAGTAGAGGCGACGTCAGATGTGGCTAAGAAGATCGCGCTTCTACAGAAGCTCGGTCTTCTCTTCACCGATAAGATGAACGACTCGGCGCGTGCCACGCAAGCATGGCGAGCACTGCTCGATGTGGATCCGGAAAACAAACGCGCGCAGGATGCGCTTAAGAAGCTTTATCTCACGCAGAAGGCATGGGATGAACTCGAGGCTTTCTACGCTGCACAGGGTAAAATCGAAGAGTACGTACGAGTCCTCGAGCGCCAGGTCGAGACCGAGGATGCCGCAACTAAGATTACTTTGAACACGAGGATCGCGGAGTTATACCGCGATGAGCTCGCCAAGCCGGATCGCGCTATGCGCGCCTACGAAAAGGTCCTCTCGCTTGATGAGCAAAACCAGGCGGCCGCCGAGGCGCTGATTCCTCTTTACGAAAGCGCCAAGGATGCCAAGCGCTTGGCGAGCGTGCTCGAAATCCAGCTGACCCATACGACCGATCGGGTAGAGCGTCTCGATAGAATCCGTCGTCTGCTGGAGCTGTCTGAAGATCAGCTGCACGACAAGGCGGTGGCTTACCAGTGGGCGCTCAAGGCTTTTGCCGAGGAACGAGCTGCTGGTGTAGGGGTCGATGGATGGGCGCGTATCGAGGCAGAGCGGCTGGCTCGTGAGACGTCGGGCTGGCCCGAACTCGTTACGGCATACGAACTGGCATACACCGCGTTCCCGTCGGCCACGGAGGCATTGCCGCTCATGGCCACGGTGGCCCGAGTGTACGAAGAGGAATTGGGAGATACCAAGAGCGCACTCGAAACAAACCAGCGTATTCTTGGGTTGGACGAAAGCAACGTTGAGGCTATTGCAGCTCTTGAGCGGTTGTACCTCAAGACTCAACAGTACTCCGAATTGCTTAAGATCTATGAGCGCAAGCTCTCGCTCGAGAGTGATGTGGAGGTGCAGAAGGAAATCCGTTATCGGATTGCGTCACTTTTTGAGGATGAGCTAAATGACCCTGCCCATGCGGTCGACGTCTATACATCCATTCTAACCGATGTGGGGGATGAACTGCCCGCGTTGAGGGCGCTCGATCGAATCTTCACGCAGACGGCACGATGGCGTGAACTCGCAGAGATTATCCCACGCGAACTGGTGCTGGTCCCTGTAGATGATACGGCGGCGACTATCGACCTGAAGTTCCGTTTGGGTGCATTGTGCGAGGAACATCTCGCGGATGTACCAGGAGCCATCGAGTGCTTCAGAGATCTGCTCGAACTAGATCCGCGTCATAGCGCGGCGCGCGAGCGGCTGGAACGGCGACTTGGAGAGCTCGAGCATCAATTGACGGTAGCTGGAATCCTCGAGCCTATCTACGAGGGCTTGCAGGCTTGGGAGCGCCTAGTCGAGGTACAGGAGATCCAACTCAAGAGAGAAACCGATCCAAACCGCCGGGTCTCGTTACTCTTACGCATCGGTGAACTGAACGGGCAAGCCCTCGGAGACGCCGAGAAGGCATTCGATGCTTATAGTCGTTGCTTCCAGGAGGATCCCGCTTCGGATGCGGCACGCGTCGAATTGGAGCGTATCGCAGGAACAGACGGGCGATGGGAGGCGCTGGTGGGGCTCTACGAGGGGGCACTGTCGCCCGATGTGGCGGTACCGCTCACATCCTCTCTGTCTCGGGAACTTCTGCTGAAGATTGCTGACATCTATGACGAGAAGTTGCAGCGGTCAGACAGCGCGGTGGAGAATTACCGTCGCGTTCTGTCGATCGAGCCGGATGATGTGACCGCTCTCGTGGCTCTTGAGCGGCTATATACACGCCAAGAACAATGGGCCGAATTGCTCGAGATCTATCGCAAAAAAGTCGAGCTCACGGATGATCGAGAGGAACGTGAACGGCTCTACTTCCAAATTGCATATCTATGGGAAGAAGCGCTCCAGAATATTGATGAAGCCATCGCAACTTACAAAGAAGTGTTGGGCCAAGATGATGGAAATCTGAAAGCGCTCCGCGCCCTCGACAGGCTATATCAAACTAAAAAGGCATGGCACGAACTGGCTGACAATCTGGTACGTCAGCTCTCGCTCACCGAGGACCAGGCAGAGACGATCGATCTATTGGTGCGATTGGCAGCACTGCGCGAGCGGGAACTTGGTGAGGTGGCAGCGGCTGTCGATACTTACCGCCAGGTGTTGGATCTCGATGCCAATAACGTGGCTGCGACCCAGGCACTCGAGCGGCTGCTGACGCTGCCCGAGCACGAGATTCAAGTAGCCTCCATCCTGGAGCCGATTTACCAGGCGCAGAACGAGTGGTCCAAACTCGTTGGCATCTACGAGATCATGGTGCGTCATGCACTCGATCCGTCACGCAAAATCGAACTCCTGCACCAGATCGGTGAACTGTACGAGGTGGGAGGAGATGACGCAGTAAGCGCTTTCCGCGTTTACGATCGCTCGCTACGCGAAGATCCTGGCCTTAAAGAGACGCAGGCACGGCTCGAGCGTCTAGCGCGTGCGCTAGGGCGGTGGGACGATTTGGTTCGCCTCTATCGAGAGGTTGCGTCCGAACTCATGGACCAGCAGTTGCAAGTACAGCTATGGACGCGTGTGGCTCAAATATATGAAGGAGAACTCGCCAATAACGAAGAAGCTGCGGCGGCCTATCTGAGGGTGCTCAGTGCAGACCCACAGAACTTGGCGGCGGCCGACGCCCTCGAGACCATTTACCTGCGCACTGAATCTTATCCTAAGTTGGTCGAGGTCGTCCTGCGCAAAGTCGAGATGATCGACGACCCAGCCGAGAAGAAGCAGCTTTGCTTCAAGGCGGCGCAGATCTATGAGGAAGTACTCGAAAATGCAGAGGAAGCGATCCGAGTCTTCCAGATGGTGCTCTCATTCGACGAGAATGAGCGCGCTGCCATCGATGCCCTCGAACGCCTCTACATCAAGTTGGAACGCTGGGAAAACCTAAAGGACATTTATCGCAAGAAGGCTGAACTGGCCACTTCTCTCGATGAGAAGAAAGAAATCTACTTCATACTCGGTCAAGTCTATGATAGGGAATTGAAGGATATTCCAGCGGCAATTGAGACGTATCAGGCCATTCTCGATCTCGACTCAGAAGACTTCCAGGCAATCCAGGCACTCGATCGGCTCTACGGTCAAGCGGAACGGTGGTACGATCTGCTTCAGATCCTCGAACGGGAAGTCGAGCTGTCGCAATCGACTTCGGAGATAGCGGCACTCAAGCAACGTGTCGGACAGTTATGGCAGCATCGGCTCAAGGATCTGGCGCGTGCAGTCGAGGCATACCGCGAGGTATTAGGGCTTGATGCAGGACACGAGCCGACGCTTGAGGCACTTGATGGCATCGTCCACGGAGACGAGGAACCAGTTCTTGCAGCCGAAGTACTAGAGCCGATCTTCGAGGCGACGGGTGACTGGGAAAAGTTGATCGATGTTTATGAGGTAATGGTGCGCCATGCCGACAATGTTCCGCGTCGGGTGGAACTGCTCCATCAGATTGCCCAGATTAATGAGCAGCGACTGCAACGTGCTGGGCGAGCCTTCGAGGCGTACGGACGCGCATTTCGCGAGGATTCGACCAATGAGGACACCATCGGTCACCTGGAGCGACTCGGCCAGGAAGCGGGGACTTGGTCGCAGCTGGTAGGTTTGTATGAGGAAGAGCTGAAAAAGCTCCTCGAACCATCGCGGCAGATTGAGATGTTACTTCGGGCTGCGCGTGTATATGAGGAGGAACTCGGAGAGCTACACAAAGGGATCGCTGCATTGCGCCGAATCTTGGATGTGGATCCCGACGAGCGAACAGCGATCCTATCACTTGATCGCCTGTATCAGGCAACACAGCGGTGGCCTGAATTGGCTGAAATTTTGCGCCGTGAGATCCGGCTCGCGCAATCGGACGAAGAGATTATTGCTCTGCTGTTCCGCCAAGGGCAATTGCAAGAGAGTGAGCTCAAGGATATCGACGCTGCGCTCGCCAGCTATCGAGAGATTCTGGCCAGCGATCCGAACCACGGACCGACGCTGGCGGCTCTCGAACTATTGTTCGCCGATCAAGTTAAACAGGTAGAAATCGCGGCCACCCTCGAACCACTCTATTCTGCTTCGGAACAATGGGAGAAGCTGATCCGGGTGCACGAGGTGCAGCTGAGCCGCCTCGAAGACGGGGATGAGCGACAATCACTCTTACAGCGGATTGCCGAAATCTGGGAGCAGAGGCTTGGCGAGCCACGGGCGGCGTTCGAGGCCTGGACGCGGGCCCTTCGCGAGGCGCCCCTAAGGGATCTCCCGGGATGGGAGGTAGAGCGTCTAGCGGCATTGGCGGGCGCGTGGAACGAGGTAGTCACACTATATGATCAAATCCTAGCAGAGAACCAAGATGTAGAGACACGGCGGCGGGTGCTGCTCAAGTTGGCGCGGGTATGGGTATCGGAGTTGCAGGATGCAGCACGCGCCGAGGAGACGTACCTCCGAGTGTTGGAACTCGATCCGAAGGATGCGGATGCTCTGGCGGCGCTCGATCAGCTGTATGAGGGATCGGGGATGTGGAGCGAGCTGGCCGACATCTTGGCCCGGCGCATCGGCATCACGAGTGTCACCGACGAAACGATCGAGCTGCAGTTCCGATTGGGCAGGATCTATGTGGAGGAACTCGGAAATTCAGAGAAAGCGGTTGCAGCTTATCACGCCGTCTTAGAACTCGAACCGCGAAATGCGCGTGCCCTAGAATCGCTCGAACGGGTATTCTTCCAGCGTGAACAGTGGGCCGAGTTGTATGGCGTATACGAGAAGATGATCGATATCGCGCAGGGCGACGCCGATATGGCGGAGTGCTATGCAAGGATGGCCAAGATTGCGGCAGAAGCTTTGGGTGACCGGGCGCGTGCCATCGAGCTGTGGAACCGAGTGGTCGATTATCGCGGTGAGGACGCCGTTGCACTCGACCATTTAGCGTCACTTTACGAGCAAGCGCAATCGTGGTCCGAGTTGGTCGAGGTAATAGAGCGGCGCATTCGCCTCAGTGGCAATGTCGACGAGCAAATCCGTCTCTATAGTTTTCTCGGGCGGGTTTGGCTGGAGAATCTCAAGGACGATCAGCGGGCGCTTGGCTCCTGGCAGGAAGTATTGGCGCTCGATGCTTCACATCTAGATGCGCTGCGCGCCGTAGCAGCGATCTATCGAAAACTTGAGTCCTGGGAAGATCTGGTCGAGACACTTGAGCGCACCATTGAGGTGGGACACGCTGCTGGTCTGAACGACGACGAACTGCGTGATCTGTACGCTCGGCTGGGCGGGCTGTACGAGAAGCTACAACGGCCGCAGGACGCTATCGAGTCCTGGAAGCGAGTGCTCGTCCTCGACGAACGAAACTTCGGAGCATTGGCAGCCCTCGAGCAGCTCTATACGCAGGAGGCGCGCTGGGAGGAATGTATTGAGGTCCTGGAGCGCAAGGCCGAGGCGCTCGCGGACCCGGTGGATAAGATTGCGGTGTTGCAGCAGGCTGCAGAACTATGGCGCGATAAACTCGATCGATATGATCAGGCGGCGGTTGTCTATGAACGTGTTCTGCAGCTTGACGAACGACACATCGGCGCTTCAGAGCAGCTTGAGGCCATCTACCGCAATCTCGGTAGTTGGGAGAAGCTTGTAGAGCTATTGATCCAGCGCACCGAACTGGTCGGTACGGCGGATGCACGCATTGCATTGTTCCAGGATGTGGCAAATATCTATGAAACACGACTGGGCGATGCCGACGGCGCTTTCGTTGTACTGCAGGCGGCCTTCAAAGAGGATTTCTCGAACGATGCCACGTCGCGGGAGTTAGAGCGACTGGCAACTGCAGCCAATAAATGGGCCGAACTACTCACGGATTATACTCAGGTGGTGCAAACCATTACCGATCCGAAGATCGCCGCTAGTTTGTGGGTGAAGATCGGCCGATGGTACGGCGAGCACTTGGGGCACCTTGAGTATGCGATTGCATCGGAGCAGCAGGCACTCAAACTGGACCCCAACCAGAAAGAGGCGCTTGCCAATCTTGCAGAGTTCTATCGCAAGACCAGACGTTGGCCCGAATTGGCGGCGGTGCTTGCGCGGCACGCCGAGCTTGAGGAGGCGCCAGCAACCCGTGTCGATCTTTACCTCGCTCTGGCTCAATTGCATGAGCGGGAATTGCCAGATGCGGAGGCTGCTGTAGAGGCTTATCGTAATGCGGTGAGCGCGGATCCGGCGTGTCATGATGCCCTCGATGCGCTCGAGAGGCTCTATCGGGGTGATGGTAAATGGCAGGAACTCATTGATACGCTCGGCCACAAGGCGCAGGCGATTGAAGACACCGAGCGGCTCATTGCGCTCAAGTCTGAAATCGGCGAATTGCAAGACGAGAAACTGAGCGATACGACTCGTGCGATCGCGAGTTTCAAGGAAGTGCTCAGTCTCGATCCGCGGCACTTGCCGGCGCTGCGTGCACTCGAACGACTCTATGATCGTACAGGACAATCGGAGCAGTATCTGCAGGTGCTCCAAGAGCAGCTGGATATTGTCCCTGGCGAGCAGGAAAAGATCGCTGTCTATGAGAAGATTGCGGAGACCTGGGAGCAGCGTTTCCGTCGTCCGGAGCGTGCGTGGGAGGCTCTTGAGCAGATCCTCGTCATTGACGATCGTCACGAGCCGACGCTGCGCTCTCTTGAGCGGGTGTATGCGCAGGAGCGGCGCTATTCCGAGTTGGTAGATACGCTTCGGCGACATATCCATGCGGTGCCGGATGCAGAGCAGCGAATGGAACTGTATGCCCGCATGGGAGAGGTCTATGAGACGGAATTGAGGGACTTCGACCGGGCTATCGAGGCGTATGCCGATATCCTGACCTTCGATGCCAATAATCTTGGCGCCCTCGGGGCACTCGGGCGGCTCTACGAGAAGACCGAGCAGTGGGATCGCGCTATCGATTCCATGAACACGCAAGTAGAGCTGACTGATGATCCCAGTATGCGTGTGGAGCTATTCCACCGTATAGGTCGCATCCTGGAGGAGCGGCTAGGCGATCCAGACGGTGCCGAAGCACGCTATGTGGAGGCACTGTCGACGGACGAGGGGTACGTGCCGGCGATGATGTCGCTGGTGGCCATGTATCAGCGTCGCGGCGACTGGTTCAAAGCGGCGCAGATGATGGGGCGTGCTGAGGCGTATATTTCCCATCCGCTCGAGAAGGTCCGTCTGCTCGAAGAAGCGGGGCGTATCTACAAGGAGAAACTAGACGACGAGGCACGGGCAGGCGAACTGTTCGCACGGGTGCTCGAGATCGATCCGGAGCATGTGGAAGCGGGTGAGCCGCTGGCCGATTGGTACTTCCGCGTAGCGTCAGCGGAGCCTGACCGCCAGGACCTGTGGGCAGCTCTCGAGCCAATCCTCGACATGCTGGTGCGCAAGGCGGAGAAGAAGCAGGGCTCCGAGATGGCCTTGCTCTATTACCGGCTTGCCAAGACGGCCGAGCAGCTTGGGAATTTCGAGAAGGCGCTCAAGTATTACAAACTCGCCTACGATATTGATCCGCAACACTTGCCGACCCTGTTGGGACGGGCTGGGCTCCTCTATCAGCAGGAGGATTGGGACGGCGCGTTTAAGATCTACCAGACCATCTTGGTCAATCAGGATCTGCGTGATTCGCAGACCGATGCAGACATTGTTGAGATCTTCTACCGCCTTGGTTTCATCAAGGTGAAACAGCAGGAGCGGAAGAAGGCACTCAATATGTTTGAGAAGGCGCTGGAGATCGATCCTACTCACCGGCCGACATTGTTGGCGGTGATCGACCTGCAGGCGACACAGGGAGATTGGGAGGCGGTGGTCACCGCCAAGCAGCAATTGCTTCAGGTGGCCGACGACACCGAGAGCTTTGGGTTACTCGATGAACTCGGTGATATCTGCCATTCCCAGCTGCATAATGCCCAGCGGGCGATCGAGTTTTATCTCGAAGCGCTCCGCTTCAGGCCGCATGATCATAAGGTACTCCACAAGGTACTCGAGCTGTACTACGAGACCAAGCAGTGGTCGAAGGTCGTGGAGGTGCTGCAGCAGTTCACCGAGATCGAGAAGAATCCGCTCATCCGAGGCAGGTACTTTGAGGCGGCCGCCAAGGTGATGCGCGATGAGATCAACAAGCCGGAAGAGGCGATCGAGGCTTTCAACCGAGCTCTAGATTGCTACTTCGAACGGCCCGAGGAACTGTCGGTGGCCAACCTGCAGACGTACCTCAAGGCGTTCCAGGCGATCGATAAGATCTGCACGGCACAAAAAGATTGGAAGAACGAGGAGCGGAATTATCGCCGCATGCTCAAGCGTATGCCGGCCGATGGGTTCGACCCGGTGAAGGTCATGCTGTGGGAGAACCTCGGTGAGATCTACCGCTCCCGTTTGCGTGACTACAAGGCGGCGACACAGGCCTTCGAGGTGGCGGTCAAGCTTGATCCGGGCAATGTGCAGCGACATGAGATACTAGCCGAGCTGTATGTGCTAGCAGGGCCTGATCATTCGCAGAAGGCGGTGACCGAGCACATGACCTTGATCCTGCGTGAGCCGGCGCGCTTCGAGTCGTACAAGGCGCTGCGTAAGCTGTACATGGATATGCGCCAATACGACAAGGCGTGGTGCCTGTGCGCGGTCCTCAACTTCATGCAGCGAGCGGATGCCGAGGAGGTAGCCTTCTATGAGCAGTACCGCGCCAAGTCCCTGGTGCGCGCCAAACAGCGCGTCACGGATGAAATGTGGCAGCGCAGTCTGTTTCATCCCGATGAGGATCGCTATATCAGTGCGATATATGGTGTGATTTGGCAGGCGGTGGCGCTCTTGCCAGCGCGTTCGGCCGAGCACAAGCAGTTCGGCCTCAAGCGTAAAGATCGGCTTGATCTGGCCAAGCACGAGGCGCTGTTCAGCAAGGTGTTCACCTATGTGGCGGGCGTGCTTGGGGTGACGCCGATGCCCGAGGTGTTCCTGCGGCCGGAGCAGCAGAGCGGAATGCAGTTGGCGAACTGCCGCGACAAGACGGGTCTGATTCCGTCGGTCGTTGTCGGAGCCGAGCTACTTCAGGGGCGCTCGGATAAGGAACTGGCGTTCCCAATTGCCAAGTTCCTGACGATGATGCGGCCGGAGCATTACCTCAAGCTTCTGTTGCAGACGAACACCGAGCTGCGCATGGCATTCCTGGCGGCGCTGAAACTCGTACAGCCGGCATTCCCATTGGCGCCGGCAGATGCTCAAGTCCTCGAGCAGGCGCAGTATGTTCAGGCGGTTCGCTCGACGATAAATCCAGCATGGCTTGAGCAACTTGGGATGGTTGTGCAGCAGTTCCTGGCCAGCAAGGCGGAAGTGGACCTGACCCGCTGGTCACGGGGCGTGGAGCTGACCGCACACCGGGCTGCATTCGTGCTGTGCAACGATCTGACGGTGGCGGCGCGCGCTATCCAGCAGGAACCCACTGTCGTCGGTGGGCCGCAGCCGAAGGAAAAGATCAACGAGCTGCTGCTCTATGCCATCTCAGAGCCCTACTTCGAGCTTCGTCAGGTGCTCGGCCTGACCATCGGGTAAGGCCCCCTCTCCCGAGTTGCCCTTCCGACACGAGTAGTTCCGCGATTCCATCTATCGAGCGAACCGATCGTGGAGGCGGAGGCACTGCCTCCACGATCGGCAATCACATCTCCCGTAGCGGGAGGGACGGCCGAGCGCGGCAACAATGCTCCTGCGGGCCGCGAAGCCGTCTAAGCTCTCGATTGCCAGGCTTGTTTCTGACTGCGCCGTACATTCGCATGGGCAACGTCGAATCTTGACGGAGCGGCTTGGCGTTGCGAATCTCGCGCGCGGAGGATTGAACATGCGCATCGTGGTTCTTGGCTGCGGCGGTATCGGCGGTACGCTGGCGGCCTGTCTCGTGCGCGCCGGTGCCGATGTGACACCGGTGACTGGCAACCCAGAGATCACTCGGATCCTGCTCGAGCGGGGTTTCCGCGTGCAGGACTTCGGCGGCGGAGAGTGGACGGTGCGGTCGCGGCGCGAGCCACTCGTCCGCCTGCACGAGAGGCCAGCTCCTGCAGGGGAGCGCTTCGATCTGTGCATTGTTGCCACGCAGTCGACCACGTTGGAGGAGGCGCTGGCGAGCGTGCGGCCGCATCTGGCCGACGACGGGGTGGTGCTATGCTGTCAGAACGGGCTGCCTGAGGAGCGAGCGGCAGCTGTTGTCGGTGCGGGGCGTGTACTCGGCGGGGTGGTAGGCTGGGGCGCGAGCATGACCGAGCCGGGGCGCTACCAACGCACTTCATCGAGCCAGGGGGTGCTCGCGCTCGGGCGACCAGGACCGCAAGCCCCTGATCCGGAGCGCGTAGCCGCAGTCCTCGCGCAGGCTGCGCCGATCGAGGTGATATCCGATCTCGCAGCCGTGCGCTGGAGCAAGCTGGCAATCAATTGCGTGACCAGCGCGCTCGGTGCGGTCGGCGGTGAACGGTTGGGGGCTCTGCTCACGCATCGCTTCGTACGCCGCCTGGCTCTCGAGGTATTTGCCGAGGTAGCCGAAGTTGCACGAGCGCTCGGGGTGCGCCCGGCACCATTGGCAGGGACGCTCGACATCGAAAGGGTAGCGATCACGCCAGCGGAGCGACTCCAGCGACTGGGATCCCCATCGCTGGCCTACAAGCATTCGATTCTGCTCGCTGTTGGACTCAAGTATCGCCGGATGCGTTCGTCGATGCTGTATGCCATCGAGCGCGGCCGGCCGCCGGAGATCGATCACCTCAATGGGGAAGTCGTACGTCGCGGTGCGGCCCTCGGGATCGCAACACCGATCAATGCGGCGCTGGTCGATGTCGTGCACCTCCTGGTACGCGAGCGGACGGTGGCGGGGGCGCGGCCCGGATTTGCTCTCCTGCGGGCGCTCTATGAGGAGACGATCGGAGGGAGTGCCGCAGCGTTGTCGAGGGCAGCCTGAACGGATGCGGAAGCGCTACCCATGAGCACCTGCCCGGCCTGTGACAGCACTGCGCACGGGCCGTCGTATCTCGGTGAGGGCCGCTGGCGGACTCTGCGCTTCTCCTACAGGGCGTGTCACGCCTGCGGCACGCTGTTTGTCGATCCCATGCCAGACGCGCAGGCGCTCGACGAGCTGTATGCCCCCGCTTATCTCGAGGAGCACTATGCACCGGAGCTCGCGGGCGAGGCGACGAGCGCGGAGCTGGGGCGTGAGCTGGAGGAGACCGCGGCACATGCGGCGGCGATGCGACCGGGGGGGCGTCTGCTCGATGTGGGCTGTGGAGCCGGACGTTTCCTCATCGCGGCGCGCCGCGCGGGCCTGGGGGGCGAGGGGTTCGAACGAGTGCAGGCGACAGCCGAGAAGGCAGCGGCGGCGACCGGCGCCACGGTGCATGCCGGCAGCTTGGAGTCTCTCGTGGCGCGCGGGCTTCGCTACGACTTGATCCATTTTGCCGACGTACTCGAACACTGCCCGCGTCCCATCGGGCTCCTCGCGCCGGCACGAGCGCTCCTCGCGTCGGAGGGGCTCGTGATCGCGCGCGGGCCGCTACAAAATCAGCCTACGCTGTTCCAGCAGACGCTGCGGCTGCAGCGACTGATGCGGGCCAGGCTCGGTCGTCTCGCGCCGCTCGAAGCGCCGCCGATGCACGTGGTGCTATTCACACGCGCCGGCTGGCACTCGCTCATCCGCCGCGCTGGCTTTGCGTTGCAGGAGGAGCAGTTCTACGAGGTCCACTGGCCCGCACCGGAGCGCTTCACGCCACGACCGGTGTGGCTCATCAAGGCGTTGTCGCTCGCGCTCAGCCGCTCGCCCGTGGGGAGGTATTGGGAGCTGGGCGACCGGGTGGTATCGACGCTGTCGCTGCTCTGACAGGGCCGCTTGGGGTGGGTGCCGCCATCGGTGTCGAGGCACCAGAATCGACGTTTACCGATGCCCAGGGCGCCGCGCCGGCCCTCCTCAAAATGGCTTGAGGACGACTAGGAGCACGATGGCGATCATGAGCAGTGTGGGCACCTCATTCAAGGCCCGGTAGTAGCGGCCTGAATGCGTAGGGGGCTCGTCGCCGCGTAGATGGCGGCATGTGCGACCGGCGAGCTGGGTAGCCCCGATCAGCAAGACCACCAGTGTGAGCTTGGCGTGCAGCCAATGCGCATGCAGGTAATACCTGGGATCGAGTGCGATCATGGAGAGGCCGGCCACGATCGCTACCCACATGGCCGGCCGGGTGATGTAGCGGTACAGGCGCATCTCCATTACCTTGAACCGCTCCTTGACCACCGCCTCGGTCTCCTCGACGTGATAGACGATGAGTCGGTACAGGTAGAGGATGCCGGCCATCCAGGAAATGACGGCGACGAGGTGGAGGGAGAGGAGGAGATTCTTGGCCATGAAAGAAGCTATTTTCGTTCTTGGCCCTCAGCCTGGGGAGGCGAGGGCCATTCGAGTTCGTTCCACGGGGCGCCGAGGTCGCAGCTGAGGCTAGAGCAACCCGGAACCCCGGCCATCACACCCGCGCCCGCGCCTGTCGCCTCAGCCGGAACACCACAGTTGGATGCCGTCGCTGGCGGCGCCGCAGCAGGCAGACAACTGTGGTGTTTCGACTCCACGTGCGTCATGCGGCAGATACTAATGAACCTGTGCTGGATTGGACAGGGGCGGGGGACGGTGCTGCGAGTGCGCTGCTGGCGTCAGGCCGTAGCCGAAAGGGAGTTCGGGAAGTAAGTCTCGACCCACTCCTTGCCGAAACGGCGGTCGAAGGCGATGGCGGCGAGCTTTTCCTGCGTGTCGCGCAGCGCGGCATTGGCCTCGTCCCGCCAGTTGATGATCCGATGAGTCAACTCGGACTCTCGCCCGAGCGCCTCCTCCCGCTCCCGCAGCGCTTCCTCGCCGCGCGTGATGGCGCGCCGAATCCGGTGCAGATGCGCGCCCCGCAGCGGCGCTGGCGTCTCCGATTCCGTCAGCACCGTCTCCATGCGACGCAACTCCGGCAGGAGACCTTCCAACGGACGACGTTCGAAGACCGATTGGGCATCGGGGAACAGCTGGCTGAACAAAGGCGCCTTGCGATTGAGTTTGACGTGAGCGAGGGCATCGTTGTGCAGTGCCGTCACGGCCGCATCCGCCTGGAGCTCACGGCGCTTGACCAGGGCCAGCGCGCGGCCGAGCTCGCGCAGTCGTCCATGCCGCTGTTGCTCGATCTCCTCCCACCCCGTCAGCACCACTTCCAACCCCGTACCCAGAGCGCCCACCTCCTCGTCGCCATCCTGCCCCGCCAGCGCCAGTGCATCCACAGTATAGGCCACCTGACGGTAGGCCTCGTCCCAGGGAACCTTATCGGTGATTTCCCGCCGAGCCATGAAACCTCCTGACGACACTATACAGGTTGCGCACACGCTACGGGACCCCGGATCGTGCGCGGTCCGGATCATGCCTTTGGGCCGCCCTTCCGACGGTCGCGCCGGACTGCGCTCCTGCCGTCTGGGCGACTGCCATGGCGTTACTTCACCGCCTCATCGTCGCCACGGAACGTGGCCGGATCCAGCCCATAACGGCGCAGCCAGCGACGGATCTGGACCCGGTCCTTGCCCATCGTACGAGCCAAGGCGCTGATGTTCCCCCTGTGCTCCATCAAGAGGGCCACCAGCTGCTCGTAGCGTTCCCGTCCCTCGCCCTCCACGACTTCACCCTCCGTGGAACGCTCGAGCAGCGTGCTCGCGCTCGGGGTCCGCCGTGTGGGCGGTGCATTCAGCGCCGCGGGGAGATGTTCGAGCTTGATCGGTCCCTCGCCCGCCAGCGCCAGCGCCCGCTCCATGCACTTCTGTAACTCGCGAATGTTGAGGGGCCAGTCATAGCGGAGCATCGCCCGCACCGCGTCCTTGGTGAGGCTCAGCGAACCTGCCCGGTCACCGACCAGACGTGTGAGGAGCCGGCCGACGATGAGCCCGAGATCCTCACGGCGCTCGCGCAGCGATGGCAGGCGCAGGGTGAAACCGGAGATCCGCGCCAGCAGATCCTCACGGAACAGCTTCTCCTCCACCAGACGCTCGAGGTTGCGATGGGTGGCGGCGCACAGGCGGAAATCGACCGCCACGGGCCGCGTCCCACCGACCGGCAGCACCTGACACTCCTGGAGCACGCGCAGAAAAGCAGCCTGCGCGCCGAGCGGTAGATCCCCGATCTCATCGAGGAGGAGAGTGCCCCGGTCGGCGCTACGAATCAGCCCCGGATGGTCCTCGACCGCCCCCGAGAAGGCGCCCTTGCGGTGTCCGAACAGCTCCGACTCGAGCAGCGACTGCGACAGGGCCCCGCAGTTGACCCCGACAAATGGCCCGGCGCGCTTCGACAGATGATGGACCGCCCCTGCGATCAGCTCCTTGCCCGTACCGCTTTCGCCCAGGATGACCACCGAGACCCGCGACGTGGCGATCTGCCGCAGCGTCGCGAAGTCGCGCTCTAGCGCCGGCCACAGCGTGGAGAGACCGACGACCTCCAGCGGCCCCGCGAACGACACCGAGACATCGGGCGGCTCCTCAGCCACCGTCTCGACCGACGTACGGAAGATGAAGAACGTGTGCCCGCACTCGATCACGTCGCGGTCGTTGAGCACCGCCTGCTGCACGGCCATGCCGTTCAAGAGCGTGCCATTTCTCGACTGGAGATCCTGGATCATCCAGCGCCCCAGCACCTTGACCAGCTGCGCATGGGAAGAGGAGATCCAGGGGTCCGGGATGTTTAGATAGAGCTGACGCTTGCCATCCACGACCGAACGCACCACCTGCCGCTCGCCCCGGCCGATGACCACCGCTTGAAGGTTGCCCAGGCGATGCCGCGAAGGTTCGAACAGCGGCCGATGGCCCGCCATGACCAAGAACAGATGGGGGCCGACCGACGACCCTGAAATGGAATTGGGCGTCGCATCGGAAGGAGGCAGGGTGACGGTCTGATATTCCTCCACGGCGTGCGGTCCACGAGCGCGAATCTCGCGGGGGCAAGGAGACCATACAACCGGCTCGCGTAAGACTGCAAAAATGTCGCTCTTCGCCAACCCTGGCGACCCGGGCCCCTGACCCCGTCCTCGGCGGGGCGAACGCCTCGCCGACATCCGCCTTCGCCCGACCGTGACGATTGACGGGTGGCTGAGATCTCCCTACGTTGCGCCCATGCCTCTGGTACGTGAACTCATTTCGATCGGGCACCTGCGCTTCACCGGCGCGGATCGCATTCGCTTCCTGCAGGGGATGCTGACCAACGACATCGCACGGCTCGGGCCAGGGCAGGGCTGCCACGCCGTCATGTTGACGGTCAAGGGGCGCATCCTGGCCGATCTACGGGTGTACGTCGACGCCACAGCTTGCCACCTCGAGCTCGATGCCCCCTTTGCGGAGAAGCTGCGCCAGGAGATCGACCGCCACATCTTTGCCGACGATGTCACGGTCGAGGACCTCAGCGCGGAGAGCGCCGCCGTCATCGTGTACGGCGGCGCCGCCCTTCTCGCTGAGCACCTACCCGGCGGGGTCTCCCAGAACCAGGGTCAGGCCCTGGCCCCGACCTTGGAAGGGCTCGCCCCGTATCAGTTCATCACCACGGAGGCCCTGCGCGTGAGCGCGGATCCCGAACTCCTGCAGCGGGGCTGGCGCGTGGTCGGGGCACGTCCGGCCGTGGCCCCACTCGCCGAGCGCCTGCGCGTCGCGGGCGCCACCGTGCTCGACGAGGCCGGCTACGAGGTCCTGCGCGTCGAGGCGGGGCGACCGCGTTATGGCATCGACATGAGCGAGGAGCGCATGCCCCCCGAGGCCCGGCTCGACGACGCCATCTCCTACAACAAGGGCTGCTACGCGGGCCAGGAGGTCATCGTGCGTCTGCGCGATCAGGGGCACCTCAACTGGAAGCTCATGGGGCTGCGCCTGTCGGGCCAGACCCCGGTCCCGCCGCGGACACGGCTCTCGGCCCCCGATCGACCCGAGGCCGGTGAGATCACCTCCTCGGTCGTCTCCCCGCGGCTCGGTCCCATCGCGCTCGGCTACGTCCACCGCAGCCAGTACACCCCCGGCACGGTACTGACCGTCCAGGATCCCGCCGGTGAGCGCACCGCGACTGTGGTCGATCTGCCGTTCGGCTCCTGAACGACGGACTTGACCGATGCCTCTCTCGGAGGCATGCTCCCCTGCCGCAAACGGAGGAACACGATGGGACTCGGAGACAACCGCCGCACACCGAAGATGCGGCGCCTTCAGCAACAGAAGAAGCTCAAGGCTCGCATCAAGCGCCGCCGCGAAGAGGCCGCCAAGGAACGCGCCCAGACCAAGACGCCTTCGACGGGCAAGAAGTCCAAGTCCTGATCTGATCTCTCTCCGCCGCACCCCATTGCGGGTGCGGTGCGATCCCCTTCCGCCCCTTGTCCCTGCCCCCACCCTTCACGGGGCCACCCGGGTCAATCCACGGGCGCGGCGAGCGCCTCGCGTACGGGCTGGATCCGCTCCAGGACGCGGGCGCGCTGCACGAGGAAGCGCGGGTCCTGGCGCAGCGGCGCGAGCAGGGGGCAGCGGTCAAACCAGGCGAGATCGAACATCCCGGCGTCGACCGAATCGGTCAGGTACTTGAGGGCGGCCTCGAAATCAGACACGTAGGCTGCGATCTCTGCACGGATTTGCATCGTGAAGGCGCGTCGGCGACCGGGGCCGGGGGTATTGCCGAACGGACTCAGCTGCGCCAGCGACTCGGGGGACGGCCGGTCCTTGCGGCTTAGGGCCTGGATCGCCTCTCCCTTGACGAAATCGTGGTGAGGGATGGATTCGAGCAGCTCGCTCATGCGCTCCGTGTCGCCGCGCCACATTGCAAAGCGCAGCTGGATGAACCAGGACCCCGCGTGCTCGTCCGAGGCGGGATCATGCCGGAGCTCGCGCAGGCGAGCGACCTCCTCCCAGCGGCCAAGGAGGGCATGGGTCCGCGCCAGCTCCCAATGCAGCACGATGAGCGTTGGCTGGATCGCCAGCCCCATCCGGAGGTGCCGGATCCCCTCTTCGAGGAAACCCGCCTCGATGAGGATGCGCGCGAGGTTGTCGTGCGCCTCCACCAGCCCCGGGGCCAGGACGAGCGCGCGTCTCAGTTCGCGCACCGCCGGCCCGAGCTCGCCCATGTTGAGATAGACGCTGGCCAGCGCCACGCGCGGCTCCCCGAGCTGCGGCCCTGCCGCCACCGCACGCTCGGCCGCTTGCTGCGTCTGCTCCCGCGACAGCGCCAGCTCGGTATCGCCCAGGAACCAGAGGCGCACGCTGGCCAGGGCATAGAACGCCAGGATGGCGGGATCATCCGGCGTCCGCTCGAGCGCCTCCTTGAACAGGGCGATCGCCCGTCGCACCCGTTCACGACCGAGCTGGTGCAGCTCGAAGCGGCCGCGCAGATACAGATCGAGCGCCACCGGGTCCGCGGGGGCGCTGCGCAGCGTCCGCGCCGGCGCCACCGTGAGGGCATCGGCAATCGCGTGGGCGGCCTCCTCGCCCACCGCCAACACCTCCGCGGCAGGACGATCGAAGCGCTTGGCCCATAGCTGGAAACCGTCGGCCACACTGGTGAGCCGAGTGCTGATGTGGAGGAGGTCCCGGGCGTCCCGCATCCGCCGCACCGTCCCCTCGGCCACCACCTGCACGCCAAGCTCTTGACCGACCTCGCGTGCGTCCCGTTCGAGGCCCTTGTACTGCACCACCGAGCTCCGCGGCCGCACCCGCAGGCCCGCGGTCATCGACAGGTGATCGATGAGCTCGTCCATCAGCCCATCGGCGAGATACTCGTCCTCGGGCGGGCCGGCGTTGCGGAACGGCAGGATGGCGATGGTCTTGAGGCGCTCCGGCGTCGCCTGCACCGCGCGCGCAGCCGCAGGCGCAGAGATCGGCGGCGCCGCCGCCGCGACCGGGGGCAGCACGAGACGGCCGAGCTCCGCCGCGAGCGCCGCCGCGCTCGGATAGCGATCTTCGGGATGGCGCGCCAGGCAGCGCAGGATGATGCGTCCGAGCTCCTCTGGCAGATCGGGCCGCACGCGCCGCGGGTCGGGCGGTGCGCCCGTCAGCCGCGCTGTCGCTACCATAAAATCCGAGGAGCCATGCCAGGGCACATCGCCCGTGGCCAGCTCATACAGCATCACCCCGAACGAATAGAGATCGGCGCGCGCATCGAGGGTCTCGGCGCCCTCCACCTCCTCGGGCGCCATGAACGCCGGTGTCCCCGACGGCCCGGCCAGGGTTTGCCGCTGCCCGCTCGGGGCCAGCGCGCGGGCGATCCCGAAGTCGGTGATCACCACGCGGCCTCCCTGCCACGGCCGTTCGCTCCGTTCGCTCCGTTCGCTCCGGCGGTTTCGCTCCGCCCCATCCGCACGTAGGCGATGCTCGATGAGCACATTCTCCGGCTTGAGGTCGCGGTGCAGGACCCCGGCCGCATGGGCCGCCTCGAGACCGGCGCACACCGCGCGGGCGATGTCGATGATATCCCCTACCGCCATCGGCGCGGAGAGGCGCTGCAGATGCGTCGCGAGCGATTCCCCTTCGATCAGCTCCATCGTGAGGAACCGATCCCCGCCGTGCTCGCCGATGTCGTACACGCGGGCCACGTTGTGATGGGTGACGCGGCGCGCGAGCTTGACCTCGCGACGGAAGCGCTCGAGCATGTCCGGCACGTTGACCAGCTCGGGGCGCAGCATCTTGAGCGCCACCTGCTCCTCGAGCTCGCTGTCATGGGCGCGGTAGACGCTGCCCATGCCGCCGATCCCGATCAGGCCGACCAGCCGATAGCGCCCGCCCAGGATCTCGTTCTCCTGCAAGAGCCGCCCGGTCCCGCCCAGCGCCAGCCGTGTCGGGCGTCCTTCGAACGAAACAGTGACGTCTTCCGAGGGGCCGGCCGGGGGCTGTCGCTCGGCACCCTCCTTAAGAGGAGCGCCCTGGGCGCCCTCGGGATCGGGCTGTTGCATGGCCAGGGAGCATAGCACCTCGCCTCGCCGGTCGAGGCCTGCGAGGGCTCATCCCGGCGCGCTCGCGCTATGCGCGGAGCTTGCTGCGATGGATCGAGGCGCGTTCGCGCGGGGTGTGGCCTCGGGGCGTGGTCCCGCGCTGGCTGCCGTCGAGGACGTCCACCACGGTCTTGAGGACGAGGAACAAGGCCCCGCGCTCGCCCGCCGGGGCGCGCGCCATGGCGTCTCGTGCCAACCGGCTAAGGAGCGCCCGCTGCCGCAGGCCCGCCCCATATTGCAGCCAGCGATCGGCGAAGCGCGGGTGCGCCACCCCGAGCCGGACCGCCAGCTCATCGTTGGCGCGTTGTGCCTCGACCAGCTCGGCGATCGTCACCCGCGGCAGCTCGAGGGCCTTCAGGACCTCGCACACCAGCTCGAAGCCTTGCCAGGCCGCCCGCCGCGCCGTCGGCGAGAGTGAATAGGTGGCCGACAACAGATACGCCACCAGCTCGGGCCGCGCCTCCCCGAGGCGCCGGGCCCGTTCATCTGCCTCTGCACCTCGCCTCGCCACCTTACGTTCAGCCCGTAGGATTTCCCGGCTCCCGATCCCGGTTCTCGCTCCCGATCGCTCGCTCATGGCGCTCGGAGATGCCTGCAAGGCCCAGGCCGATGCCCCAGGACGGCCCCATCCAAAGGGTACCCAAGGGGCACCAAGAGGAGGATGGCACCGGGTGGGGGGACGGGTAACGATAGAGAGTGCCCGCGCGGTTCCCCAGGACGGGAAACCGAGGTGCATGGAAGACCCTCGGGCCTCTCTTCGGATCAGCGGCGGGCGGCGGGCATGAGGGGTGAGATGATGGGCGTCAGCAGGTCGGGCCGCGCCGCGTCGCGCTCGAGGTGCGGGTAGCGCTCGCCCCCGTGATAGTCGACGCGCGCGGTGCGGAAGAAATCGCCGTTCTCGAGCAGCAGCTCGATGGACGTCGTCGTGTCGTGGCTCGCCTTGAGCGCGTCGCGCAGCCGTTCGGGTGTCCAGCGCCGGCCGTTCACGGCGATCAGCTTCATGCCGGGCGCCACGCCCGCCCGGGCCGCTGGCAGGCCGGGGATCACATCGAGGAGCACCCCGTCCTCGCGCACGCGCACGCCGAGGGAGAAGCTGGCGTCCAGGGTTTTGCTCGCCTTGTCGCGTGCCTTCATAAACTCGTTCATCTTGTCGGTGTAGACGAGGCGCCAGCCAGCGCCCGTGATGCCGCCCAGGGGCGCCCGCGGCTGGACCGTATCCACCCGCGAGACGAAGAAGCCGCGCCAGTCATACGGCTGCACGGCCGCGAGCGCGCTCACGAGATCCTCGCGGGTGTAGGGCTTGACCGCGGGCGGGCCACTCTCGCCGTCGAAGAAGCGGCGCGCGAAGTCGCCGAGCGAGCGCTGGCCGCGGCTCATCTGCCGGAGGAGGACATCGGCCTCCAGCCAGATGAGGTTCGACTCGGTGTAGTAATCGACCGAGCGCCGCCAGGACTCCCACTCGGCCGGCGCGTTGAACTGGGCCTGCAGCCCCACGGCCGTGTCCACGAGCGGCCGCCACGCACGGCCGGCGCGATGATCCATGAGCGCGGCGTCGAGCGCCAGGGCCTCGCGGTATTGCTCCGGCTGGTAGAGCCCCGAGCGAGCGGTCAGCACCTGGCCGAGGTAGGTCGTCAGCCCTTCGTAGACCCACAGGAGATCGGTCTCGAGCGGTTTCTGGAAATCGGGCGCGACCAGGCCGAGGGGCCGGCGGTACTTGCCGTTCCACGAGTGGACGAACTCATGGGGCAGGAGCCCGGCCCGGATCTTTCGCAGCTCCTCGTCGATGAGGCCGCGCTCGGCGATGCGGTTGTCGCTCGACTCGTGGTGCTCGAGGCCGCCGTGGCGCAGCCGATCGCTCAAGGCGAGGAGGAAGTGGTAGGCCCGGTAGTGACGCGAGCCAAAGAGCGCGCTCGCCTCGACCACGAGGCGGCGCAGCGCGGCCTCGGTCTCGGCGGGCAGGGCGAGCGCGGCGGCGCTGTCGCCGGCCATGTGGAGTAGGTGTGGCACTTGCGCGCCGGCGCCCGCCGTGGCCGTGGCCGTGGCCAGGTCGACCGTGCGCATCTCCGCGCCGACGAGCACGGGCGAGTCCACGAGCGTGGTGAGGGGCGTGGGTTTGAACTCGATCGTCTGCCCCTGCTCGCGGGCGACCGGGAGCGCCGTGCCGTACTTCCAGCCGGCCGGCAGGCGCAGCGTCGCGGCATAACCGAGCTGGTCGGTGGGCGCGCCCGAGGGATAGAGGAGGAAGTCGTGCCAGTCGATCACGGCCAGCCGCTCCGTGGCGCTCGGCCCGGGTCGGGCCCCCGGCTCCGCCCCCGAGGGCGAGACATAATCGAGCGCCGCCTCGACCGCGGTGACCCCGGCCGGCACCTCCAGGTGAAAGGTGTAGGGGTCGAGCGGATCACGGCGCCAGGCGAGGGGCTTTCCGCCGGCGCTGAACGAGAGACCGGTCAGGTTGAGGAGCGGCCCCGAGGGCACATGTTCGCCCTGGATCCACTTCGGGTAGTAGAGGACGAGCGGGCCCGGTGCGACGGGGATGCCGAGGCGGGCATGGAAGATGTGTTCGGGGGCCTGGGCGGCGTCGACCAGGAGGGTGATGTCGGCCGCGCGTGCGATCGGGGCCCAGGCGACGAGGGCCAAGAGCAGGCTGGGGAGCAGCAGGGTCCGGGAGCGAGGGGGCATGAGGCGTCTCCTTCCGCGCGGAATGAGAGACCGACTCGGGCCTCGGCGCAAGTCTTTCGCCGACAGGGCCTGGCCATGCCAATCCTCTGTGCACGCCCACCCCCAACTCGGCGCCCAGGTAGCGTCCAAAAAATCAGCGAGCGCCAACTCGGCGCCGAGTTGGCGTTGCACAAATCCGCGAACGCCGACTCGGCGCCCGGGGACGCCTGCGACCGAGACGGCAGGTCGGCGCAGTGGGAGGGGTGCAAAATGGATGGGCGGCGAAGCGTGGCTCGTCCGACAGGGGATCCTTTATTCTCCCCATGGACCCTTGTAGCGTTCCAACGGAGGGATCATGTCGCGACACAAGATGCTGATGGCCATCCTGCTCGGTGTTCTCCCGGCGGCCTGCCATCGCTCAGACGAGAAGCCGGCACCATCTGCGGCGGCCACGGCCCAGGCGCAGGGGGCGCCAGCGACAGAACGTGGCGATCCCGCGAAGACACCGCCGCCCCCGCCGGCCGCCCCGGCAGCCCCCGCCTTACCGACGAAGGCGGAGTCCCAGCCGCGGGAAGTGGACGCCGCGGGCCTCACGCTCAGGCTCCATGACAACGGCCATGTCACCCTCCTCGGCAAGGACCGCTGGGGCGGCGCGATCGATACCACCTACGAGAACCGCGACTTCCTCCTCAAGGCACTGCCCGTGCTCGAGCGCAGCATCGGCCCCGAGCAGGTCGCGGCCCTCCGCAGGGCCCTCGCGACGCCCACCGAGAAGCCCCGCGGCGCCAAGTAAGTCACTGAAATCTCCATTATTCTCTTCGCCCGGGCCCGCTACCTTTTTTCTCAAACGTCCGGCGGGCGTGCATTACATTCGATAGGAAGTGACACCCTGGATGATGTCGCCGGGCACCCTGGTCGACGGTCGCTTCCAGCTCGAACAGCGGGCGGGGAGCGGCGGAATGGGCATCGTCTATCGCGCGCGCGACCGCTCCACGGGGCGCCCCGTGGCCCTCAAGGTGCTGCTCGAGAGGGCCTCCCAGCAGGACGAGGAGCGCTTCGCGCGCGAGGCGCGGCTCCTCGCCGGGATACGCCACCCCGGCGTGGTCACCTACGTCGCCCACGGCCGCACCGCCGATGGCCTGCTCTACCTCGCGCTCGAATGGCTCGAGGGCGAGGATCTCGGCCAGCGCCTCCGGCGCCAGCCGCTCACGGTGGAGGAGAGCCTCGTCCTGACGCGGACCGTGGCCGAGGCGCTCATGGCCCTGCACCGGAACGACATCATCCATCGCGACATCAAGCCGAGCAACCTGTTCCTCCGCGACGGGCTCGTCGAACGGGTCACCCTCATCGACTTCGGCGTGGCGCGCGGGGGGCTGTCGTCCTGGTCGGTGACCCGCACGGGCCAGCTCGTGGGTACCCTGCAGTACATCGCGCCCGAACAGGCGCGCGGAGACGACAAGCTCACCGCGGGCGTCGACGTCTACGCGCTCGGCTGCGTGCTCTACGAGTGCCTGACCGGCGCACCGCCGTTTGCCGGCAACAACCTGGCGGCGGTGCTCGTGCGCATCCTCCTCGAGGAGGTGCCGCCGCTGCGCCGGCTGCGGCCCGAGCTGCCGGCCTCGTTCGATCGCCTGCTCTCGCGCATGCTGTGCCGCGACCCGGTCGAACGTCTGGCCGACGCGGAAGCGCTCCTCGCCGCGCTCGCCAGCCTGGATCTGCCCGCGCAGCTCGGTGACCTCGCGCCCGGGCCGCGGCCCCACCCCGAGCGGCTCGTCGAGCAGAAGCTCGTCAACATCGTGCTCGCCTTGCCGTGCCCGACGGTGGAGCAGGACACGCTGCGGATCGAGATCGCGGACAACGGCCAGATCGTCGAGGCCCGCCGCGCGGCGCTCGAGCGGGCGCTCATACCGTTTGGCGTCCGGGTCGATCACCTGGCCGGCGGGACCGTGCTCGTGAGCCTGTCGCAGCCCGGCTTCGCGGCTACGGATCAGGCCATGCAGGCGGCCCGCGTGGCGCTCCTCGTCCATGAGCACCTGCCCGAGATGGTGGTCGCGCTCACCACCGGGCAGGGGGTCCTGGCCGATCACGGCCCCACGGGCGGGGCGCTCGAGCGAGCCAGCCAGCTCATCATCGAAGTCGGCGACCTCGGCCTCCAGCCGCCGGCCGTCGGCTCCATGCCGGTGCTGCTCGACAAGCTCACGGCCGCGCTCATCGATGCCCGCTTCGACGTGCGGCAGGTGGCGGACGCGGTCTTCGTGCTCGACAAGGAGCGCGCGGGCACCGACGAGGTGCGGCGGCTCCTCGGCCGGCCGACGCCGTTCGTGGGTCGCGAGCAGGAGCTGCAGGTGCTCGAGATGGTGCTCGCGAGCTGCCTCGAAGAGCCCTCGGCGCAGGCGCTGGTGGTCCTCGGGGCCCCCGGGGTCGGCAAGTCGCGGCTCCGTCACGAGCTCGTCCGGCGCGTGGAGGCGCGCAGCGAGCGGATCGAGGTGCTGATCGGGCGCGGCGACCCCATGCGGGCGGGCGCGGCCTACGGCATGCTGGTGGACGCGCTCGCGCGCCTCTGTGGCCTCGGCGCGGGCATGGAGCTGCGGCCCCGGCGCACGCAGTTCGCCGCGCGCATCGCCGGCCCCGAGTCCTTGGTGCCGGTGAGCGAGCGGCGCCGCGTGGTGGAGTTCCTCGGGGAGCTGTGCGGCCTGGCCTTCCCCGACGACGAGAGCCCGCAGCTCAAGGCGGCGCGCCAGGACCTGCGCCTCCTGCGCGATCAGGTGGCCGCCGCCCTGGTCACCTTCCTGCGCGCCGAGTGCGCCGCGCGCCCGGTCGTGCTCGTGCTCGAGGATCTGCACTGGGGCGACGTGGCGACCGTGCACCTCGTGGACGTGGTGCTGCGCGAGCTCGAGGACGCACCCCTCCTCGTGCTGGCGCTCGGGCGGCCGGAGATCCAGGAGCGCTTCCCCCGGCTCTGGGAGGGTCGGAGCGTGCAGGAGATCCGGCTCACCGGGCTCAATCGCCGCGCGAGCGAGCGCCTCGTGCGGGAGATGCTCGGGGAGCGGGCCACTGACGAGGTGGTGTCGCGGATCGTGGGCCAATCGCGAGGCCACGCGCTGTTCCTGGAGGAGCTCATCCGGGCCGTCGCCGAGGGTCAGGAGGAGCTGCCGGAGACCGTGCTGGCCATGCTGCAGGCGCGCTTCCTGCGGCTCGAGGCGGGCGCGCGGCGCGTGCTGCGGGCGGCCAGCGTGTTCGGCGAGACGTTCTGGCGCGGCGGGGTCAAGGAGATCCTCGGCCCCACCGCCGAGGACGAGGAGCTCGATCGCTGCTTGGAGATCCTGATCGAGGCCGAGACCATCGTGCGCCAGGAGTCGAGCCGCTTCGTGGGGGAGAAGCAGTTCGCCTTCCGGCACGCGCTCCTGCGCGAGGCCGCCTACGGCCTCCTCTCGACCGAGGGGCGACAGCTCGGGCACCGCGTGGCCGGGTCGTACCTCGAGCGGGCGGGGGAACGGGACGCGCTCGCGCTGGCGGAGCACCACGAGCACGGGGGCGAGTACGAGCGGGCGGCGATCTTCCTGGCCCAGGCGGCGGAGCAGGCGCTCGTGAGCAACGACCTCGAGGGCGTGCGGCGCCTCGTGGCTCGCGGCGTGGCCTGCGGGGCGCGGGGCGAGCTGCTCGGCACCCTGCGCGCGGCCGAGGCCTGGGCCCAGCTGTGGCTCGGCAACTACCCGGCGTCGTACCAGGCGGCCCTCGGTGCGCTCGAGTCCCTGCGGCCGGGCAGCGCGGGGTGGGTCTCGGTCCAGGGCGCGGCCGTGGCGCTGTCGGGGTTCCAGGGCCATCGCGAGCGCCTCGTCGAGCACCTCGGGCTGTTCGCGGCCACCCCCCCCTTGCCGGGGGTCGAGGGCGCCTTCATGGAGCCGGCGATGATGGCGCTCTCCTTCGCCACCATCCTCGGGCTACGGGACCTCGAGCGTCCCATCTTCCAACGGATGTGCGAGGCGTCCGACAAGCTCGGCGCCTGGGATCCGCGGGCCCATGGGATGCGCGAGTTCGGCACCATCTTCCACGAGATGCTCGCCGGCCATCTGTGGGCCTACCGGCAGGCGGCGCAACGAGGGATGGATCTGTTCACCGCCGCCGGCGATCGGCGCTGGCGCTGCGCCACCCAGAGCCACCTCGGCATCGCCCTCCTCCTGCTCGGCGACATCGAGCAAGGCCGCGCGCTCTGCCAGGACGCGCTCGACACCCTCTTCCAGATCGGGGAGCTCGTGGCGCGGCACGGGACGCAGACGCTGTTTGCCTTTGCCCTGGCCGAGACCGGGGGGCCCGAGTACGCCGCCGAGGCGCGCCGGCTGGCAGAGGAGGTGGAGGACGTGCCCCTCATGCCGAGCTTCTGGGGGGGGATGGCGCAGATCGGGCTGGCGACCCTGCGCGCCGATGCGGGGGAGTGGCCAGCGGCCGAAGAGACGATCCGGCAGGCCATCCACATGCTGCGGATGGCGCCGGCGGCGTGGCCCCTCGCCTACGCCGTGCTCGGCCGCATCCTGCTCGGGCAGGGGCGGCTGATGGACGCCCACATCGCGGTCGAAGACGGCTTCGCGCAGCTCACGTCCCAGGGGAGCGAAGGGCTGCTCGATACCAAGCTGTACCTCGTGGCCGCCGAGATCCGGCACGCTCTCGGGCAGGAGGAAGCGGCCCGCATCGCCTTGGGAGAGGCGGAGCGCCGGCTCGCGGCGTGCGCGGCGCGGATCCCGGAGGAGGTGCGCGAGCGTTTCCTCGCTCACTCGCGCGATCAGGCGCGGTTGCGGGAGCTGGCCTCCCGCGCCTGATCGTGCCTCATTGGGAGGGGCTCATCCCCGCGGCGCCAGGTCGGCGGCCCCATCGTGGACGTGCGGAAACGGCTGGAAGGGCTGCTCAGAGGCTCCTCCCTGCGCCAAAGAGGCTCCTCCCTGCGCTAAAGAGGCTCCTCCCTGCGCCAAAGAGGCTCCTCCCTTCGCCAAGGAGGCTCCTCCCTGCGCCAAGGAGGCTCCTCCCTGCGCCAAGGAGGTTCCTCCCTGCGCCAAGGAGGCTCCTCCCTGCGCCAAAGAGGCTCCTCCCTGCGCCAAAGAGGCTCCTCCCTGCGCCAAGGAGGCTCCTCCCTTCGCCAAAGAGGCTCCTCCCTGCGCCAAGGAGGCTCCTCCTCTGCGGCAAAGAGCGTTAGCGGGGACGTGGACGATCTTCGTCTCCGCGTTCCGAGGCGTCGTCCCCGCGGGACATCCCGGCGCCACCGATGATCCGGCGCCTTCTACCCCTCCAGCACGTCCGCCAGCGCCTTGAGCGAAGGCACCTCCAGATCCGGCACCACTCCATCCTGCGGCCGCGCGATCCCTCCGCGGTTCACCCAGCACGTGCGCATCCCCAGCGCCTTCGCCGGCCCGAGATCGTACTTCCAGCCGAACGCCGCGTGCAGCACCTCCCCGGGCGCGAGCCCGAGCTGCTCGAGCGCACGCCGGAACGGCGCCTCGTCCGGCTTGTACGCCTGCACGTCCTCGGCCGTCACCACCATCCCGATCGGTGCCAACAATTGCCCGAGCGTCTGCGCCATGAGCTGCCGGTCGATGTTGGAGATGATCCCGAGCCGGCGTCGCCGTGCCATCTTCCGCAGCGCCGGCACCGTGTCCGGAAACGGGGCCCACTCTCCGAGCGACCGCACGAGCCCGGGACCGCCATCCGAGAACGACGGCATCGCGAAGCTCCGCATCGTCGCCTCGAAGCTCTCCATGAGCACCTCGGCATAGGGCCGCCACGGCCGCAGGAGGCCGAACTGGATCGGCTCCCAGCGCTCGAGCCACGCCTCCGGGGTCGGCGCGAGCGGCGCCTCGCGCAGAAGATGCGGCGTTACATAGGCCAGGATCCCCGCCTCCCAGTCGATGAGCGTGCCGTAGCAATCGAACGTCACCGCGCGGATACTACCTACGTCGAACATGGCGCCATCGTATCACCCCTCATCCACCGCTGGCCGCCTCCGGACGTCTACTTGTTCCCCGCGGGACCGTTCGTGTATGTCTAGAGTCGTGGCGACGGTTCGGCGGCGGCCCCTCCAACCTCGATTGACGCCGGCCCAGAAGGCCTCGCCGGCCAGGGACGGCCTCCCATGCGCCTAGAAGACTTCCTCACCGGCTTCCTCATCCTCCTCGGCGCGGCCGGTATGGCCGCGTCCATCGGTGGGACCCGCCAGATCCTGCTGCTCCTCAAGGAGACTCACTACGTCCGCTTCTGGCAGGTCCTCTCCGCCATCATCCTCCTGCTCGTCCTCGGCTTCCTCGGCGCCGCCGCCCTCGTCCTCTCCGACCACAAGGAGGACCTCCAGATCCTCATCGGGGTCATCTTCTTCTTCACGGCCCTCTTCGTCTTCCTCGTCGTCCGCCTCGGCTATCTCACGATCCGCGAGCTGCAGAACATCCGTGAGGCGGCCGAGAGCGCGAGCCTGGCCAAGAGCCAGTTCGTCGCCAACATGAGCCACGAGCTGCGCACGCCGCTCAACGCCATCATCGGCTACAGCGAGATGCTCGAGGAGGAGGCCGAGGAGAGCAACCTCACGACCTTCGTCCCCGACCTGCAGAAGATCCGCACCGCCGGCAAGCACCTCCTCGCCCTCATCAACGACATCCTCGACCTCGCCAAGATCGAGGCCGGGAAGATGAGCCTCTACATCGAGATCTTCGACCTCACGAAGCTCCTCTCCGAGGTCGTGGCCACGGTGCGCCCGCTCGTCGACAACAACAGCAACCAGCTCACGTTTCGCTGCGCCGCCGACATCGGCTACATGAAGAGCGACCCTACCAAGGTGCGCCAGTCGCTCCTCAACCTCCTCAGCAACGCCAGCAAGTTCACGCGCAACGGTCGCATCGAGCTCTCGGCCTGGCGCGAGACGGCGCCGGCCCCGGGGGGCGGCCCGGGGACGGCGAGCAGCGGGGCGCAGGCCACCTGGATCTGTTTTCGCGTGAAGGATTCGGGCATCGGCATGACCCGGTCCCAGATGGCCAACGTCTTCCGCGAGTTCACGCAGGCCGACCCCTCGACCACCCGCAAGTACGGCGGCACGGGCCTCGGGCTCACCATCTCGAAGCGCTTCTGCCAGCTCATGGGGGGCGACATCACGGCCGAGTCGGAGATCGGCAAGGGCGCCACCTTCACGATCCGTCTCCCGGCCGAGGCGCCGCGGCGGGGCGAGGCGGAGATGATGGTCGAGAGCACGGTCGAGGTGCTCCGCCCCGACTCGCCCACCATCCTGGTGGTCGACGACGATGGGATGGCGCGCGACTTCTTGCGCCGGACGCTCGGCAAGGAGGGGTACCGGGTGGTGTCGGCGCCGGGCGGGCCCGATGCGCTGCGCCTGGCCGAGACCGAGAAACCGGCGGTGATCACGCTCGACCTGCAGATGCCGGGCATGGACGGCCATGCGGTCCTGCGCGCGCTCAAGAAGAACCCCAAGTCGTCGCACATCCCGGTCGTCATGATCAGTGTCCAGGACGAGCGGACCATGGCCTTTGGCCTCGGCGCCTCGGAGGTCATGACCAAGCCGATCCAGCGCGAGCAGCTCATCGCGCTCGTGCGCCGGTTCACGAGCGAACGTCATGGGCGGAGCGCGCTCCTCGTCGAGAACGAGGGCGCGGCCCGGAGCCTGTTCCAGCGGCTGCTCGAGCGGGAGGGCTGGTCCGTGGCGGTGGCCGACAGTGTTCGGACCGGGCTCGAGTACGTGCGCGAGCGCGTGCCCGAGCTGGTGCTCCTCGCGCTCCGTCTGCCCGAGGAGGACAGCCTCCAGTTCGTCGAGGAGCTGCGGAGGTCCGGGCGTGGGGGCGCCGTGCCGATCGTGGCGCTCGCCGACCAGGAGCCGACCCCCGAGGAGCGCGCGCGCTTCGAGGGCAAGGTGCAGGCGGTGGTGCTGAAGAACCTCGCCGACCACGAGGAGCTGCTCGCGAGCGTGCGGCGCGCCGTGGCGTGATCAGCGCGGGCGTGGCGCCAGCTGGTGCACCAGGCTCGACTCGCGCTTGAAGAAGCCCTCGGTGTGCAGCGAGTCGCCGAGGAGGAGGAACACGTAGTCGAGGTGGTGGCAGAACTCGTGGACGAGCGTGCGCAGGAAGGTGCGGAACGCGACGACGCGGCGGTGCCGCGCGGTGCGCATCCAGACTCGGATGAGCGCCTGGCCATCGTCTTCGCGCGTGTAGAGGCCGTGGAGCTCGCTCGTGGCCGAGCGCGGACGCACGGCCAGGATCTCCACCTGCACGGGGTCCACGGCGAGGAGCTGCATGAGGGCCGCGGAGAGCTGGTTGGCCGCCCGCTCGACGGCTTCCCGATCGTCTCTCTGTAGCCCGGTCTCGATGGCGTCCACCGCGGGCCGCAGCGCCAGGGGATCGGGGAGCGGGATGGACGTGATGCCGTCGCTCTCGAGGTAGATCTGCTGCTGGCGACGCGACAGCCGGCGGAAGTAGTCGAAGGGCATCGGGGGGAGTCTACGCCGGCCGGTTCCGAACGGAGGTCATCCGAGATCGAACAGCAGGATCTCGGACGGCGTGAGCGCGCGGACGGTGAGCGCCTCTTCTTCGGATACCGCGGCGCCGTCGCCGGCCGCGAGCCGCTCGTGGCCGAGCAGGACCGCCCCGCGCGCCACCTGCAGCCAGGCATGGCGCCCTGCCCCGAGCCGCTTCTCGAGGGCCGCGCCCTCGTCGAGGAGCGCGGAGTAGAGGAGGACGTCCTGGTGCACCTTGACCGCCCCGTCTTGCCCGGTGGGGCTCGCCACGAGGCGCAGCTGGTTGCGCCGCTCCTCGTCGGTGAAGTGCTTCTGCTCGTAGCTCGGTTCGAGGCCACGCCGTGCGGGCAGGAGCCAGATCTGAAGGAAGTGGGTGGGCTCGTCCCGCGAGGGGTTGTACTCGCTGTGCAAGACGCCCGTGCCCGCGCTCATGCGCTGCACGTCGCCGCGACGGATGGTCGAGCCGTTGCCCATGCTGTCCTCGTGCGCGAGCGCCCCGTCGAGCACGTAGGAGAGGATCTCCATGTCGCGGTGCGGATGGGTGTCGAAGCCATGACCCGGCCGGACCCGATCCTCGTTGATCACGCGCAGGGTGCGAAAGCCGCGGCGCTCGGGGTCGTAGTAATCGCCGAACGAGAAGGTGTGGCGGCTGTCGAGCCAACCGATGCGGGTGAGGCCTCGTTCGTCGTTCCTGGTGATGGCGATCATGGGGGACTCCTTTCGTGCTGGCGGGGTCTAGAGCAATGGGTGCGCCAGCATCGAAGTCCGCTCCGGGCGCGGCTTGGGGTCGGGGGGCCGAGCGAGATGCCATCGAAATGATGGGGCCGCCGCTCAGGCTGATGCGCTCCCATCTTGGCGCATGAGGTCTGCGGGATTTTCCTGCAGGGCCGTAGATCGTGCGGGCGGGTCCATGCGTTCGACCGAGCATGCGCAAACACAACAAGAACCTCACGGCGACCTTCATCGGCCTCTTTACGCTGGCGACCGGCACCACGCTCCTCGCCTCCCCCGACCCTCGCCCGGGGCAGCAGCAACAACAGCAGCAGCGGGCCCAGGGGCAGCAGGGGCAGCAGGGGGCCTCCCACGTCGATCTCGTGATCGCGCTCGATACGTCCTCGAGCATGGATGGCCTCATCGACAGCGCCCGGCAGAAGCTGTGGGATGTGGTCAACCTGCTCGCCCAGGCCCGTCCGAGGCCCGTCCTGCGCGTCGGCCTCGTCTCTTATGGCAATGACGGCTATGACGCGGGCAAGGGCTGGGTCCGCAAGGAGAGCGATCTCACCACGGATCTCGACGGGATCTACGCCCGGCTGTTCGCCTTGCACACGAACGGCGGCAGCGAGTACGTGGCCCGCGCCGTGCGCGACGCGACGCGCGACATGCGCTGGAGCCAGGAGCCCGGCACGCTGAAGATCATCTTCGTGGCCGGCAACGAGCCCGCCAACCAGGACCCGCAGGTGCAGCTCGTCGGCGCCGTGCAGGGCGCGCGGCAACGGGGCATCTTCGTGAACGCCATCTACTGCGGCGCCGACGGCGGCGGCGATGCGGTGAGCTGGCGTCAGGTGGCCGCGCTCGGCAACGGTCAGTACGCCGCGATCGATCAGAATCAGGTGGTCACCATCGCCACCCCGCAGGACGCCGAGCTCGCGCGGTTGTCGAGCGAGCTCAACAAGACCTACGTCGCGTACGGCACCGCCGGCGGGGTGCGGGCCGAGCAGCAGGCGGCGCAGGACAAGAACGCCCAGGCCGCGAGCGCCCCGGCGGCGGCCTCGCGCGCCGCGGCCAAGGCGAGCGCGCTCTACCGCAACGACGACTGGGATCTGGTCGATGCGCGCAGCCGCGGCAAGGACCTCGCCAAGATGAAGGCCGAGGAGCTGCCCGAGCCGCTGCGCAAGATGGACGCCACGACGCGCGACCGCTACCTCGACGAGAAGGCCAAGGAGCGCGAGACCCTGCAGAAGAAGATCGCGGCGGCCAACGGCGAGCGCGAGGCCTATCTCAAGGCTGAGCGGGCGCGGCGGGCCGGCAAGGGCGCCAAGGCCCTCGACGATGCCCTCGGCGACGCGATCCGCAAGGAAGCCACCTCCGCCGGCTTCGCGTTCTAGATCCGCCTACCCCCAGACTCCCGCCGGACGCTCCCCCGGAGACTTCCCCTCAAGGCGAGATGTCAACCGTGACGATGTGGGGGGGCTCGCCTTCCTCTGGGACTGTCTCACCATCAGCAAGTAGTCCTTCGATGTGGCAACGGATCGCCTCGCGTCCCATGGCGATCGCCTCCTCCATCGTCTCTCCCTGTGTCACCACGCCGGGCAGGGCCGGCACCGTTACCGTGTAGCCCCCCTCCTCGGGATCGGGATCGAGAATGAGGGTGTATCGGTAATGTCGTTCGGACATGGTGACTCCAAGTCTACCGGAGGCGCTCCAAGTCGTCGACGCTCAGTCCGGCCTGTTCCAGGGCTGTCAGAAGAGTCTTGGGCTTGAGGATCACGCCGGCATGGCGTGCCACTGTCACGCGGCCGGGCTTTGTCGAATGTTTGAGCTGCACATGGCTTCCTACCTGGCGATGCTCCACCCAACTGTCCCGATGGAGCACCCGCAGGAATTCGACCGCTGTCAGGCGCGGTAATCGTCCTCCCATGGCCTGGAGGTATCACGTTCTGCCAGGATGTAGATGACCGCTTGGGTTGCTGATCGGTAAGAGGTTATCTACCCACGACCGCCTCTCGCAGTCCTTCGACCACTTCATCCTGCTCTGTCGCCGTGAGGTCGTGGAAGAGCGGCAAGAAGAGCGCCCGCTCCGCCACCGCCTCGGCACCCGGGAACGGGCCCTGCTGGTCGGCGTAGGGGGCCTGCCGGTGGCACAGCATGAGACCGCGCCGCGCCGCGATGCCGCGCGCCTGGAGCCGCGCCACGACCTCGTCTCGCTCCGCGGCTCCGGGGCCGAGAACGAGCTGGTAGGACTGGTACACGTGGCTGCGATCTCCCGGCACGGCCGGTGTGATGAACCGCGGGTCGCTCGCCAGGGCCGCATCGTAGCGCTCGGCCTGGGCCCGCCGGGTCGCCAGGAGTTCGTCGAGGCGGCCGAGCTGTGCCAGGCCGATCGCGGCGTGCACGTCGCTCATCCGGTAGTTCCAGCCCACCTCCTCGCAGTACTCGCCTCCGACCCGCCCCGCGCCCGCGTGTCGTTCATGGGCGCTCGCCCCGAGGCCGTGTTGGCGGAGCCGCCGGAGCCGCGCGGCCAGCGCTTCGTCTCCGGTGGTGATCAGGCCCCCTTCGCCGGTGGTGAGGATCTTGCGCGGGTGGAAGCTGAACACCGCCAGCCGTCCGTGCGGCGCCCCCACGGCCCGGCCGCGGTACGTCGCGCCGACGGCACACGCGGCGTCCTCGAGCAACACCAGGCCATGCGCCGCGCACAGCGCCCCGAGTTCCTCCAGATCACAGGGCAGCCCGAGCTGGTGCACGCACATCACCGCCCGCGTGCGCGGCGACAGCACCCGCTCCACGTCGCTCGCCCGCAGATTGAACGTGCGCGGATCCACGTCGGCCAGCACGGCGCGCGCCCCCGCCTGCACCACGGCGTTCGCCGTCGCCACGAAGGTGAGCGTCGGCACCACGACCTCGTCCCCCGGTCCGACGCCGGCCGCCACCAGCGCGAGGTGCAGCCCGGCCGTGCCCGAGCTCACCGCCACCGCCGCCCGCGCCCCTACGCGCTCGGCAAAGCGTGCCTCGAACTCCGCCACCCGCGGCCCCTGCGTGAGCCAACCCGAGGCCAGCACCGCGAGCACGGCCTCGGCTTCCTCTGGGCCTAGCGCAGGGCGGGCGAGCGGGATGGTGCGCCCCTGCGCCGCCACCGTCTACCGCGACCCGCCGTTCTGCTCGTTCGGGCAGTGCCCGCCTTTGACGCCGAGGGCCTTCGGGCACAGGCAGTACAGCTCGAGCTTGTGCCGCACGACCTGGAAGCCCCCGAGCTTCTGGGCGATCTGATCCTGCAGCTGCTCGATCTCGTCGTTCTCGAACTCGAGGATGAGGTTGCACTGCGCGCAGATGAGGTGGTCGTGGTGGTGGCTCGCGTCGTCGGCGACCTCGAAGCGCGTCTGCCCATCGCCGAACTGGCGCGGCGCGGCCAGGCCGCACTCCATGAGCAGCTTGAGCGTGCGGTAGACCGTGGCGTAGCCCACCTTGATGTTGCGCTCCCGCACCTGCGAGAGCAGCTCATCGATGGAGATGTGCCCGGCGGCGCGCAGGAACTGATCGACGATCAGCTCCCGCTGCTGCGTGGTCTTGAGGCTGTGCCGGCGAAGGTACTCTGCCCACCTCCCCTTGAGACCGGTGATCCGGTCGCTGTCAGACCTGGAGGCGGCACGAGCTGGGTTCCTCATGGGAGTGCGGTTCGCCACGACCCCAAATAAGGACGTATCCCCCGGCGCTGTCAAGGGTGCGCCCTTACGGTCCAGCGCTGGCTAGCGCAGGATCGGGATGCCCCAGTTGAAGTGGATCCGCCCGGGCCAGTGGAGGTACCAGGGATCCCGCTTCCACTCCTGCTCAGCCACGGTCTGGGTGATGGGGTAGGCGTACTCGAAGGACAGCGCGCCGAGGGGGGTGAGCAGGCGGAGGAGGGAGATGCCCACCGAGAACTTCACGTCGCGGCGGAAGTTGAACAGGAAGGGGTCGTCGAAGACGGTCCCGGCGTCGACGAACAGCGCCCCGGCCCAGGGGATGGAGCCCAGGGTGCCGATGGGGAACTGCAGCTCCAGGGTGCCGAGGAACCGCACGTTCCCTCCCTGCGGCACGACCCGGTAGGCGTCCGCCCCGGTCACCGGTGAGACGCCCGTGCGGATCACCTCGGTGCGCAGGCGGTCGGTGTCGTAGCCGCGCGTGCGCTGATCGCCGCCGGCGAAGAAGCGCTCGACCGCCGGCAGCGCCGGCTCGCCGATGGGGATGCCCCAGTCGAAGCGCAGGTTGGCGATGAGCGTGAGGCCACGCCCCGGGATGAGCGGCTGGAAGTGCTGCGCCTGGCCCGAGACGGTGATGAAGCGGTGGGCAAAGAACGGCGACACGCTCCACTGCAGGGCCACGAGCGACCCGGCCGCCGGCAGGAGCGGGTTCTTGGCCCCGCCGAGGCTCGTGCGCCGATCGTAGAGCACGCCGGCGGTGAGCTTGCCGATGGTCGTAGCGTCGTTGACCGAGTCCTGCTGCGCGTCGCCGCGGGTGGGCGTGCGCTGGAGGTCGATGCTGGCCAGGCTCGATGTGGTGAGCTCGAAGCGGCCAAACAGGCGCAGCGACGGTCGCGGAGTCCAGGTGAGCGTGGCGCGGCCGCCGACCGAGATGACCTCGCCGAGCGCCGGCGTCGCCTCCTTGCGCCCGAACGCCGACAGCTCGCCGCGCAGCCGGGTCGACCACAGGTGCGGGTGCACGTAGCGGATGGTGAGGCCGAGCAGGCGGTAGAACGGTGAGTGCACGTCGCTCGACGCGGCCTGGCGGATGACGTCGAGCGCCACGTCGCCGCGCGCCTCGATCTGTCCGCCGCCGCCGAAGACGTTGCCCCAGAAGTAGCCGAGCGAGGCCAGCAGGCCGACGTCGGTCGCGTAGCCGACCGACGCCTCGACGTTGCCCCAGTTGTCGTATCGCTCCTGCACCTCGACCAGGATCGGCACCGGGTTCATGCCCGGCGGCAGGGCCGCGGGCACCGACGTCACGCGCACGCTGTTGAAGACCTGGTGGTTCTGCAGGTTGCGGGTCGCCTGGTCGATCTTGGAGATGTCGTAGAGGTCGCCGGTCTGGAACGGCAGGTCGCGCCGGATCACCCACTCGGCGGTGCGGAAGTTGCCGCGCACGAGGATCTCGCCGAACCGCACCGCGGGCCCCTCGTCTACCTCGACGATGACGTAGAGCCGATTCGGGGCCGTCGCCGCGTCCGCCGGGACGGTGCCGCCGAACTCCGCGGCCGACACCTCGCGCGGCGTGAGCGTCGCGTAGGGGTGACCGCTCGTGGCGTAGAGCTGGACGATGCGCTTGAGCCCGGCGGAGAGCTGCTCGGGCACGTAGGGCAGCTTCTCGGCCACCCCCGCGCTCTCCTTCAGCACGCGCTTGAGCTCCTCGTTGTCGCGGCCATGCGGGCCCTGGAAGCGGAACTCGAGCCGGGCCAGCGTCACGACCGTCCCCTCGTCGATGTAGAAGCGCACGTAGATGCGCTGGTCCTCCGGCCACCCGGCGGCCACGTCGGCGCCGAGCACCCCGGCCGAGCCGAAGGCCCGCCGGTCGCGCACGATCTCGCCGCGCACCTGCGCCCTCATGAAACCCTTCGAGCGGTAGAAGGCGGCCAGCTTCTCGACGTCCTGCGCGAGCTGGACGCTCGTCACGTAGCCCCCCTCGCCGAGGCCGATCCGGCCGATGATCGGGAACTTCTTGGTGACGATCTGGCGCTGCAGCGTCTCGCTGTCGATGTGCAGCCCCTCCCCCGTCTCGCTCACGAAGTCCACGCCGGCCACGCGCAGCTCCGGCCCCTCCTTGATGAGGAAGGTGATGTCGTGGACGTCCTCGTTGGTGTCCGCTTCGCGGCGGCGCTGGTGCACGTACTCGACCTGCGCCTCGAGGTAGCCGTTGGTCTGGTAGTAGCGGTGGAGCTCGCGCGCGCTCTCCACGAGCTCGGTCTCGTCGTAGGAGCCGGAGGAGAAGAGGGTCACCTTCTCGCGCAGCTCCTTGTCGCTGATGTGCGCGTTGCCGGCGAAGTGCACGTCGACGCGGCCCTTCTTCACCACGCGCAGGCGCAGGCGCACCTTCTTGTCCTTGCGGTCGATGTCGTTCTGGCGATCGAACACCGGGAAGACGCGCGCGGCCGGGTAGCCGAGCTCGCGGTAGTGCCGCTCCGCGCGCCGCGCGTCCTCGTGCATGCGATCGATGCGGAAGCGGCTCCAGAAGTAGGGCGGGAAGGTGTGCCGGAAGGAGGGCTCCACCTCCTTGAGCCACTTCTCTTTGAGGCACGGCGCCTTGTCGGGCGTCGCCTTGCCCGGCGCCGCCGCCGGCTTGGGCTCCTGCGCCGGTCCCGGAGGTTGCGCCTTCTCCCCCTCGGGGGCCGGGGCTGCGCCCTGCTTGTCCGCGTCCTTCCCCGGGCCCGACTCGGCGCAGATGTGCTCGAGGTTGAACCACGGCCCGAGGTAGATCGCCACGTCGAGATCCACCCACTCGGGCTGCGTGCTCTTGTGCATGAGCACCTCCGCGTCGCTCTTGAAGAAGCCTTCGCGGAAGAGGTATTGCCGGACGCGGTCGCCCTCCTCGGCGAGGATCCGGGCCACGGCCGCGTCGTCGTCCGGCAGGCGCGACCCGGGGCGGAGGGTCATGCGGCGGAGGATGTCCTCGTTGAAGATGGCGCGCAGCACCGGCCAGTTGCCGCGCACCCGGATGTGGCGCACGAGCCGCGCCGGCTCCACCTCCAGACGGATCCCCACCTGCCCCGGCGTGTCCCGGGGGGTGATCGTGAACAGCGGCTCCGGCACGAGGTAGCCGAGCGCCTCGAGGCCCTGCTCCACCCGATCCTCGAGATCGTCATCGAGCGTGGCCCCCGGGACCAGGCCGAGGAAGCGGGCCAGTCGCTCCGGTGTCTCGTGGGGATGCCCCGCGATCTGGACGGTCTCGATGCGCGGCGCGGGAGCGGGCGTGTCCGACGCCGTGGCGTCAGGGGGCGGCAGGTCGGCGAGCGCCTCCGGGGCCAAGAGGAGCGAGGCCCAAAGGAGAAAGAGGGCCCAGAGAGGCCGGGCCATGAAGGCGCAGATCCGCATCGTCTCGGGGCAGGACCCTCAAGTGCGGCTGCATGGTAGCAGAGGAACCGCTCTAAGGCTCTGATCCCGCTTGGATCCGCGCGGGTTTTGGGCAGACAGATTCGGCGGTCGAGCCGCCTGGGGCGGCTACGCCGGAGCGCGGATGGCCGCCGGGGGGCGCGGCAGGTGGCGTGACAGGTCGATCAGCACGCCGTCGCGCAGCCCCCGTCGCGTCGGCCGCACCCAGTCGAGCCGCAGCCGGCGGCACAGCGCCTCCAGGATCACGGCCGCCGGCAGGATGAGCTCCGCGCGTTGCGGGCCAAAGCGGCGCTCGCACTGGCGCCGTCCGAGCGCCGCCAGATCCTCCACGAGGTGGGACAGCGCGCCCGCCGTGGCGTCGCTCGCGTCGTCCCCGGCGGCGAAGTTCACGAGCGCCCGCGCGGTCCCGGAGCACGCCAGCGCACCGCGACGGGGTCCCCGGGGCAGGCTCGGGAGATGGGGCAGGACCAGCACCGCATGGGCCGCCCGCGCCCGCATCGCCGCCAGGCGCACGCGCTGGCTCCCCACCTCCTCGCCGAACTCCTCGCTCAGCCGGAGGGCGCCGATCCCGAGGCTCCAGCGCCCGATCGGGTCCTCCCCCTGCGCGAGCGCGACCTCGGTCGAGCCGCCGCCGATGTCGATGCACAGCGAGTGGACATCGGCCGGCATGCCCGCGAGCGCGCCGAGGCACATGAGCCGCGCCTCCTCCTCCCCGGAGATCACCTCGAGGTGGAGCCCGGCGTGGCTGCGCACGCGCGACACCACGTGGTCCTGATTGGTCGCGTCGCGGATCGCGCTCGTCGCGATGGACCGCACCTGGGCGCCGCGGGCGCGGCACAGCGCCCCCCAGTCGGCGAGCGTATCGACCAGCCGACCGAGCGCCGGCTTGGCGATCCGTCCCGTCTGGAAGGCGCCTTCGCCCGGCCGGATCAGGGCGCGCCGCTTGAGCACGGGCACGAGGCGGCCAGAACGATCGTGATGCACGAGCTTGAGATGAACTGCGTTGCTGCCGACGTCGATCGCGGCCAGTTCCGTTTCGTCGAAGTTCGTCATCGGCGCTGAATCTAGGGGGAGCGCCGAGGCTTGTCACCGGGGGGAGATGCGATGTTGCAAATATTTTGCCGTCCCGTTGCACGGGGTTCAAATGCCAGGTCGTGGAGGGGCTGCCGGGCGGGTCCGGCGGGTCAGTACAGCTGGAGCCGCCAGCGCAGCTGCAGCCGCAGGCGGTTGATGACCTCGGTGCTGCGCTCGATGCTGTTCTCGAGGTGTTGCGCCGACAGGAACGCGCCCACGTCGTCGGACAGCTTGAGCTCGGCGCGGGCGTCGAGGTTGGACGTGGGCGCGAGCTGACCCTCGCCCGTGCCGCACAGCTTGAACTCGCGCCGGTTGTAGTAGCAGGCCTTCACGTAGCCGATCTCGATGCGCAGGAACTCGAGCTTGAAGACGTTCTTGAGCGGATCCTCGGCGAAGTTGAAGAAGAGATCGCTCGACGCGGTCTGCACGATGGTCGGCGTGCTCGACGTCGGACGGACCACGGTGGGGTCGGTCTGGAACGAGCGCCGCAGATCGTCGGGCGCGCCGCCGGTGGCGAGCGCCGAGAGCACCTGGTTCCGGTCCCAGCCGTCGTTCGACGAGAGCTCGAGGTTGGGCTCGCTGTAGGTGCCGTAGATGCGCAGCTTGATGTGGTGGAGCTGCTCGTAGCGATCGGTCCAGTCCGAGGCGGCGTTGATGTCGAGCCGCGGGGTGTCGCCCGGGAAGTGCTTGTCCGCCTCGAAGGAGATGACGCTCCGATCGGTGACGAAGTCGGCCCGGAGGAGCGGGATGCGGAAGGCGCCGCCCTCGTCGATGGCCACGGTGCCGGCGAGGGTCGGCTGCGAGAGCGTGCCGCCGATGCGGAGCTTCGAGACCGACACCTGCAGGCCACTCGGCGCGAGGTTGTTCCTGATCGACAAGGGGCCCGACGAGCTCGCGGCGATGTTGAGGGCCATGTTCTCGAGGATCGGGATGCCCTCGTAAAAGGGCGGGTCGGTCTCGACCGCGCGCGGCCGGATGACCCAGTCGCGGAGGACGTCGTAGTCCTGCCGGTAGGTGCCGCTCACGAGGTAGACCTCGCCCTGGAGCCGCAGCTGCGTCTTGCCCCTCGGGGTCCAGGGGAGCGAGAGGCGCGTGCCGATGAGGTCGACCTTGGGCGAGAGCGACAGCGAGTAGATCTGCCCCGAGCCCCAGTCGATGGCGTCACCGTCCACGTGCACCTTCAGGTGGTCGAGCGACAGGCCGGCGAACCCGAGGAGACCGTTCAGCTTGAGCTCGCCGTGCTCGTCGATCTGGGCGGTCACGGCCTCGCAGCCGATGGGTGCGTCCGGGGCCAGGCAGCCGAGCACGAGCTCGTTGTCGCGCAGCGTGATGGTGCCCTGGCGGAGGCGGATGTCGCGCAGGTTCTGGCGCAGCCGGAGCGCGATGTTGTCGACCTGGACCCGCCCGCGCCAGCGCGGTTCGGACCAGCGCCCGTAGATCTTGGCGTCCACCAGGAACCCGCCCTTGTGCTCCACGTCCGAGAGGTAATCGCCCAAAAACCACTCGAGCAGCTCGGCCGGCAGCTTGCCGTTCACGTCGAGCGCCACGGCGCCCGGGTGCCAGTCGTGCACCTCGACCCAGCCGTTGGCGCGCGTGCGGGCCTGGTCGAGCTCCATCTCGAGCCCCTCGAGCGTCACCCGCTGGTCGTCGAAGATGACCTTGCCGTGGCTCTTGAACGCGCTGTGCGCGCCGCGCGGCTTGAGCGAGGCGTTGAGGAGCTGGACCGTGCCGAGCACGCGGGGGCGGGCGGCGGCGCCGAGGATGCGCGCGTTCACCACCGCGTCGCCGTCGGTGTGCTCGAACAGGCCGGCGGTGAAGTATTCGAGGAGCGTCAGGTTGAGGTGCCCGTCGACGCGTAGATCGGTGTCCCGGGCCGCGACCTTGCCCTTCATCTCGAAGCCGCCGCCCCGGCGCGAGGAGAGCCGCATCTGCCGGAAGTCGAGCCGGCTGAAGTCGCTCGTCAGGATGACGTCGCCGTCGTTGCGGAACTCGTCGCTGCGCTCGGCGCCGGGCACGCCCTCCTCGTCCTCGCGTGACAGCGTGAGCAGCACCTTGCTGAGCCGCAGCTCGGCCTGGGCCGGACTGTCGGTCGAATAGGACACGCGCACCTGGCCCGAGACCAGGCCCTTCACCTCGGCGAGCGCCTTCAGCTCGGGGATGAGGTCATCGAGCGGCAGATCCTTGAACATGACCGTCACGTTGAGGGCCAGGGTCGGCTCGAGCGTGAGGTACCCCTCCACCCGGAACGTGCCGTTGAAGAACTCTCCTTTGATGGCGAGCGCGTCGGTGCCCGGGAGCAGCTCGAGCTGACCGTCGCCGAGATAGAACTCGCGCACGCGGACGTTGGCCACCCGGATCTGCCCGGTCGGCACCCAGCGCCGGGTGTCGCCGCCGAGCGCCACCTTGCCCGAGATCGTGCCCGACAGGGGCAGATCGCGCAGCGGCGGGATGGCGGCGAGTGGGAAGTCGACCGCGTCGAGTCCGACGGCGATGGTGCCGTCGTAGCCGATGCGCCCCGAGCCCGAGAGCGCGCCGCCGCCCTGGCGGCGCAGCTGGAGGGCCGCGATCTCGATGCCGTCCTGGCCGAGCTCGAAGTCGACGTGACCGTCGCGGTAGGGGTCCTGATAGAGGCTGAGCTGCGGCAGCGAGAGGTTGAAGGTGCCCCACGGATGGGTGAGCACACCGTCGAGCGTGAGGCGCCCGCTCACGTCGGCGTGGAGGTCCGAGTGGGTGTCGGCGGAGCCGGTGAGATCGAGGTGCAGCTGCTCGGCGCGGAGGCGCGCGTGCACCTGCGGCTCGGGGAGGGGCCGGCGCAGGTCGCCGTCGAAGAGATCGATGGTGACGCGGTCCTCGGCCGTGCCGCCGAGCCGCCCGCCGAGCCCCTCACCCTGGATGTCGGTCACCACGAGCTGTCCGTCCTTGAACGCGAGTCCGGCGCGGACCTCGGGCAGGCGCATATGCCTCCAGCCCACCGACAGCGCCTTGGCGGTGCCGGTGATCTGGGGCGAGAGCAGGGTCCCGGAGACCCGGGCGCTCGCCGTCGCGCGCTCGATGAGGTCGGGCAGGCCGAACCGCGCGAGCAGCGCGGCGAGGCGGCCATCGACGTTGAGGCTCACGTCGGTGCGGCCATCCTCGCGGCTGATGAAGCCCTGCGCGAACAGGTGCACGCCCTCGGCCTGCACCGACACGTCATCGAGGTGGACGACCTCGGGCCAGAGGCGGAGCCCGCCGCCGAGGTGGATCGTGGCCGGGAGGCGATCCCGGGCGCGGCGGACGAGGCGCACGTCGAGGTCGCGCACGGTGACGCGCCCGGGGTTGCGGAGCGGGTTGAGGCTGCCGCCGAGCCGGGCGACACCGTCGAGGCGTCCGGCCACGAGGGGGCGCAGCGAGGCGGTGACGAACGGCTCGAGGCGCGCGGGATCCACGCCCTCGGTGCGCAGCTGGGCCTGCCAGAGGAGGCGGTTGAAGTCGATGAGGACGCTGCCCGTCACGCGGCCGTGCGCGACCTCGGCGTGCACCGGGTCGAGCTGGAGCCGCGAGGATTCGAGGCGGAAGCGGGCCCCGACCGGCCGCGCCACGAGGGCCCCGAGCTTGACCTCGGCCTTGTCGAGCTCGCCCTCGAAGACGGTGTGGGCGAAGGGGCCGTGGATGCGGACCCGTCCCACGGGAGCGCCGCCGATCAGGCTGAGGCCGAGCAGCTTGGTCAGCCCCTGGCCCTTCTCGAAGGCGATGGTGAGGTCCGAGCCCGGGGTCTTGCCGTACACGTCTTCGAGCCGGCCCTGGACCTGGGTCGGCGCCCCTTCGACCACGGCGGTGGCGTCGAAGCGCATCTGGTCGCGCGCCTCAGACGGCGCGCCGAGCTCCCGGGCGAGGAATTTTTGTAAGTGGAACTCGAAGCTCCCGCGCTCGTCGCCCTGGCACACCGGCTCGGGGCAGGTCACGCCGAGGCGCAGCTCGGCCTGGTCGGACGCGATCGGCTCGAGGCGATAGGTGAAGGCGGGGCGGCCGCGCTCCTGGTTGTCGACGATGAAGGACGAGTAGCGCAGCTGGCCGCGGCCGTTCGCCTTGGGGAGGCGGGCGTTCCAGCCGGGGAAGGCGAGGGTGAGGTCGAGGCCGGCGATGTCGAGGCGGTCGACCTGGATGTGCATCCCACCCTTGTGGGGCGGCTTGGGCTTTTTGACCGAGAAGGCCTGGACGAGGTTGTTCTCGCCCGTGCTGGTGGGTTTGACGCGCACGGTCGCGCCCGGGTCGAGCGTGACCTCGGCGAAGTGGAGCTCGAGGATGAAGGGCTGCAGGCGGAGCAGGGTGAGGAGCTGGTTGGCGACGAGGGTGCGGAGGTAGATGCGGCCCGTGAGGTGGGGGGCGAGGATGACCGCACGGCCCTCGGCGTCCCAGATCTTGGCGTCCCAGACTTCGAAGGGGCTCGGCGCGGAGGTGAAGAGGCCGCGCATGGAGGCCCAGTAGGGGTAATGCACGCGGCCGAGGACGAACGCCTGGTGCGTGGGGCCGCCCGCGCCGCGCAGGTTGCCGGAGACCCAGCCGTTGATGCTGCGGGCGATGGCGGCGTCGTTCCAGAACAGCCAGGTCCCGGTGTACCCGGTGAACCACAGGCAGAGGAGGATGAGCCCTGCCTTGAGGAGTTTCCGCAAGCCGCGCCGCACGTTGGGTAGTCTAGCCCGGATGGGGCGGGGATCCACTGGGCGATGGTCGGGTGGGGGTACGCGAAGGAGCTTATCAACTCATGTGGTAGCGCGGCATCGGCCCTTCATGCGGCCGTGCCACAGGCCTTGGGGCCTGCACCACAACCTCCTTGAGGGCGCACCACACCCCTTTAGAAGTGCACCACAGGGTCGTTGGGCTGCACCACAGGGTCGTTGGGCTGCACCACAGGGTCGTTGGGTTGCACCACAGGGTCGTTGGGTTGCACCACAGGGTCGTTGGGTTGCACCACAGGGTCGTTTTCGCCGCACCACAAGGTCGTTTCGCCGCACCACAGCGTCATTTCGCCGCGCCACAGCGTCATTGGGCTGCACGGCATGGGGAATTATCATGGCGGCGATCCTGGAGCGGGGCTGAAATCCATCGCAGCTGAAGGGATGTCCCCTTGGAAGGTCGTGAGGGGCCGAGTAACCTACCCTCCGGTTTCGTTCCCTATCGCCCTGAAGGAGCGCCGATGCCTGGTCAAGGACGGCTTGGTGACATGGCTATGGTGCCCTTGGATGTGCATGGCTGCCCGTCTTGCCCACACCAGGCGATGGGACCCGCGGTCTCCGGCTCACCCAACGTCTTCATCAACGGACGCCCTGCGCTGCGTGTCGGCGATTCCGGGTTGCATGCGGCATGCTGCCAGAACAACTCCTTCATCACGCAAACGGGCAGCCAGACGGTGCTGATCAACGGTCAGTATGCCCATCGAATGGGCGACATCACGACTCATTGCGGCGGTATCGGCTGCCTCATCACCGGCTCCTTCGACGTCATCGTCGGGGGACCGATGGCCATTGGGGGGCTGCAGGCGCTCGGGATCCAGGTGCTGGAGACGATCGCTGGTCAACTCCTCGATCTGGCCGATGCGCTGGCGCTGCCTGCGATTGTCGCCAGCCGTGTCATGACGATTGCCAAGGACCTGGCGCGCGCGCTGGTCCGCACCCTGAGACCCCTTGGCAACGCAGCCGAGGTCGCGGCGCGCAGCGCCACCTTGCTCCGGATCCACAAGCTGCTCGACCAGATCATGGAGGCGGCTGGGAGGCTCACACGCGCCGCCCTGCAACAGTCCAAGGCTCTGCGCAGAGCCGCCAAGCTGGGTAAGCCGCTGGTCGAGCTCTGCAGGCCCGGCAAGTGATGGGATCCGTGAGCCAGGCTTCTCCGGAGTCGGGGCTGGCAGAGCGGGTGCTGGATACGCTATGGCGCACGTCGACCGCGAGCCTGTATGCCGTGCTCGATGGGGCCCGCGATGAGGAGGTGCAGCCGTTCGTGGCCCGCTGTGGTTTGTCTTCGGCGTGCCTCTATGACGGGTACCTGGAGCCGGAACTGGAGGCCGTGGCGCCGTACCTCGTGGCGCTCGAGCGCGGCGCGCCGGCCACGCTCGAACTGATTCGCCAAGCCTGGGGCCATCAGCTGGGCATCTTCATCGAGGCGCCGGGCGAGCTCTCGGAGCTGCGCCGGCATCTGCGCCGATTCCTGCTGGTGACCGACCCGCAACGGCGCAGGCTGCTGTTTCGCTATTACGACCCGCGGGTGCTGCGAGTCTACCTGCCTACATGCACGGCCGAGGAGCTGGAGCGGTTCTTCGGACCGATCCATTACTTCCATGCCGAGGGTGGAGACGCGGGGGTCTTGCTCAGGTTCGCAGGCGGGCTGGCGGGGCTCGTGACGGAAGAAGTCAGGTTGTGAGAGACGCCTGGAGCATGCGTCTGGGATGTCTGGGATCCGTTAGGGCTTATAGGCAACACCGCCGAAGGCCGCAATCCACTGCTTGCACGTGTGGCAAGGGCCTACCTTCTTCTTTTGCACCTGGTGGTACGCGATGAAGTAACAACCCTCAAGGGTTTGTTTTTTCTTTCCAGATGCGTAGGCCTTGATGATGCACTCGACCTCGGCGCAATTCTTGCCGAAGCACCAATCCTTTAGATCCTCCTGATCGACCTTGGGGATTCCATCTCGGATGGCCTTCGGTAACTTGTCTAGTGCCTGGCCATGTTTGCTTCTGCCGAAATACCATACCCCCGTCTCAGGGTCCCACATCTCACAGATGACGGTCGACTTCGTCCCTCCCTTTGATTTAAGGCGATGCCCGGCTATCTCGGCGGCTTCGTCGATATTTTGGGGAATGAGATGGATGTCGCTTAACTCTTTCCCGGTAATGAAGTCCTTGTCCCGAAGGAGATAACTGCGGTTGATCCATTCTGCGAGATCGTCGTATGACTTCTTTCCCGCAGCCTTGAACTTATACGTATGGACTAGGAGCTTGCGTGCTTCCTCGAGGGCTTGCTGGCGCGTGATCCGCGGCCATTTCATTTGAATGAGGGAGCATGCCTCGACCGGGTTGAGCGCCCCTATCAGCTGCAGGTCCGGCTCTTGGCCGTTGCCTCGCGGACTCATGGGCTGACCCCGGTCATGTGTTGGAGAGAGGCGATCCCCGCGCGATGGAGAGCCTGTCCCTGCCTTGCCCCCTGGGTCCGACCCCCATGCAGCAGCTCTTGGGCCCATGGGAACATCGGATCCTCATCGAACGCTGCGCCGAGCAAGAACATCATTTCGAGGTAGACCGCCTGATCGGGTCGCTCCACGAGACCATATCGTGTGGCGGCCGCGATGCCCTGATCGATGAGCCTGTGCAGGCTTGATAGGCCCACGGCCTCGCATTTGCGCGGATGGATATGATGAAGCCGCGCGGTGAGGTACGTCCTGGCATCCTCTGCCGGGGCCGGCGGGGGGAACAGCGTGGCCAGGTCTTCGCCCAGCAACCGCCGGAGCGTTTCCTGAAGATGTTCATCGTGCAGGCCTTCGGCCTCGTCGAGGTAGGTCTGGGCCGCCTTCTTCAACCGTTCGGCGCGCTGCAGCTGATCGCCGAGTTCCGGCGCGAGCAGGGGGGCGGCCCACGGATACAGTGGATCTTGGTCGAAACCGCTGCCCAGCCAGAACATCACCGTGATGTACATGCAGAGGCTTTGGTACTCGTCCAGGGCGTGGCGCTCGGCGCGCATGACGCCGTGGCGGATGACCCGACGGATGACGTCCTCGCCCGCCTGGCGACAGGCGTCAGGAAAGAGGTTCTGGAAATAGCTCCATGCCAGGTCCTCGAACTCTCGGGTCAGGGCCGCCCGGAAGGCATCGAGCTGGGCTTGACGCAACATGAGCATTCTTCTCCTCCATGTGAGGGCCGAGCCTTGCGAGCCGCCAGGTAACCGATCTTCCCGAAGTTACCAGGCAACCGTCACGGGGGGCGGTCTCATGGGCAAAAGGGGCTTGCCATACTTCCGCCTGCTTTGCATCATTCCACTCATGGCGAACTCGGCAGACGCTCCCAAGATCTACACGCTCGAAGAGCTGGTGGCCCGGACGGGGCCGGCCACGGAGGAGGAGGTCTTTCTTCTGATCGAGGGGTATGACCGCAACGAACTGATTGACTGGGGCGCGGATGTGGCGACGTCCCGGATCGACACGGATACGGCGCGCGATTATGGGCGGGCGCTCGATTACTGGCAGACCGCGTCGAAGGAGCAGAAGCGGGCGCTGCTCGGGATGTCGGACAAGCTCCTGCGCATCGCGATCTGGGCGGCGCGACATGGGCAGCTGCTGGCGCAGGCGCACGCACGGGGGCAGTCGGGGAGCGCGGCGGCGCAGAGTGAGCGGCGGGTGGGGGCGACCCAGATCCGCAAGCAGGCCAAGGCGCGACGCAATCAATTGAAGGCGTTGCTCCTCACGGTGGTCGCGGGCGACGCGGAGCTGCGGAGCCGGGTCGACCATGCCTATGGCACGGCGTCGACGCCCGCGACCCTGGGGAAGTCGTTGCAAGATCTCGCGGCGCTCGGGCAGGAGCTGCTCGCGAGTGACCAGCCGGGGATCAAGGCGCGCCGCGAAGGCGTCCTCGAGGCGGAGATCTTGACCGAGACGACGGCGATGGCCACGGATGCGATGCGCAAGGGGGAGGAGGCGGAGAGCGCGCAGCAGGTCACGGAGGTGACCCAGGGCACGGTGGATCTGTGGGATGGGATCAACTTGGCGATCTACGAGCGGATCCTGGATATCTTCGATGCCGGGCGGGAGGCGGACGCGACGATCATCCGTCTTTCGCCGGTGGCGACGCGCCGGGTGCTCGGCCGGCAGCGCCGCAAGCCGAAGTCGGAGACTGAGCCGCCGACGCCGTCGACGCCGCCGGGGAAACCTGCGGCGCCGGCCGCGTCCAAGCCGCCTGCAGAAGCCAAGGCCGAAGCGAAGGGCAGTTGATCAGCGCCCCCTCAGGACCGCCTCGCGAGCCTCGGGCGGCGGTCAGACGGGCCCGTTCCGGTTTTCAAGCGGTATCGTCCCACGTCGTCTCTCCCCCCAGATAGCGATAGAGCGTGCTGCGGTTGATGCCGAGGCGTCGGGCGGCCTCGGTGCGCCGCCCGCCACAGAGCTCGAGCACCTCCCGGATGTAGTTCTGGCAGAAACGCTCCCTGGCTTGGTCGAGGGGGCGGATCGGTAGGAGATCCTTTTCATCGAAGCGGAGATCCGCGGGGCCGAGGAAGGAGCCCACGGCCTGGAGGACGGCCCGCCGGATGCGGAGGTCGAGTTCGGTGATGTTGCCCGGCCATGGGTAGCGTCTCATGAGCGCGACAGCGCTCGGGGAGAGGCCGCGGGCGGGGGAGCGGTGCGCCTGGGCGTGGTGATCGAGGAGGTGCTTGGCGAGGAGGAAGAGATCTTCGCCGCGCTCGCGCAGGGGGGGCAGGGAGAGCCGGGTGGCGTCGAGCCGGCCGAGGAGCTCGGGCAGGAGGCGGCCTTGAGTGACCTCGTGCTCTAGATCCATGCAGGTGGACACGATGAGGCGCGGCCTGCAGAGGCCCGGTCGATGGATGCCGGGGCTTTGGGTCGTGGGGGGATGTTCACTGAGCCAGCGCACGGTCTGGTGCTGGAGGGGGGGCGGCATCTCGTGGATGTCGCCGAGGTGGAGGGTCCCGAGAGGAGGTGCCGGGGGAGCGGATGGAGGGGGATCGGGGGCGGTGCCGAAGAGGTGCCGCTGGAGCAGGTCCTCGGAGAGGGCGCCGCAGGGGAGGCTCTTGAAGGGGCCTCGCTGTGCCGAGTGGTCGTGGATCTCGCGGGCGAGGAGGCGCTTGCCGGTGCCGGGCTCGCCTTGGATGAGGATGGGGCTGTCGGTGAGCGCGATGCGGGGGAGCTGGGCGAAGATCGCTTGCATGGCGGGGCAGCCGCCGAGGAGGTGTCCCCGGCGTGTCTCGGGCGGGGGCGTGTCGGGTGTCTCTTCCTGGGGGTGGAGTTCGCTCCGCAAGTGGGCGTTGGAGAGGAGGAGGGCGGCCTGGGTGGCGAGGATGAGGACGGGGTCGAGGGCGGGGGTGAGGGGCGGTCCGTGGCCGTGCTGGCCGATATAGAGGACGCCGAGGAGCCCGCTCTGTTCGAGGAGGGGGACGCAGAGGACGGCGCGCAGGCGGAGGCGTTTGGCGCTGCGGGAGCGGCGGGCCCGCGGGCTGCGGGCGAGGTCGTCGAGGGCGAGGGGGGCTCGGCTGTCGATGACGTGCTGGATGATGGTGTCGGAGAGCTCTTGGCGGGCGTCGGCGAAGGTCTCGCCGACGCCGTTGCGCGCGGCGGCGATGCGGGGCTCGGGGCCGGTGAGGAGGATGAGGAAGCCTTTGTCGGCAGAGGCGATGCGGAGCGCGCTGTCGAGGAGTGCGGTGAGGAGTTGGTCGGGGGCGCGGCGCTCGAAGATCTGGCGTGAGAAGCGGAGGATTTCGCGGTGCATCTCGGTGGGGGTGAGCGGGACGCAGGCGGTGGGGCCGGTGGGGTCCTGGAGGTAGAAGACGATCTCGGTGGAGCCGATGCGGATGCGATCGTGGTCGCCGAGGCGGTGTTGCTTGCAGACCTTGCCGTTGACTTCGAGGAGGCCGTGGTGATCGACGGCGACGGCGTAGTACTGGCCTTTGTCGAGGACGATCTGGAGGTGGATCTCGGTGGCGAGGGGGTCGGCGAGGGTGACGTCGTTGACGCGGGCGCGGCCGATGGAGGCGATGGGTTTGCAAAGGCGGTAGACGACGGGAGTGCGATCGGGGGGACGGACGCTGAGGCTGGGCATCGCGTGTCTCCTGGGCCGGTTCTTATGAGGGCTTGTGAGGGCTCGTCAGGGGTAGGGTTGGGGGAGGGTCCAGCGGAGGGGGGGCTCGGGCAGGATCTGGGAGGCGGCATCGGCGTCGGAGTCGTAGCGCAGCTGGAGGAGGCGGTTGAGTTCGTCGGGGCTCAACCTGCGGCCGAGGACGAGGTTCGCGGTGGGGGTGGCGTCGAAGAGGTGGTGTAGGTCGGCGAGGTTGAATTTGAGCCGGCGGCCGGCGTTGTAGAAGAGGTTGACGTAGTAGGCGGCGCCGACGTGGAAGAAGGCTTTTCGGGTGGCGGGGCCGGGGATGATGATGGGGGCGAGGAGGTCGATGCGCTGCTCGCCGGTGGCCTCTGGAGGGGCGGGCGGCAGGGTCTTGGTGCCGGGGTGGCGCTTGGAGGGGGCGGCGGTGTTGGAGGTGGGTGGGTGCATGGGTGTTTTGGGGCGCGTCATGGTGACCTCGATGGGATGCTCTGGCCGCGGCGGCTGCGAGGGCCGAGATGGGAGGGGTTCTGCCACGCGCGGGGAAGCTTGGGAATGTCTTATTGGGGCGACAGGCAGAGGCGGGTTATCCACAGGGTCGAGGGCGGGGAAGGTGAGGTTTTGCGGTGGGTGTTTGTTCCGCGTGGGGAGGGGGCTCTGTTAGGATGCGGGCGAGGTCTGCGATGTCGAGTTGGACGCTGAGGCTGAACGCGACGTCGGCTGGGCCGCCGGGGCTGTCGCAGGATCTGATGGGGACGGTGCTGGGGGGACGCTATCGGGTGGGGGAGTTGCTGGGGAAGGGGGGGATGGCGCGGGTCCATGTGGCGACGGATCTGGCGTTTGGTCGGTCGTGTGCGGTGAAGATCGCGCGGGGGGTGGAGGATTGTGCGCGGCTGGAGCGGGAGGCGGAGATCGGGGGGCGGCTGGTGGGGCCGGGGCTGGTGCGGGTGCAGGACTGGGGGCATGTGCCGGAGGTGTCGCTGTCGTATGCGGTGCTGGATCTGCTCGACGGGGAGACGCTCGGGCAACGGCTGCGCCAGGGGCGGATGTCGTGGGGGGAGGCGTTTCGGATCGGTGTGGCGGTGGCGGAGGCGCTGGCGGCGCTGCACGCGGCGGATGTGATTCATCGCGACGTGAAGCCGGACAATGTCTTTCTCTGTCGTTCGGGTGGGGTGCGGCTGCTGGATCTGGGGATCGCGTGGGCGGAGGGATATCCGCCGCTGACGGGGCCGGGGGAGGTGATGGGGTCGGTGCCGTATCTGCCGCTCGAGCAGGTGGCGACGCCGCAGGAGGTGGATGAGCGGGCGGATGTGTATTCGCTCGGGCTGGTGCTGGCGTTGGCGGTGGGGGGAGAGCAGGCGCTGCCGCGGCCGGCGACGCTGGATCCGGGGGAGTTCGAGGCGGCGCTGCGGAAGCGGCCGAGGATCGGGGCGCTGGTGCCGGAGTTGCCGGAGGAGGTGGCGGGGATCATCGAGTGGGCGTGCGAGGTGGACCGGGAGCGGCGGTATGAGACGGTGGAGGCGTTCGGGGATGCGCTGGCGGGGGCGCTGCGGGGGCAGACGGCGATCGAGGCGGCGCGGGGACGGCGGGAGGTGCGGCGGCAGCGGTGGTGGGTGGCGATGGGGATCGTGGCGGTCGTGGGGATGGGGCTGGGGGGCGGGTGGGCGCTGCATCGGGGGATGGCGAGGGTTGGTGGCACGGGGGAGA
>DATAGU010000147.1:0-33286 GCA_036263495.1 Polyangia bacterium | reverse complement strand
ACAGCCCTGATGGCCGGTGCATCGTCTCCGCTTCCTTGGACAAGACGGTGCGGGTGTGGAACGCGGACGAGCCGGGACCGTTGATTCTCAGAGGGCACGAGGGCGCCGTCACGATGGCATCCTTCAGCCCCGATGGCCGGCGTGTCGTCTCCGCCTCCATGGACAAGACGGTGCGGGTGTGGAACGCGGACGGCTCCGGGCAGCCCCTGGTCTTCACAGGGCACAACGACATCATCCAAGGGGCGTCGTTCAGCCCGGACGGCCGGCACATCGTCTCCGCTTCCTGGGACAAGACGGTGCGGGTGTGGGACGCGAATGGCTCGAAGCCACCGCTGGTCCTCCAAGGGCACGACGGCTTCGTCACAATGGCGTCATTCAGCCCCGACGGCCAGCATATCGTCTCCACTTCTTTTGACAAGACGATGCGGGTGTGGAACGCGGATGGCTCGGGGCAGCCCCTGATCCTTCGAGGACACGAGGGCTTCGTCTGGTCTGCGTCGTTCAGCCCCGATGGCCGGCGTATCGTCTCCGCTTCTTGGGACAAGACGGTGCGAGTGTGGAACGCGGATGGCTCGGGACAGCCCCTGGTCCTCCAAGGACACGACGACGTCGTCCATTCGGCGGTGTTCAGCCCCGACGGCCGGCACATCGTCTCCGCTTCCGAAGACAAGACGGTGCGGGTGTGGAGCGCGGACGGCTCGGGACAGCCCCTGGTCTTCAGAGGACACGAGGTCCTGGCCCTCGTGCACAGCGACAGGCCCTTCAGCCCCGATGGCCGGCATGTCGTCTCCTCCTCGAATGACGGCACCGTGCGGATCTGGAACGTGGATGGCACAGGAGAGCCGCTCCTGCTCCGCGCCTCGAGCGAGCCGGTGCATTCGGCGTCGTTCAGCCCCGACGGCCGGCGCGTCGCCGCGGCCTTGAACGACAAGACGGTGATCGTGTGGAGCGACCTCGAGCCGCTGCAGGGGGCGGACGATCCCCGGCTATGGACCGCCACCCACTACTGCATGCCCCTCGACACCCGCCGGCGCCTGCTCGACTTTCCCGAGGAGCAATCCCGCGCCGACCTCGAGCGCTGCCAGCGCCGCGTCGCCGAGGCGCCCCCCCAGCCACGGTAGCGCCCCGTCAGGCAGCGCCGGCGTCTACAGGCCGAGACAGTAGATGCTCGCGGACGGGGCGCACACGGGCGTCGTGGACACCGGCCCGGGGCCGCCGGCGCAGCAGGCATAGCCGGCACGACACGCGGGCGCCCCCGGCTGACAATCCTCGAGACAGTACTGACCGCCGGCGATGGCGCGGCAGCTCGATCCCGCGGGGCAGGTGCCGCCCGCGCCGCAATCGCTCGTGCAATAGCCCCCCGGGAAGCTCGGGTTCGCGGCCGCGTCGAGGCACCGGCCGGTGACGCAATCGAAGCCGCCCTGGCAGGGGTCGCCGATCTGGCCGCGCGGCTCGCGAAAGCCGCAGCGGCCCGCGTTGCAGCCAGGTGGAGTGGGCGGCGGCGCGCACTCGCACGGCGGGAGCGCGTAGCAGCCCGCTCGCTGCCAGGCCGTGATCAGCGACTCGAGGTAGGCGCCGGCCGCGCCGGTGTTCGCGTGGATCCCGCACATGCCCGGGAGACCGCAGGTGGTGTACAGCCAGACGCAGTCCTCGTCCCGCTGGCAAGCGACATGGCTGTCCAGCCACTCGGCGGTCGCCGCGACGATGCCCGCGCAGCCGCCCAGATCCGGAAGCCCCAGGTCGCCGAGCGGGGCCAGATCGGCGGAGCGCGCCCCATCGCCCGCGCCGCCATCCTCGATGCCGCCCCCCAGGCTGCGCGGGGCACATCCGAAACCGAGGAGGATCGCGGCCAACCAGACCTTGCGCATGCTCAGCCAGTATATCCGCTGGCGTCGTCGGTCCGTAGCTCGCCGAAAGACTGCCGAAAGAATGGCTGGGCTGCTGGCCCCAGGAAGGCAAGGCTGGTCATGCGTGGCGAATCGCCTATTGTAATTTCGAGGAAACCACCGTGGTGCATATCGGCCGCCTTGTCACAACCGCCGAAGAGGAGCTGGCACGCCTCATCGAGATCCTGCCTGAGCCGCTGTCCGCGGTCCTGCGAACCCTGCCCGGCGAGGAGCTGCTCGAGGTCCTCCTCGACCTCGGCCGCCTGCCCGAGGCACGGCTCACGGGCGGGGTGGTGACGCTCGACGAGCGACCGATCGAACACGAGGACCTCCGGCACGTTCTCGACCGCATCGGCCCGCTCGGGGAGGACAACCGCGCCGGCATCGAGCGCACGCTGCACCGCATCGCCGCCATCCGCAATCGGCGCGGCGACGTCGTCGGGCTCACCCTGCGCATCGGCCGGGCCGTCATCGGCACCATCGACATGCTGCGCGACCTCGTCGAGAGCGGTCTCAACCTCCTCCTCCTCGGCCGGCCGGGCATCGGCAAGACCACCAAGCTGCGCGAGATGGCCCGCGTGCTGGCCGACGACTTCGGCAAGCGCGTGGTCATCGTCGACACGTCGAACGAGATCGGCGGCGACGGCGACATCCCGCACCCCGGCATCGGCCGCGCGCGCCGCATGCAGGTGCCCAAGCCCGACCGCCAGCACGCGGTCATGATCGAGGCGGTCGAGAACCACATGCCCGAGGTCATCTTGATCGACGAGATCGGCACGCTGGCCGAGGCGCAGGCGGCGCGCACCATCGCCGAGCGCGGGGTGCAGCTCATCGGCACGGCCCACGGCAACACGCTCGAGAACCTGGTCCTCAACCCCACGCTCTCGGATCTGGTGGGCGGGGTCCACACCGTCACCCTGGGCGACGAGGAGGCGCGGCGGCGACGGAGCTCCAAGACCGTGACCGAGCGGCGCGGGCCGCCGACCTTCGACATCGTGGTGGAACTCATGGACCGGGCCGAGGTGCTGGTGCATCGCGACACGGCCGAGGCGGTGGACCATCTGCTGGCCGGGCGCGGGGTGGGTGGCGAACGCCGGAGGGAGGTGGAGGGCCGCGTGACCACCGAGGCGGTGGTGCGCGCCAAGGCGCGGCTGCCCACGCCGCCGCCCGAGCCGATGCCGGCCAAGGGGCCGGTGCGCATCCTGGCCTACGCGCTGAGCCGGGAGCTGCTCGAACGGGTGCTGTCCGATCTCGACGTGGAGGCGCGCCTGGTGAGGAACCCGGGCGACGCCGATCTCGTGCTGGCGCTACGCGCGCGCGCCGACGACCCGTTGCCGCGGGATCTGGCTGAGCGGGGCGTGCCCGTGCACGTGCTCAAGCACAACACCACGGCCGACATGCGCCGCGCGTTGCGCAACGCCCTGTCGCTCGTGGGCGGCGTCGACGAAGCGGCGGTGCGCGAGGCGGTCCACGAGGCCGAGCACGCCATCGCACGGGTCATGAGCGAGGGGGTGCCGGTGGCCTTGGCGCCCCGGCCGCCGGCCTTGCGCAAGGTGCAGCATCGGATCGCCGCCCGCTACCACCTGGAGACCATCAGCACGGGGAGCGAGCCCCTGCGGCATCTGATCGTCCACCCGAGCCCCCGCGCGCTGGACGAGCACGGGCTCCCCGAGGAGGGCTGAGACTCGTCTCGATGCGGATGATCATCTGGGTGTGCCTCTGACGTGGGGCCCGCCGCCCGCGAACCGGCTCGACGCAATCGCAAGGCTGCGGAGCGCATTGCTTGGCCTTGATGTATCCACGACATAACTCCGCGGCGTCTCGGTAGCGTCTGATCTCGTCGAGATGGATCGCATCCCCACCGCGAAAGCACCGGTCGGCGATACGTTGTCGAGCAGCGATGCATTCACTTCCCTGGATCAGCCTTTTCCACAATGTGTCGCAATCGTCCTGCTCGGAGCACGTCACCGGGGCCGACTTACACGCCTGGCCGACGGCTTTCTTGAGCTGGCGATGCTCTTCCTTGGTGCAATCTCCCGGCGCCTTCATGGACTCCTGGGCCAGCGCGCGAGGGGAGCAGAGAGTGCTCAAGATCACCCCACTGATGATGGCGTAGCCCTTCCACGAGGGTCTCACGGTGCGCCCCCGCCATCCGAGGCGGCCTCTCGTGACCAGTACCGCGCGAGAGCGTCTTCAAATCGCGTGAACATACCAAAGTACTGGCTCATCTCCTCGCGCATGTACTCGAGGAAGCTGCGCACCGCCGCTCGCTGGCGGTTGTTGAGGCGGTCATAGCGCCGCAGCTGCCATTGCAGATGCTCGGCGTCCTCTTCCGACCACGTCGGGCAGAGCCCGAAGACTACACTGATCAGGTCCTTGTAATCGTCGAGGGCGCCGAGCAGGTAGGCCGGCAGGTAGAACGCATAGGCGTCGATGCCGACGAAGCTGAGGCTGTTCTGGAACAGATCCTCGTAGCCGAGCTCCTTCCAGTGTTTGCCTTTGAAGCACGCGAGGAGCTCGGCGGCCTCCCAATCATTCGGATCGTCGATGATGTGATCATCACCGGGATAGGGAACATCGGCGAAGGCCTCTTCGATCTGCCGTTGGAGGGCCTCGCGGCGCGAACTCATCTCCCCATCCTATCCGAGCGAGTCTACGGCGAGGGACCTCCTGATCTCCGTGTTGGAGCCACACGGAGGTGATGAGCGATCTCAAAGGAGAGACGTAAACGCCCGCTGGCCCCCTCGCCTCTCACGCGAGCCGCTGGACGTCCTCGGCCTCCTGCAGCTCGCGGATCTCGGCCTGCAGCGTGCTCACGGTCTCTGCCAGCGCCTCCAGGCGATGCCGCAGCCGCTCGATCTCCTCTTCCAGGTGCTGGATCCGATCCTGCTCGGTGTGGTGCGCAAGCGGTGTGTCCATGACGCCCACGGAACTCGCAAGCGCCGCGCCAGCTCACCCCTCCTGACGCCTACGCGGACCGAAAGCGCGGGATGACGCGCTCGCCCATGAGCCGGATGGCGGCCTCGGGATCCGGCCCCAGCGGCCCCCCCAGATTGATCTGCGTGATCCCGTCCGCCACCAGCCGCTCGATCGCCCGCACCACATCCTCGGGCGTCCCGACGATGCCGAGGCGCAACATGGCCGGGGTGACGGCCGCGGCGGCCTTGGCCGGGCGGTTGGCGTCCGTCAGCCGTTTGAGCGGCGCAAAGTCGCCCTGCCCGAGGCCCATCGTGGCGAGCGCCGGCTCCTCCAGATACGGCCCGAAGTAGGCCACGAGCGGACGCAGCCGCTCCCCCGCGGCCTCCGCGCTCTCCGCCAGCGACAGCCACGCGCAGCCGGCGATGTCGATCTCCCCCGGATCCCGGCCGACCGCCCGCGCGCCCGCGCGCACCCGCTCCACCATGAGCGCGGCCGACTCCGGCGGCGTGATCATGGGCAGCGCCCCCTCCCCGATCTCGCCGGCCAGGCCGAGGTACTCGTCGCCGAAGGCGCACACATAAACGGGGATGCGCCCGCGCCGCGGCGAGAAGCGCAGGTACGCCTGCGGTGTCCAGTCGAGGGGCCAGCGCCAGGGGAAGTTCGGCTCCTCGTTGGCCACCACCTCGCCGCCCCACAGCCGGCGCACGAGCGCCACCGCCTCGCGGGTGCGGGGAATGACGTCCCAGGCGTTATGCCCCACCCACTCCACCATCTCCCCCGTGTGGAGACCGAGCCCGAGCAGCGCCCGCCCCTCCGACAGCTCGTCCAGCGTGGCGGCCCAGGCGGCGATCTCGCACGGGTCGAGCGTGTAGGGGTTGGTGCCGAGCACGCCGATGCCCACGCGGCGGGTGTGCTCCGCGGCGGCCGAGGCGAGCGCCCAGGCGTGCTGCAGGAAGGGGTCGTGGGAGAACCACACCTGATCGAAGCCCGCGGCCTCGGCCAGCGTGGCGTAGCGAACGAGGTCGCGCGGCGGCGCGAGGTGCTGGACCAGGCGCAGACCAAACCGAAGAGTCCCCATGTCCCCTCCCCTCCTCAGGTCGGCCACGGCGAGCCCGGCGGGCCAAAGCGCGTGCCGGCCGGGAAGTGCAGACCGAAGTGCTCCGCGAGCACCGCGAGCAGCGCCTCGGGCCCGTCGATCATCCGCGTCTCGCTCCGGCCGTCCGCGTGCCGCACGGTGAACTCCCGGTTGAGCAGGGCCAGGCGCCCACCGTCGCGCAGGGCGCGCGCCGCCGTGAGGCGCTGGCGGAACCGCGACTGCGGGCACGTGCTCGTCCACCAGTTGGCGACCTCGCGATCGATGACGGGCATCTCCTCGCCGGTGAACTCGCAGACGTCGTGCCACGCGCCGCCGAGCAGCGCCTGATGGAAATAACGGCCCTCCTCGCGCACGATGCGCCGCGGCTCGTGCGGCGTCGGCTGCTCGAGCCCCGGCTCGAAGCGGAGCGCGGCGGTCAGCGACAGACCGCCCACGCCGGCATCGGTCAGCCAGGTCCCGTCCGCCATGTCCACCCGCACGAACAGGTGGGTGCGCGGCGGGGTCTCGGCGCGCGGCCGCTGCCAGCGCACGCGCGCGCTCAGCGGCGTGACGGCGAACCCGAGGGCCTCGAGCGCGGACAGGAGCAGGAAGTTCTGCTCGAAGCAGTAGCCGCCGCGCCGCTCGTGGACGAGCTTCCGGAAGACGTCCGCTGGCTCGAGGCTGATGCCGCGATCGAGGAGCACGTCGAGGTTCTCGAACGGGATCGCCGCGGTGTGGTGCAGGGTGACGGCGTGGAGCGTGGCCAGCGCCGGCGTGCGCGGGCCGACGTAGCCGATGCGGGCGAAGTAGGCGTCGAGGTCGAAGGTGGCCATGTCGGTGACGGTATTAAACAACCCAGGCATCTCCCTCAAGAAGTACTTGGGTCGTTGAATACCGTCACCCTTCTACGGTCCGTGCGCCACTCGGTAGAGCGCCCCGCCCCCCTCCGGGAGCGTAAGAAGAAGCGATCAGGAGGAAGGAATCCGGAGGGGGACGGGGACAGGCAAGGGAGAGAAGCAGGCGAGGAGAACGAGGCGGGAGAGGCAGGAGAGGCGGCGGTGCGGCTACTGCGTGGCGCCGGAGGCGGGGATGGTCTCGGCGTCGGGCAGCGGCGGCACCGGGCCGTCGAGGGCCGGGAAGGGCAGGCAGGCCGACCGCTCACCCGCGTTCTGATAGACCGTGCCGCTCGGCTGGCCGGCGACGTAGCGGAAGGCGCTCTGCGTGCCGCGGTTGACGCACTCGACGATGTTGATGGCCTCCTCGGACGGCGTCAGGTTGGCGAGGTCGCCGCCGGTGATGCGGGCCGCGGCGCGGGCCACGAGGCCGGTCGGCGTGCGCACCCAGTGCTCGATCAGGCTGACGAGCTCGTTCTGGCCGCCGGACACGGGGGTGTTGGGCAGGTCGCCCCAGCGCACGAACTTGAGCGCGCCGCCGCGGTTGGCGAACTGACGATAGATCCAGGCCGCGCGGGTGACTTCGCCGTTGGAGTTGACGGCGCCGGTGCGCACGGCGAGGCGGCGGATCTGGTTGCGGTGATCGTAGCGGGCGGCGATGCGCTGCCGGCCGGTGACGAGCGCGCCGTCGACCTCGGCGACGCGGTCGCGGTAGATGACCACCACGCCCGAGCCGTAGGGCTCGTTGGTGAGGCGCACGAGGTGGCCGCGCGCGGCGAGGCGGAAGGCGGTGTCCGTCTCGGTCACGGTGCGCAGCATGAGCGAGAAGCGGAAGGCGGTCAGGTTGGGGTCGAGCGCCGGCAGGTCGTCGCGCACCGACTCCTCGGCGGGCACGCCGTCTTCGGTCGGGTAGGTGACGTCGCCCAGGCGGGCGCGCTCGATGACCAGGCGCCCGACCGTGTTGCCGTCCGTGAACTCCCACACGCGGCGGCCCTCGGTCTCCGTCACCGGCCGCACCTGGCTGGCCAGGCGGTGGATGCGATCGAGCAGGTTGCGCACGTCGCTGTTGAACTCCTGCAGGCCGTTGTGGGCCAGGGCGAGCAGGCTGACGTCGTTCACGGTCAGGGCCGACTGGGTCGCGCCCGCGAGGGTGGGGTTGTCCTCCGTGTCCTCGATGGCCAGGGCCGAGGAGACGGGCAGGTCTTGGACGGTGTTCTGGCTGGCGCCGCCATCGCAGGCGGCGAGGGCCAGGACCGGGGCAAAGGCGAGAGCGATATGACGTAGCTTCCTCATGACATCCTCCGTGGGTTGGAGTTTCGGGGCGTTGCTCGTGCCTTCCCCTTGAGCAGCCGCCGTGCCAACGGCCGAAACGCCATGAAGGGCCCGTGGTCGCGGCCCAAGGCCCGGTCTTGGAGCCCCCGCTGTGTGGCGGACCACACGCAGCACGGCCAGAAGGTGTGTGGTCAGCCACTCAGAGGAGGGTGGATCCAGGCGTTTCGGGGGTCTTGGGAGCGTGCGCGGTCGCGTCCGGAGCGTGCGCGGTCTCCTCCGGAGCGTGCGCGGTCCCCTCCGGAGCGTGCGCGGTCCTTCCGGAGCGTGCGCGGTGGCGCCTTGAGCGTGCGCGGTCGCGCCTTGAGCGTGCGCGGTGGCGCCCTGAGCCCTGAGCGTGCGCGGTGGCGCCCTGAGCGTGCGCGGTGGCGCCCTGAGCGTGCGCGGTGGCGCTCTGAGCGTGCGCGGTGGCGCCCTGAGCGTGCGCGGTGGCGCTTTGACTGAACGGATGGGGGGCTGGCGCCTGCGGAGTGCATCGCGCGGCGCCGGGTGGGGCGCTGTACGACATCAGGCCCCTGCCGCTACCTTCTTCCTTCTTACTGAAGGCGGAGCACCCAGTTCACCACGTTGGGGCCGGTGGTCATGCCGCCCACGGTGTAGACCGCGTCCCCGCAGCCCACGAGGGCCCGGTGATCCATCGTGGCCTGCGGCCGGGTCTCGAGGGCGCCGAACGTGCCGGTCCGCGGGTCGATGCCGAACAGGCTCGCGAGCGGCGCCGAGGGTTGATTGTTGTCATAGCTCAGGCCGTCGTAGTTGTAGGGGTTGTCGGTGCCGCCCACGAACAGCACGCGGCCGAAGGCGGGGCCGGCGGCGGCGCGGTAGCGGGCCGGGCCGGGGTGCGGGCCGAGCGAGGTCCACTGAATGGTCGTGGGGTTGTTCGGGTCGAGCCGGGCGCGCCAGGTCTGGTTGACGATCACGAACTCGCGCTGCACGGTGTCGAGGCCCACCCCGTCGATGACGTAGAGGTCGTCGCCGTCGAGGCCGGCGGCGCCGCCGAAGACCGCCGTGCCGGGGAAGTCGGTGCCGGCGCTCCAGGTGTCGCTGTCGGCGTCGTAGATCTGGACGTTCGGCACGGGCCGCGTGTTGGACCAGCCGCTCACCACCACGATGTAGCGGTCGCGCCAGGCCACGGCCATGGCGTCGTCGATGGCCACGGGCAGCGGGCTCACGGACGACCAGGCGTTGCTCGCGGGATCGTAGACCACGAGCTCCGTGTGGCTGGTCTCATTGTCGTCCACGTCGATGCTGTAGCCGCCGAGCACCCAGAACTTGCCGCGCAGCGCCACGCCGGAGGTGGCGATGCGCGGCAGCCCCGGCGCGTCGGGCAGGGCCTGCCAGGCGGCCTGCCCCTCGCGCCAGGCGAAGGCGCGGCCGTGGATGCCGGGGCGCTGGCGGGTGGCGTCGAGGCCGAAGGCGCTGTACAGGGTGCAGCCGGCGGGGCCGGCCACGGCGGCGACGGCGTTGTTGGTGAGGGGCTCGGGCAGGGCGACGCGGTTCTCCCAGGTGCGGGGCCGGTCGCAGGCGGCGAGCGCCAAGAGGGTGAGGCTAAGACTGAGCACGGTGCTCTTGATGCGGTCTCTGTGCATGGGCATATCTCCTTCAGGCTGAACGGGCGCGGCGAGATTCGCATGGACGCCGCGCAGCGTCACCCGGGCCGGGAGGGCCGAGCGCCGGACGCCCGATGACCGTTCGCGCACATAAGGTGTTTGCAGAGGCGGTTCCAATCGACGACAGGATCGAGGACAATGGCCGCGGTTCCGACGGCGGCGCGGTGGCGCAGCGCCGGTGGCAGGTCGCCGGTGGCACGCGCGGCGGAGCCAAGGAGAACGGTGTGCAGATCGTGGAAAAGACCTACGGCCCCGTGACGGTCCTCGCGCCCGCCGGGCGCATCGATCTCACCAGCGGCGAGGCCTTCCAGGCCGCCGTGCTCGCCGCCGTGCACCGCCACGAGCCGGCCGGCGCCCTGGTGGTGCTCGACTTCTCGGGGGTCGAGTACATCAGCAGCATCGGCCTGCGCGCCCTCATGGTGGCGGCCAAACAGACCAAGGCCCTGGGCGGCCAGCTGGCGATCGCGGCCCTCACGCCGGTGGTGCACGAGATCTTCCACATCAGCCGCTTCGACCTCGTGCTCAAGGCCTTCGCCAGCCTGCGCGAGGCCCTCGCCGCGCTGTCGCCCGAGGCGGCCGCGCAGTTCGACGACGCGGCCGAGCGCTAGCCTCACGGGCCGCACCCTTCCCGAGCGTCGCAAGAGGCCGCAGCGGCCGAGAGGAATTCGAGAGGAGACACCTTCATGCTGGTCCGGTTCTGGGGTACGCGCGGCTCGCTGCCGGCGCCGCTGTCGGCCCGGGGGGTGCGCGACAAGCTCAAGCGGGCGCTCGGCCGCGCCGCCGGTCGCCGCTTCGAGAGCGAGACCGCCATCGAGGCCTTCATCGATCAGGAGCTCGACTTCACCATCGCCGGCACCTTCGGCGGCAACTCCGCCTGCGTCGAGATCGAGACCGGCTCGCCCGAGCACCTCCTGTGCGACATGGGCACGGGGATGCGCGAGTTCGGCAGCCGCATGATGGCGGTCCACGGGCCGCGGGCGCCGCAGGTCTACAACGTCCTCCTCTCCCACCCGCACTGGGACCACATCATGGGCTTCCCCTTCTTCACGCCGGCCTACATCCCGGGCAACGTGATCCGCATCCACAGCGGGCACCCGGTGGAGGAGGTGGTGCGCCGGGCGCTCGCGCACCAGCACGCGGCGCCGAGCTTCCCCGTGGAGTTCAAGGCACTCGGCGCGACCATCGAGTTCGTACAGCTCGAGCCCGGCCGGGCGCACACCGTGGCCGGGTGCACGGTGCGCACCCTGCCGCAGCACCACGGCGGCGGCGGCTCCTACGGCTACCGGGTGGAGAAGGACGGCCGGTCGGTGGTCTATTCGACCGACAGCGAGCACAAGCTCGAGCACGCCGCCGACAGCTACCCCTTCGTCGACTTCTTCCGCGACGCCGACCTGGTCATCTTCGACGCCATGTACTCGCTCGCCGACGCGGCCTCGGTCAAGGAGGACTGGGGCCACTCGAGCAACATCGTGGGCGTGGAGCTGTGCCAGCTGGCGGGGGCGCGGCACCTGTGCATGTTCCACCACGAGCCCATGTTCGACGACGGGATGCTCGCCGAGGTGCTGGCCGATACGCTCCGCTACGAGGCCCTGGCGCGGCCCGCGGGGGCGCCGCCGCTCCGGGTGTCGTCGGCCTACGACGGCCTGGAGATCCGGCTCTGACGGCGCTCGCGCGACTCGGCGACCGGCTCGCGCGCCTGCCGCTCGCGCGGGCGCTCGGGCGCTGGCAGGGCCGGCCGCTGCTCCTCCTCGCGCTCGCGGGGTTCCTCGGGCTGCGCGTGGTCGATCCGGCGTCGATCGAGTCGGTGCGGCTGCGCGCGTTCGACGTGCTCGAGCGGCTCTGGCCGCGGCCGGCGGACCTGCCGCCCGAGCCGGCGAACGGGGCGGGCCCGGCGGGGCCGGCGGGGGCGGCGGGCCGGGCGGGCGCGGTGTTCGACCCGGTGGCCATCGTGGCCATCGACGAGGCGAGCATCCGGCGCTTTGGCCAGTGGCCGTGGCCGCGGGATCTCATGGCCGACCTCCTCCACAAGATCGCGGCGCAGGAGCCGGCGGTGGTGGGCATCGACGTGCTGTTCTCCGAGCGGGACCGGCTCTCGCCCGAGCAGCTGGCCGCGCGCCGCCAGGACCTGTCGCAGGAGACGCGCGCGTCGCTCCTGCGGGCCACGCCCAACGATACCCTGCTCGCGCGTGAGTTCGAGGCCGTGCCCGTGGTGCTCGGGCTGGCCGGGATCCTCACCGGCCGGCCGAACCCCGACGCGCTCGACGGCCTGCGGCGGCACGCGGTGCAGGGGCCCACGGCCGCGGTGCTGCAGCGGCTGCCGGCGTTCGACGACGTGCTCCGCAACCTCGGCGAGATCGAGCGGGCGGCGAGCGGCCACGGCGCGCTCGCCGTGACGCCCGAGATCGACGGCGTGGCGCGGCGGGTGCCGCTCCTCATCCGCATCGGCGACGTCGTGGTGCCGACGCTGGCGCTGGAGATGCTGCGGGTGGCGGCCGACGCCGAGGTGGTGCTGGAGGGCGGCGGCCGGGGGGTGCGGGCGGTGTCGGTGGGGCCGTTCCGCGTGCCCACGGGGGCGGACGGGCGCATGTGGGTGCCCTACTCGCGGCACGAGGACTGGCGCTTCCTGTCGGCGGCCGACGTGCTCGAGGGCAAGCTGCGGCCGGGGGCGCTGGCAGACCGGCTCGTGCTCGTGGGCTCGACCGCGGTGGGGCTGGGCGATGTGCTGGCCACGCCGGTCGAGCCGGCCATGCTGGGGATCGAGATCCACGCCCAGATGCTGGAGGCGATCCTGGCGTCGAACCCGGCGGCGGTCGGGGACCCGGAGCGGCCGGCGCGACCGATCCTGCATCGGCCGGCGCGGATGCTGTGGCTCGAGCTCGGCCTCGTGGCGGCGGTCGGGGGGCTCCTGCTATGGCTCCTGCCCGGGCGGTCGCCGCGGGTCGGGGTGCTCCTCGTGGCGGCCGTGGGGCTCCTGCTCGGCGTGGGCGCGGTGCTCGTCTACCGCCGGCTGCAGCTGCTGGTGGACCCGACGTACCCGACGCTGGCGGCGCTCGGGTTGTGGCCGCTCGCGCTCGGGTTCGACCTGGCGTCGCTCGAGCGGGCGCGCCGGCGGCTCGCGGCCGAGCTCGAGGAGGAGCGGACGCGGGCGCTGCGGCTCGAGGGCGAGCTCGCGGCGGCGCGCAAGATCCAGATGGGGATCCTGCCGCAGAAGTTCCCGGCGTTCCCGGGGCGCCGGGACTTCGACCTGCACGCCCTCATCCGGCCGGCGCGGGCCGTGGGCGGCGACCTCTACGACTACTTCCTGCTCGAGGAGCACCGGCTGTTCTTCATGATCGGCGACGTGTCGGGCAAGGGCGTGCCGGCGTCGCTGTTCATGGCCCTCACCAAGGTGCTGTGCAAGAGCACGGCGCTGCGCCGGCAGGTGTCGGTGGCCGACATCCTGACCGAGGCCAACCGCGAGATCTCGCGTGACAACCCGGAGGCGCTCTTCGTCACCGTGTTCGCCGGCATCCTCGACGTGCGGACGGGCGAGCTCGAGTTCAGCAACGCCGGGCACGAGCACCCGTTCCTCCTGCGGCCCGGGCGGACGGCCGAGCCCATCGCCATGGAGGGCGGGCCACCGGTGTGCGTGATCGAGGACTACGTGTACACGGCCGAGCGCATGCGCCTCGAGGAGGGCGAGTGCCTGCTCCTGTTCACCGATGGGGTGACCGAGGCCATGAACGGGGCGAAGGAGATGTACACGCAGGCGCGCATCGCCCCGGCGCTCGGCACGGTGGAGGCGCCGATCGTGCCGGCGCAGGTGATCAGCCGGCTGTACGAGGACGTGCAGCGCTTCGTCGCCGGGGCCGACCCCTCGGACGACATCGCCATCCTGGCGCTCACGCGCCGCGCGCCGGCGCAGGCCTAGCCGACGTCATGAGGGGGACGGCGGCGCGTTGACCCGGGCCGGGCCGTGGATGATGATCGACGGGTGCCGCGCGACGTGACCCTCATCCTGCGGGACTTCACCTCGAACCAGGCCGCGGCCGCGGCGGAGCTCCTGCCGATCGTCTACGCCGAGCTGCGGGCGCTGGCGGGCGCGCAGATGGCGCGGCTCCGGCCGGGTCAGACGCTCCAGCCGACGGCGCTCGTGCACGAGGCCTACCTCAAGCTGGTCGGTGCCGCCGACCCCGGGTGGAACGGCCGCGGGCACTTCTTCGGCGCGGCCGCGCAGGCCATGCGCGAGCTCCTCGTCGATCACATCCGGCGCAAGGCGGCCGTGAAGCGGGGCGGCGGCCAGGTGCGCGAGGACCTGGATGTCGATCTCGCCGCGGGGGCGGACGGGCTGCCGGCCGAGGAGGTGCTCGCCATCCACGAGGGACTGCAGGGGCTCGAGGCCGAGCACCCGCGCAAGGCCGAGGTGGTGGTGATGCGGTTCTTCGGCGGACTCTCGGTCGAGGAGATCGCCGCGGCGCTCGGCACGACCACGCGCACGGTGGAGCGCGATCTGCGCTTCGCGCGCGCCTACCTCTACGATCGCATGGGCGGAGCCCAGCCGGCGTGAACAGGCCCGACCCGGCGCGCATCGCCGCGCTCTTCGACGCGCTCGTGGACCTGCCGCCGGACGAGGCGGCACGGCGGCTCGCCGAGCTCGATGGGGAGCCCGAGCTGCGGCGCGCGGTCGAGCGCCTGCTCGCGAGCGACCGCGAGGTGCGGCCAGACCTCTTCGATCCGCTGGGCGTGACCTTCGCGGCCACGGCGCACGATCCCGGGTCGCAGGGGGCGCCGCCTCCCACGGTCACGCCCTCCTCGCGGGTCGGTCGCTTCGTGCTGGTGCGGAAGCTCGGCGAGGGGGGCATGGGCGCGGTCTACCTCGGCTATGACGAGCGGCTCGACCGGCGCGTGGCGATCAAGCTCCTGCACCACGGCGCCGCGGAGCCGGAGCGGCTCGTGCGCGAGGCGCAGGCGCTGGCCAAGCTCTCGCACCCGAACGTGGTCCCGGTCTATGAAGTCGGCGAGCACGAGGGGCGAATCTTCCTCGCCATGGAGTTCGTGGACGGACCGACGCTCGGGACGTTCCTGGCCGAGGGGCGGCCCCTCGAGGAGGTCCTGCGGGTGTTCGTGCAGGCTGGCCGCGGCCTCGCCGCGGCCCATGCCGCGGGGCTCGTCCATCGCGACTTCAAGCCCGACAATGTCCTCGTGGGCGCGGAGGGCCGCCCGCGCGTGGCCGACTTCGGCATCGCGGGCCTGGCGCATCCCGCCGCCAAGCCGCGAGTGGGGTCCGGTGGGTCCGGAGCGCCCGGAGACACCGGAGGCCCCGCAGCGCCCGTCGTTCTTGTGACGACCGAGGACGGGCCGACGCCCGATGCGAGGGCGAGCGCGCTCATGACCCCGCTCACCAGGACCGGCGCCATCGTCGGCACGCCGGCGTTCATGTCGCCCGAGCAGTACCGCGGCGAGCACGCCACGCCCGCGAGCGACCAGTTCAGCTTCTGTGTCGCGCTCTACCGCGCCGTGTACGGCGTGGCCCCGTTCGCGGGCGACAGCTTCATCGAGCTGATGCAGAGCGTGGGCGCGGGGGCGCTCCGGCCGGCGCCGCGGGCCCCGGCGGCACCCGGCGGGCTCGCGCCGATCCTCATCCGGGGCCTGTCGCGGCGTCCCGAGGACCGCTTCCCCACGATGGACGCCCTGCTCGAAGCCCTGGAGGCGCACCTGCCGCGCGACCCATCGCTCGATCCGGCGCGCACCCGGCGCGAGCGATGGCTCGTGGGCCTCCTGCTCCTCGTGCTGTCGATCGGCATGACCGCCTTCGTCTTCGGCCGGGGGGTCGCGGCGGCGCTCCCTACGACCTGGGACCTCGTGAAGCTCGCCGCCATCCTGCTCGCCGCGAGCGGGGCGGCCGTCGCGCTGCTGTGGAAGCGGCTGGCGACGAACCTCGCCGGCAAGCGCTTCGCCTACGTCCTCCTCCTGGGGATGGTGCTCATGCTGCTCGGCCGGCTCATCGGCGTGCGGCTCGGCTTCTCGGTGGAGCAGGAGATGGTGCTCGACCTCCTCCACGTGGTCGTCATCTTCGCCTACGCCGCGGTCATCGCCGAGCGCTGGTTCGGCGCCGTGGCGGCCGTGGGCGTGGCCGCGCTCGGCCTCGCCGCCCTGGAGCCGCGCTGGAGCGTGGCCTCGTTCGCCCTCTACACGCTGCTCGCAGCCGCGGCGTGCGTGTACTTCTGGACCCGCCCCTCCGCTCCCAGGCGCTGATCCCGGCGCCTCGCCAAAAAAAGATCCGGAAACCCTGTCGGGTCCGGCCGACTTTTTTCGGACGTCAGATGGAGCCGGTCCTGCCGGCACGGAGGCCCCCATGACGATGTCTGCTGCCACCCACGACGTCCCCACGTCCGCTCCGGTCTCGGAGCCCGCCGCCCTGCCCGCGGAGGCGCGCCGCCGGCCCCTCCCGGACGCGATGAGCACGCGCGACGCGCTCGCCCACTACCTCACCGAGAACGGCTTCGACACCAAGGCGTACACCGAGCCCACGTTCGAGGTCGAGGTGTTCGGCCGCCATTACGTCTTCAAGAACACGCCGAATCGCCAATGGGCCATTCCGCTCCACGATCTGCACCACGTGGCCACCGGGTACGGCACCGACCTCGTGGGCGAGGCCGAGATCGGCGTGTGGGAGCTCATGGGCGGCTGCCGGACGCCGATCGTCTATGCCTTGAACATCGTGGCCGTGCTGTTCGGCGTCTTCCTGGCGCCGCTGCGGATCCTGCGCGCCGCTCGCGACGCCCGCGGCGCCCGCGCGCTCTACCGCCTCGGTTACACGTATGAAGACCTGCTCGCGCTGCCGCTCGGCGAGCTGCGCCGGCGGCTCGGGACCCCCGCGGGCGGCGCAGCCCGGACGCCTCGCCGCCTGCACGACGACGCCGAGCGGAAGCAGGCCGCCGCGCACCCTGGAAAATTTGCCCCGCGAGGCAAAACGTAGCAAGCTCGGGTCCTGTCCACGGAGGGGTCCACCATGAGCACGACCGAGCCAGCATCCACGCAGGCACCCGAGCGCCTGACCTGGGAGGAAATCTGCGCCCGCTACCCCGACGAATGGGTCGTCCTCACCGAGATCGACTTCATCGAGGAGGACGACGAAGAATTCCGCACCGCTGTGGTGCTCGACCACTCGAAGAAACGGGGCGAGGCGTTGCGCCGCGTCGTCCTCCCCGAGGGCTGCTGTTTCGCCCATTTCTATACGGGCCCCCTCTTCCCCCCAGGCCCATTTGCGCTCCGATTCCTCGGGCTATGAGGTATGAGGACGATACGGTTCCGCCCCAACCGCGACATCATCGTGGTACGTGGCTACGTGTGGGGGGCGCATCAAAAGATCCCGCTCCGCTTGGTATTTGATACCGGCGCGAGCCACACGGTCATCACGCCCGAGGTCCTCGATAAACTCGGCTATAGTGCGCGGCACGCAGACGCCAGGACCGTGCTTCGCTCCGCCGTCGCCGAGGAGCATGGCTACCTGCTGCGGGTACGGCGTTTCCGCGCTCTCGGGTTCCAGTTCCTGGACTTCCCGGTCCACGTCCACGACCTGCCGGAAGGTTTCGGCATCGACGGGCTCCTCGGCCTGAACTTCCTGCACCACTTCAACTACGAGGTCCGGTCCCGGGAAGGACGGATCCTCGCCGATCGCGTCGCCGCCGCCGGCTGAACGATCAGCTCGCCGAGCGCAGGCCCCGTGCGGCCCGCTCGGCGCGGAGCCGCTCCATCTCGTCCACCATGGCCTGCCGCACCACCTGCGCGCTCTCCTCGGGCGAGGTGTGGCCGCTCACGTCGATGGGCGGGAGCACGCGCACCACGGCGTCGACGCGGTGACGCAGGACGATGCCGTGCTTGGGCAACACCTCGCCCGTGCCCTCGACCACGAGGGGCAGCACCTGGCAGCGCGCCCGGTGCGCGACGATGAAGGCGCCCATCTTGAAGGGGCCGATCTGCCCGTCCTTCGAGCGCGTGCCCTCGGGGAAGATGAACACCGACACGCCGCGCTCGATCCAGCGCACGCAGGCCGCGATCATGCGCTCGGCGCTCGTCTTGTCGCCGCGCACCACGGGCACGTAGCGGTTGAGCGCGGCGTTCCAGCCGATGAACGGGACGCGGAAGACCGAGAGCTTGGACACCCACTTGAACGGCAGGTAGGTCGTGTCGAGCACCAGGATGTCGCCGAAGGACTGGTGGTTCGAGACGATGACGTAGGGTCGCTTGCGGTCGGGCCGGTGCGCCCACTCGACGCGCACCCGCCACAGCGGGTTCAAGTAGATGTAAAGCGCGCCCCAGAAGCACGTGTAGAGGTGCAGGACGCGCCCGTTCCGGTCGAAGGGCCAGGTCACGAGCCACAGGGCGAGCGCGCCGAAGAACAGCGCGATCGACGACAGCGCGAGGAAGATCCAGAAGCACAGGGACAGGAAGAAACGCATCGCCTCGCCCCTTTCTCCGAGACGCGGCGCCCGCGTCAGCCTCGCAGGCGGTAGCCCGAGCGCAGCATCCAGTAGGAGATGGCCCAGCCGACCAGGGTGAGCACGCCGATGAGGCCGAGGCCGGTCCACGGTCCCACGTCGCTCGTGCCGATGAAACCGTAGCGCAGGCCCTCGACCATGTAGAGGATGGGGTTCATGTGCGCCACCGCGTTCCAGAAGGGCGGCAGGCGCTCGACCGAGTAGAACACGCCGCCGAGGAAGGTGAGCGGCGTGATGATGAAGGCGGGGATGATGTTGAGCTGCTCGAACTTCTCGCTCGAGATGGCGACCATCATGCCGAGCAGGGCGAAGGCCACGGCGGTGATGACGGCGAAGATCAGCACCCACACCGGGTGGCTCACGGCAAAGCCGGTGAAGAACGCGGCCACGAGGTAGATGAGGACGCCCACGGCGAGCGCGCGCACCACCGCCGCCAGCACGAAGGCGCCCAGGATCTCGCCGTAGGAGAGCGGCGAGACGAGGAGATCCACGATCGTGCCCTGCGTCTTGGCGATGAACAGCGAGGACGACGTGTTGAGGAAGGCGTTGGAGATGAGCGGCATCATCACGAGGCCCGGCACGATGAAACGCACGTACGGCGTGCCGTGCACGGGCGGCAGCTGGCCGCCCAGGGAGAAGCCGAACACGACCAGGTAGAGGAGCGTGGTCATGACCGGCGCGGCCAGGGTCTGGCCCGGGACCTTGAGGAAGCGCCGGGTCTCCTTGGAGAGCAGGGTGCGGAAGCCGATGCTGGTCATGGATGGGGCGCGCCTCGCTTCTGCCGGATGAGTTCCACGAAGATCTGCTCGAGCGAGGCGCGCTCGCTGCGCAGGTCGGCGAGCTCGAGCCCGCTCTTCACGAGCGCTTCGAGGAGCCGCGGCACCGCGGCCGTGTCCTGGCTCGAGTAGGTGAATTCGAGCCGCGTCCCGCCTTCGCCGAGGACCACGCCGAGCTCGGCCAGGGCCGGCGGCGCGGCGGCGAGCGGCGCGCGCACGGCCACGACCATGCGGTGCCGGCCCAGGCGATCGATGAGCCGCGCGGTCTCGTCCACGATGAGGAGGCGGCCGTGGTCGATGACGCCGATGCGGTCGGCCAGCTGCTCGGCCTCTTCGAGGTAGTGGGTGGTGAGGATGAAGGTCGTGCCCTCGGCACGCCGCCGGCGCACGTAGTTCCACAGGTCCCGGCGCAGCTCCACGTCCACGCCCGCGGTCGGTTCGTCGAGGAACACGATGGGCGGGTCGTGCACGAGCGCCTTGGCGATGAGCAGGCGCCGCTTCATGCCGCCCGACAGGGCGCGCGTGTTGGTGTCCCGCTTGTGGTGGAGGTCGAGCGCGCGCAGGAGCTCCTCGATCCGGGCGTCGTCGCGCGGCAGCCCGAAGTAGCCGCGCTGGAAGCGCAGCACCTCCTTCACGGTGAAGAAGGGGTCGAAGTTGATCTCCTGCGGCACGAGGCCGATGTTCCTGCGGGTGAGGCGGTAGTCGCGCTCGACGTCCCAGCCGAGCACGGTCACCTGGCCGGCGCTCTTCTTGACCAGCCCGGCGACGATGCTGATGAAGGTGGTCTTGCCCGCGCCGTTGGGGCCGAGCAGGGCGAAGATCTCGCCGCGCCGGATGTCGAGGTCGAGGTCGGTGAGGGCCACCAGCTCGCCGTAGCGCTTGGTGAGGCCGCGCGCCGACACCACCACCTCGGCCGTGCCGGGCTCCGGGGCAGGGGATGTCGCAGTCTTTGTGCCGGGCTCGCTCAGGGTCGTGGCCATGTCGGAATCACGGTCGGGGTCGTCACGGAAGCGTCACCGCACGCCGAAGCGAGCATAACTCTCTCTACGGTCGCGCTGGATGTCATCATAGATGGCTTCGAGCACGGCCGGGCCCTGCTCGCGCACGAGCTGGTAATTTTGCTCGCCGATCCGATCCGTCACCGAGGCCTGGGCCTTCTCCAGGTGCTTCATCAGCGCCTCGAGGCCGCCGGCGGTGTAGTCGAAGTGGACGGTGCCGCGCTCGCCACGCACGGCGTCGAGCGTGGACAGGCGCACGAACTGGATCGCCGGGTCGGGCGAGCGGCGAAAGAACGGGACCAACGTGGCCGGCGAGCGCGTCACGCAGCGGTACTGAGGGTGGAACGAGGCCGCGGCGAACGCCGGCTGCCCCCCATGGCGCACCTGGTCGGCGGCGCGCACGTCCTGCACGAAGCGGTCGAAGTCCTCGGGCCCAAGACCAATGACCGGATAGATGACGATCGCCACCGCCACCTCGGGGTGCCCCTCGGTCAGGCGGTCGAGCTCGGCCAGCGAGGGCTCGACCGCGCGGTCCTTCTGCAGGAGCACCGAGCGCACCACCTCGCCGCGCGCCCGCGCCGTGCGCGAGAACGGGCAGACGTTGTAGGCCTCGACGATCTCGTGGATGAAGCGCTCGTTGAGGCGCAGCACCTCGGCGATGAACTCCTCGCTCATGGCCGATCGCCGCGCCGGGCGCGCCTCGTCAGGTGGGGTCTAGGTGCGTTGATCAATCGGGACGTAGTGGTTCTCGGTGGGTCCGGTGTAGATCTGGCGCGGACGGCCGATCTTGGTGCTCTTGTCGTCGAGCATCTCCTTCCAGTGGGCGATCCAGCCGGGCAGGCGGCCGAGCGCGAACATCACCGTGAACATGTTCGTGGGGATGCCCATGGCCCGGTAGATGATGCCGCTGTAGAAGTCGACGTTCGGGTAGAGCTTGCGCTCGATGAAGTACTGATCCTTGAGCGCCGCCTCTTCGAGCTCACGCGCGAGGTCGAGGAGGTCGTCATTGATGCCGAGCCGCGACAGGAGCTGGTCGCAGGTGCGCTTGATGATCTGGGCTCGCGGGTCGAAGTTCTTGTAGACGCGGTGGCCAAAACCATAGAGGAGGAATTTCTTCTCCTTCACCTCCTCGATGACCTTCTTGGCGGGCTTCTTGCTCTGCCGGATGCTCTCCAGCATCTCCACCACCTGCTGGTTGGCGCCGCCGTGGAGCGGGCCCCAGAGCGCGCAGATGCCGGCCGAGATGGAGGCGAACAGGTTGGTCTGCGCCGAGCCCACCAGGCGCACGGTCGAGGTCGAGCAGTTCTGCTCGTGATCCGCGTGCAGGATGAGCAGGAGGTTGAGCGCCCGCACCATCTCGTCGTCCACGTGGTAGGGCTCCGCGGGCACGGAGTACATCATGTGGAGGAAGTTGGCGCAGTAGGACAGCTCGTTGCGCGGGTAGACCATCGGCTGGCCGATCGACTTCTTGTACGAGAAGGCGGCGATGGTCCGCACCTTGGACAGGAGGCGCGCGATGGTGATGTCGATGAGCTCGAGGTTCTTGACGTCGACCGCCTCGGGATAGAAGGAGGACAGCGAGATCACCATGGCCGACAGGATGGCCATCGGGTGCGCGGTCGATGGGTAGCCATCGAAGAAGCGCTTCATGTCTTCGTGGATCATCGAGTGCCGCGTGAGCAGACGTGAGAAGTTCGAGAGCTCCGTCTTGTTCGGCAGCTTGCCGTAGATGAGGAGGTAGGAGGTCTCGACGAAGGTCGACCGCTCCGCCAGCTCCTCGATGGGGATGCCGCGGTAGCGCAGGACGCCGCGCTCGCCGTCGAGGTAGGTGATGGCGCTCATGGTGGACGCCGTGTTGACGAAGGCGGGGTCCAGGGTCACGTAGCCGGTCTGACCACGCAGCGCGGCGATCTCGACCGCGTGCTCTTGCTCGGTCCCTACCAGGACCGGCAGCTCCACTGTTTTTCCGTCGGGGAGGGTGAGTTTGGCCTTGTCTGGCACGGGATCTCCTTGAGGTTTCGAGAGAATCTATTCTGATGCGGGCCCGTTCTGTCAAGCAGGACGGGCCCGAAACCCGTCTACGTTCTGCCTCGTCCGACCACCGGGCCGGTTACTTGTCCTCCGGCCTGGGCGCATACACCTTGCCCGGGTATTTGCGCTCGAAGTGCCGGATCACCAGGCGACCGATGGCCTCGATGGTCGCGGCGGCGATGCCTCCCTTGATGAGCCAGCCGGCGATGGGCAGGAAGTTGCACGCCTCCAGGGCCAGGGTCTTGAGGCCGATGCTGGCGAGGTCGAGCGTCCCCGCCACCATGAGGACCTCCTGGCCCGACATCTCCTCGCCGTAGAGCTTGCCGATCCAGTAGATCATGTAGGTCTCGGCGGCCATAAGACCGGCGCTCGTGGCCATGGGCACGGGCAGGACGGCCCAGGCCGCCCCACCCGCGGCGTAGAGATGGATCCACTCGGTGGCTTGCTCGCGGCAGGTCGTCACGGCGCTCATCGGGCCTCGGGCTCGGCCTTGGCCCCGGTCTGCTGCCCGGCCGGGGCCGAGCGGACCGGCGGGGCCTCGGGAAAGGCCTCCTCGGGCACGCCGGTGTAGGCCTCCTGCGGCATCACCGGGACGAAGCGGGTGCGCACGTCGAGCACGGTGAAGGTGACCAGCACGGCCACGAAGAGGAGCGAGACCACGAGCGCCACCCGGTACGAAGCGCGCTGCTCGAGGAGGTGCATGAAGAAGAGCGCCACGAGCGTCGCCTTGATCGCGGCGATGATCAGCGCCGCGGCCAGCGCCCAGTCGCCGAGATTGAGGCTGGCCACGCCGACCGTGGCGCCGGTGAGCGTGAGCAGGGCGAGCCAGATGAAGACGTAGCGTTTCATGCGAGATACAGCAGGGGAAAGAGGAAGATCCACACGATGTCGACGAGGTGCCAGTACAGGCCCCCGAGCTCCACCGGCAGGTCGTAGCCGCCCTTGAAGTCGCCGCGGATGGCCCGCCAGGCGAGCCAGCTCAGCACCGACAGGCCGATGATGACGTGGATGGCGTGGAGCCCGGTGAGGAAGAAGTAGACGGTGAAGAACATGCTCGCCCCCGGCTCCTGCACCTTCTCGAAGTGGTAGTACTTGCCGGGGAGCGCCCCCTCCTGGAACTTGTGCGCGTACTCGACCGACTTGATGCCGAGGAAGGCGAGGCCCATGCCGATGGTGAGGAGGAGCGAGACCACGGTGGGCCACTTCTGGTCGTGGTGCGCGTAGTGCACCGCGGCGGCCACGGCGAAGCTCGAGGTGATGAGGACCACGGTGTTGGTCGTGCCGAGCTTGAGATCGAGGAGACAGCTGGCCTCGTGGAAGGCGTCGCCATACGCCACGCGGTAGATGGCGTAGGCCACGAACAGCCCGCCGAAGAGCAGCACCTCGGTGCCGAGGAACAGCCACATGCCAAAGCGCGCGGCGTGGCGCTGCTGCTCGAAGTCCTGGAAGTGATGGGCGACGCGCGAGGCGTGCGCGCCCGCCTCAGCGACGCCGACGCCGACACGGGGCCCACCCTCAGCGGACATCGTCGCTCTCCTCGAGGGGACGGTTGTACTCGTGCGGCCCGTGGGTGAAGACGGGCTGCCGGGTGAAGTTGTGCGGGTGCGGCGGCGAGCTCGTGCGCCACTCGAAGCCGCGCGAGTGCCACGGGTTGTGCTCCGCGCGCGCGCCGTAGCGGAACGCGAGGAGGAGGTAGATGAAGATGATGAGGAACCCGAAGAAGAGCAGCGAGGCGCCCGCCGTGGAGGCGATGTTGAGCGCCTGGAAGCGCTCCGGGTAGTGGAAGTAGCGCCGCGGCATGCCCATGTTGCCGAGCAGGAACTGAGGGATGAAGGTGGCGTTGAAGCCGAGGATGATGAGCACCGCCGACACGAGGCCCCAGCCCTCGGGGTACATGCGGCCGAACATCTTCGGGAACCAGTAGTGGAGCCCGGCGAGGAACGCCATGATCACGGCGCCCACCATGATGAAGTGGAAGTGGGCCACCACGAAGTAGGTGTCGTGCCAGTGCACGTCGAGGCCCACGGTGGCCACGGCCACCCCGGTCATGCCGCCGAACACCAGGAAGAAGAGAAAGCCGCAGATGTACGCGAACGGGGTGCGGAAGGAGATGGCGCCCTTGTACATGGTGGCCACCCAGTTGAACACCTTGATGGCGGTGAACACGCCCACCAGCATGGACAGGACCGCGAAGGCGCCGTTGTCGTAGGCCGACTGGCCCGAGACGAACAGGTGGTGCCCCCAGGTGAAGAAGCCGACGAAGGCGATGCCGAGCGAGGAGTAGGCGATGGCGCGGTAGCCGAAGTAGTTCTTGCGCGAGAAGCAGGCCACGCACTCGCTGATGATGCCCATGGCCGGCAGCACCATGATGTAGACCGCGGGGTGCGAGTAGAACCAGAAGAGGTGCTGAAAGAGGATCGGGTCGCCGCCGCGCGCCGGGTCGAAGATGCCAAAGCCGAAGGCGTTCTCGAAGGCCACGAGGAGCACGGTGAGGCCGAGCACCGGGGTGGCCAGCACCTGGATGATGCTCGTGCCGTAGATCGCCCAGACGAAGAGCGGCAGGCGCATCCACGTCAGGCCCGGGGCGCGCAGGGTGTGGATGGTGACGATGAAGTTGAGCCCGGTGAAGATCGAGCCCATGCCCAGGATGAAGGCGCCGATGAGGATGGGCACGACCTTGGTGATGGTGGTCGTGCTGTAGGGCGTGTAGAAGGTCCAGCCCGTGTCCGCGGCGCCGTGGATCATGCCCCACAGGGCCAGGCTCGCGCCGAGGACGTAGATGTAGACGGTGGCCAGGTTCAGGCGCGGGAAGGCCACGTCCTCGGCGCCGATCATGAGGGGCAGGAAGAAGTTGCCGAACACGGACGGGATCGCTGGGATCATGAAGAGGAAGATCATGACGATGCCGTGGAGCGTGAACAGCTGGTTGTAGCCGAGCGCGTCGGTGATGTCGGGCGCGGGCGTGAGGAGCTCGATGCGCAGCGCCATGGCGAACATGCCGCCGAGGAACAGGGCGATGAGCACGAGGACCAGGAACATGATGGCGATGCGCTTGTGATCGCGCGTGCCGAGCCACGACCACACGGTGGTCTCGTGGTTGAGGTAGTGGTGCTCTGCGTGCGGCTCGCTCATGGCGCCCTTCCTCCGGATGGGGCAGGCTGGGGTGTCGCCGTGTTCTCTCGCGGCGGCGAGATGTTCTGGGTCGGGGGCGGCGTCTCGGGCGCGCTCCGCGCGGGATCGCGGGTGGCGGGGGCCTGGTTGAGGACGCCGGTGACGCTGCCGCCGAGCGACGCGGGCGCGGTGGGCGGCACGGGCCCGCGGGGCGCGGGCAGACCGATGCGGCTCGAGGCCGCGGGCGGATAGGTCAACGACGGCGCCGCGCCCGGCTCGGGGCGGCGCAGCGAGCGGATGAACTCGATGACCGCCGCGGTCTCGGGCGCGGTGATGCGCCCCTGGTAGGTGGGCATGACCGGGTCGTAGCCGAGGACGATCTTGGCGCGCGGGTCCATCATCGACTCGGTGATGTAGCCCTCGTCCGCGGTGACGTAGTCGCCGCTCGCGAGCCGCTCGCTCCGGCCGTAGAGGTCGAGCCAGGTGGGCCCGATGTGCGGCGAGCCGTCGATGCTGTGGCACTTGAAGCAGCCCTGCGAGGCGGCGATCTGGCGCCCCTGCACGGCCAGGTTGCTCGCCGGATCGATCTCCGTGGGGGTGGTGCTGAGCTCGCCGATGTCGCGGCGCTGGCCGAGGCCCTGGCGCTCGTGCGTGATCCAGGCGTCGAACTCGTCGGGCGGCATGGCGATGACCTCGCCCCACATGGTGGAGTGGCCGACGCCGCAATACTCGGCGCACAGGATCTGGTAGCGGCCGGGCTGGGTGGCCTCGAACCAGGCCTGCGTGTAGCGGCCCGGCACCACGTCCTGCTTGATGCGGAAGTCCGGCACGTAGAACGAGTGGATGACGTCGCGCGAGGTCATGAGGAGCCGGACCGGCCGCTGCGCCGGCACCCGCAGCACCGCGATCGAGTTCGGGCCGTCGGGATACGCGAACTTCCACATCCACTTCTTGGCCATCACGTAGACGTCGATCGAGTTCGCCGGTGGGGTGACGATGCGGATGTAGTCGCGGTAGCCGATGACCGCCCACAGCAGGAAGAAGAAGGTGGGCAGGCCGATGACGAGGAGCTCGAACCACAGCGTGGGCTCCACCTTGGCGGTGAGCTGGCCCACGCGGCGGCGGCGGTAGCGGAAGAAGAAGAAGAACGCGCTCAGGCCGATGAGCGTCGAGAGGATGAAGGTGGTGATGATGACGAAGTAGTGCAGCTGGTCGATGTCCCCGGCCACGGTCGAGCCCTGGGGCGGGAGGAACAGCATGCGGCGGAGGAGATCGTTCATCGCGTCGCCTCTTGATCCCGTGGGTCCCAAGGGTTCCTGGCGTCCCGCGGGTCCTGGACGGCCTGCCCGCGCAGCTCCCGCCGCCAGTAGCGGCCGAGGAGCAGGGCCAGGCCGAGCAGCACGAGCGCCCCGCCGGTGCGCATGAAGCCGAAGACGTACAGCCCGTAGCGCCGGGAAGCGGGGTCGTAGCGGTAGCACTGGAGGAGCACGCGGTCGAGCGTGGTCCCCACCCTGCCCTGCGCGGCCTCGAGCAGCGCCAGCTTGAGGTCGCGCGCCGGGAACTGCACGCCGTAGAGGTAGCGCGTGATCTTGCCGCTCGGCGAGAGCACGAACAGCGCCGCCGGGTGGCCGTACTGGCGCGTCGTCGGGTCGTAGCGGTAGCGGAAGCCCACGGCGTCGGCCAGCGTCCGCAGCTGCGGCTCGCGCCCGGTGAGGAAGGGCCAGTCGGCCGGCGCTATCCGGTCGTTGAGCGCCTGCAGGTGGCCGCGCTGCCGCTCGCGCGCCTGCGCCGGCGTCTCGGCCGGGCTGAAGCTCACGGTGATGAGCGAGAAGTCCCGGCCGGGCCCGAGGTCCATCTCCTTGAGCGACGACACGAGGCCGTTCAAGACCAGGTGACAGAGCATCGGGCAGTCGTAATAGACCAGGCTCAAGAGGATCGGCCGGTCCTTGTGGAAGTAGTCGCCGATCTGCACGAGCCGGCCCTGCTCGTCGACCAGGTCCACGTCCGGCGGCAGCGCCTGGCCGAGGTGCTCGATGATGTCCACGCCGACCAGCGCGGGCGGCACCGTGGTGTCGTCGGCCCGCGCCGGCCCGCCGACGAGGGTCGACAGGGTGAACGCGGCGAGCGCCCCGCGCCCGCAGGCGGCGAACGTCCCGGTCCGACTCCGGCTCCGGCCGCTCATGGCTTCCGCCCGCCGCCCTGGGCCTCGCTCACCATGAGGTCCATGGCGCGCTCGACCGGGATGTGGATGGCGCCCGTCTTCTCGTCTCGCCCGTAGCTCCGCAGCCACCGCCCTGCCCGCTCGATGCGCAGGGGCGTGCGCCGGTCCACGTCGAACATGGGCTGGTTGACGATGCCCACCTCGCTGAGCTCGGTGTCCGGCACGGGCGGCGGCTCCCCCACCGCCTCCTTCAGCCCGGCCTCGGTGCCGGACAGGATCCGGCCGGCGACCGCGACGCCGATGGCGAAGATGACCATCGAGACCATGCCCACGAGCACCGCCTTGCCGATGGCCGGCTGATCCCGCTCCTGACGAAAGTGGGTCACTTGCTGTACCTCATCGACTCACCGAGATAGGGGTCGCGCGCCGGCACGAGCGCCCGGCCGCGCGCGAGCCACACGGCGTAGCAGAGCCCGATCCCGCCCACGCCGACCCAGGACGTGAGGTCGCTCCAGTGCGGCAGCGCGCTCGCGGGCGAGAAGCGCGGGATCACGAGCCAGTAGAGGTCCACATAGTGGACGGCCAGGATCCACACCGCCACCAGCGCCAGCCGCAGCGGCTGCCGCTTCAAGTTCTGCGACAGCAGCACGAAGAACGGCAGGACGAAGTGGCCGACGATGAGGCCGAGCCCCACCCGCCCCCAGCTGCCCTTCATGCGCAGGAGGTACCAGGGGATCTCCTCCGGCAGGTTGGCGATCCAGATGAGCATGAACTGGGAGAACGCGATGTAGGCCCAGAAACAGACGAACGCGAGCAGGAATTTCCCCAGGCTGTGGTAGTGCGACGGCTGGAGCAGACCGACGAGGATCCCGCCGCGCTCGCACAGCACCACCACCAGGATCCACAGGGCCATGGCCGCGAGCACGTTGCCCGAGATCACGTAGAGGCCAAAGATGGTCGAGCCCCACTCCGGGTGGAGCGACATCATCCAGTCGAAGGACGCGAAGGTGACGAGGAGCGCGTGGAGGAGCAGCCCCGGGGCCCCGAGCGTGCGCTGCCGCGCCGTGAGCCCGACCGCGCCAGTGTCGTCCTGCTTCACCGACCAGCCGCGGAGGAGGTAGCTGAGCGCGATCCAGCCGGCGAAGTAGAAGGCCGCGCGGGCGAGGAAGAAGCCCGGGTTGAGGTAGGGCCGCTGGTGCTCGAGGTGGCCGAGCATCTCGTGGCCCAGGCTCGCGGTGGGCGCGACCCACACGTAGAGCTGCTTCATGCCCACGGCGATGGGCACGAACAGGAGCACGAACACCGCCACCGCGGCGCCCGTGTGCTCGAGGAGGCGGCGCACCACCACCACCCAGCGCGCCTTGGCCGCGTGGAAGGCGCACAGCCAGCCGATCGAGCCGAGGGCGATGCCGAGCCAGTACATGTAGCCGACGAGGTACCCGGCGAGCGCGCGCGGCGGCGACAGGAAGAAGGCCGCGATCGTCGCGCCGAGCCCGAGCACGCCGGCCACCGCGCCCGCGAGGAGGAGCCGCCGGCCGCCCTCGAAGGGCTCGGCCCGGATCGAGAGGGTCGATGGGGTCGCTTCGGTGGACTTCATGGCGTCCCTCCTCCCGCGGGCGCCGCCCCCGGAGGCGCGGACCCGGCCGGCGGTGGGCCGAGCTTCGGACGCTCGGCCTCGGGCACGTCGGAAGGACGCGCGTTCTGGCTGCGCTGGAGCGCCTGCACGTAGGCCACCACGGCCCAGCGATCCGAGAGCGGCAGCTCCACGCGGTACGAGGGCATGACGCCATAGCCCTCCACGATCACCCGGTAGAGCTGCCCCACGGTGAGCGCGCGGGCGTGCGGCGAGTGCAGGGACGGCGGCACGCGCAGCGACATCTTGTCGGCCACCACGCTGTCGCCATCGCCCACGAGGCCATGGCAGGTCGCGCAGTAGATGTCGAAGCGGTTCCGCCCGCGGTCGAGGAGCGCGCGGGTGAGCGGCACGGGCAGCGCGGTCACGTCCTCGTCCGCGAGCACGGCGGCGCCGGCCTGGGCCTCCGGTCCCTCGAGCGGCCGCTCGCGCGGCACCGTGCCCGCGGGCGGCTGGCGCATGGCCCGGCCATCGGCGAACAGCGTGCTCTCGGCGTAGGCCTTGACCTTGGGCTGGCGCTCCATGGGGTCGATGTCCGCGGTCGTACACCCCGCGGATAGCGAAGCGAGGCCGAGCCCGAGCAGCATCCGTCGTGGGGCGCGGCGGCTCATTCGTCGTCCTCCACCGAGGTGACCTGGAGCGCGCCCTGGTCGGTCAGGATCTGCGACACGGCGTCGTCCTTGCCCTTGGCCAGGCGCACGCTCAGCCACAGCTCGTCCACGCTCGCGCGGCGGAAGGCATCGACCCGGAACACCGGGTGATAGGGCCGGGGCAGGCCAAAGAGCGCCATGGCGCCGAAGAAGGCCGACAGCACCGCGAGGAGGATGCCGGTCTCGAACGTGATCGGGATGTTGCTCGGCGGGCTGTGCGTCGGCCGACCGCCCACGATGATCGGGTAATCGACGGCGTTCATCCACCACTGCATGAGGTAGCCGAGCGCGACGCCGGTGAGCCCGCCGATGAGCACGAAGAGCGGCACGCGCGAGCGCCGGAGGCCGAGCGCCTCGGCCGCGCCGTGCAGGGGATAGGGCGAGTGGGCGTCGAGATCCTGGAACCCCTCCTCGCGCAGCCGCCGGGCCGCGGCGAAGAGCGCGTCGCTGTCGGCGAACTGCGCGAGCACGTAGACCCCGGTCATCCGCCGTGCCCTCCCGCAGCCTCATGGTGCGCGGCCTCGTGGAGTTCGTGGCGCAGCTCCTTCACCTCGCTCGCCGCCACCGCCGGCACGAAGCGCAGGAACAGGAGGAACAGCGTGCCGAAAAGCCCGAGCGTGCCCACGTAGATCGAGATGTCCACCCAGGTCGGCCGGTACATGGCCCAGCTCGAGGGCAGGAAGTCGCGGTGCAGCGACACCACGATGATGATGAAGCGCTCGAGCCACATGCCGATGTTGATGAGGATCGACGCGATCCACATGGTCCAGATGCTCGTGCGCGCGCGCTTGGACCAGAAGATCTGCGGCGTCACCACGTTGCAGAAGATCATCAGCCAGTAGAACGGCGCGTAGGGCCCGACCCACCGGTTGGCGAACGCGAACGCCTCGTACCCGTTGCCGTTGTACCAGGCGATGAAGTTCTCCATCGAGTAGCCGTAGGCCACGATGAGCCCGGTCGCGAGCATCACCTTGTTCATGTTCTCGAGGTGACGGATGGTGATGACCTCCTTGAGGCCGAACACGCGCCGCGCCGGGATGATGAGCGTCACCACCATCGCGAAGCCCGAGAACACCGCGCCGGCCACGAAGTAGGGCGGGAAGATGGTGGCGTGCCAGCCGGGCAGGACGCTGGTCGCGAAGTCGAAGCTGATGACGCTGTGGACCGAGAGCACGAGCGGCGTCGACAGCCCGGCGAGGAGGAGGTAGGCGATGCTCCAGTGGTGCCAGTGGCGGCTCGAGCCGCGCCAGCCGAGCGCGAAGATGCCGTAGACAATGCGCCGCGTCCGCGTGGTCGAGGCGTCGCGCAGCGCCGCGAGGTCGGGCACGAGGCCGAGGTACCAGAAGAGGAACGAGGTCGTGAGGTAGGTCGAGATGGCGAACAGGTCCCAGGTGAGCGCGCTCTTGAACTGGGGCCAGATGCGCATCGTGTTCGGATAGGGCGCGAGCCAGTAGGCGAACCACGGCCGCCCGAGGTGGAAGATCGGGAACAGGCCGGCGTTCACCACCGCGAACAGGGTCATGGCCTCGGCGAAGCGGTTGATCGAGGTGCGCCACTGCTGCTGGAAGAGGAGCAGGATGGCCGAGATGAGCGTGCCGGCGTGGCCGATGCCGATCCACCAGACGAGGTTGATGATGCCGAAGGCCCAGCCGACCGGGATGTTGTTGCCCCAGGTGCCGATGCCGTAGACCGCCGTGTAGCCGAGCGCGAACACGAGGAGCCCGGTGAGGGCGAGGCAGGGGAGGAGGAGCATCCACCAACCACGCGGAGTCTTGCGCCAGACCTGATCGAAGAGGACCTGGGTGAGGCTCGTGTCGTCGTGCCCGCCGGCCAGGATGGGGACGGGCTCGAGCGGGTCGTGCGGCGCGTGCAGCTCCCCGGTCCCCACGCGCGCCGAGGGCAGGCCGGCGTTGCCCTCGTCCGGCGTGGCCGTAGCCGTGGGCGGACCATCAGGCGGGAGCTGGTTCGGGTCGCGCGGCTCAGCCATGCTTCACTCCCTCCTTGGCGCGCTCCGCTCCCGCGTCGGGGCCGAGGTCGGGGTTCGGGTTCTTGACCCGCGCGAGGTACGCCGTGCGCGGGCGCGTGTTGAGCTCGTGGAGGAGGTCGTAGCGCCGCGGGTCGGCGTGGTGCGCGGCCACCACGGAGTCCTTGAGGTTGAGGTCGCCGAACACGATCGCGTCGCCCGGGCACACCACCTGGCAGGCGGTGCGCACGTCGCCGTCCTTGAGCTCGCGGCCGGCCACGCGGGCCTCGATGCGGGCGCGCTCGATGCGCTGCACGCAGTAGGAGCACTTCTCCATGACCCCGCGGGCGCGCACGGTCACGTCGGGGTTGAGGAGCAGGCCCTCGAGCTCGGTCTTGTGGCCCGTGTAACTGAAGTAGTTGAAGCGCCGCACCTTGTAGGGGCAGTTGTTCGAGCAGAACCGCGTGCCGACGCAGCGGTTGTACACCATCTCGTTGAGCCCCTCGTCGCTGTGCACGGTGGCGTTGACCGGGCACACGTACTCGCACGGCGCGTTCTCGCAGTGCACGCAGGCGACGGGCTGGGTGATGGCCTCGGGCTCGTCCGGGCTGTCGCCGACGAAGTAACGATCGATGCGCAGCCAGTGCATCTCGCGGCTCTTGCGCACGCCGCCCTCGCCCACGGCCGGGATGTTGTTCTCCGACTGGCAGGCCACGACGCAGGCGCTGCAGCCCGTGCAGCGCGAGAGATCGATGGCCATGGCCCAGCGGTAGCCTTTGTACTCGTACGGCGCGTACATGCTCGGCAGCGGGCCGCGCTCCTCGCGGATGCGCCGGACGTCCTCGGATTCCGGCTCGGGCCTTGTCTCGGGGGCGTGCTCGGCGCCCTCGGCGCCCTCGGGCCGGGAGAGACCGGCGAGGTCGCGCTGCCCGATCATGAGCGCGAGCGGCCGGCCCTCCATGCGCCAGTGCTCCTGGGTGAGGGCCGGGCTCTGACGCTCGCCCGTGCGCGTCACCTCCACGCCGGGGCGCGACCACCAGTGGCCGGTGGTGCGCAGCACGTTGGCGTTGGCGCCCACGCCGCGGGCATTCACCTCGCCGCCGGTGCGGCCATAGCCGAGGGCGAGCGAGATCGCCTCGTCGGCGTGCCCCGGCACGACGAGCACCGGCACCTTGAGGCGCGCCGCCTCGGCGGCGATCTCGATCACGTCGCCGGTCTCGATGTGCAGGCGGTCGGCGGTCGCCTTGCTGAGGAGCGCGGCGTTGCCCCAGGTCTGCTTGGTGACCGGATCCGGCAGCTCCTGGAGCCAGGCGTTGTTGGCGTAGCGGCCGTCGAGGAGCTTGGGGTCGGAGTAGAAGTGGAGCTCGAGGCCCTTGGCCTCGCGGCCGCCGCGCTCGGCGAGCTGGCGGGCCTCGCGATCGAGCGCCCGCACCACCTCGTCCCAGCGCACGGGCAGGGTCTCCGGGGCCACGATCTCACGCGGCGCGAGGCCCCGCGGGTCGGGCCGGGCGAAGCCGGCGGGCGCGGGCGACCCGGCGGGCGCGGCCGAGCCGGCGGGCGCGGGTGAGCCGGCGGGCGCGGGCGAGCCGGTGGGCGCGGGCGATCCGGCGGGCGCGGGCGATCCGGCGGGCGCGGGCGACCCGGCGGGCACGGGCGACCCGGCGGGCGCGGGCGATCCGGCGGGCACGGCCGAGCCGGCGGGCGCAGTCACATCGATGTAGCCACGCTGCAACGCCCGCTCCCAGACGCGCTCGAAGTCGACGTCGGACAGGCC
>DATAGU010000146.1:0-55729 GCA_036263495.1 Polyangia bacterium | reverse complement strand
GGTTCGGACGGCGGGGCGCCGTAGGGCGCGGTGCTGCTGCGCCGGCGGACGCAGGTCGGCTCGGACGGCGGGGCGCCGTAGGGCGCGGTGCTGCTGCGCCGGCAGGCGTAGGTCGGCTCGGACGGCGGGGCTGTGCGGGCGGCGGCGCGGGCGGAGCGGAGCCGCAGGGGGAGAGGAGGGCGGCTGGCGACGGGCTACTGGCCGAGCCAGCTGGCCATGGGCTTGCGCGAGAAGTCGTGGCGCGCCTCGACGAAGCGCACGGTGCCGGAGCTCGACCGCATGACCACCGAGTGGGTGGTGGCGCCGCCCGGGAAGAAGTGCACGCCGCGGAGGAACGAGCCGTCGGTGACGCCGGTGGCGGCGAACATGACGTGGCCCTGCGCGAGGTCCTCGAGCTTGTAGACGCGGTTGTGATCCTTGATGCCCATGCGCTCGGCGCGCACGCGCTCGTCGTCGTTGCGGTACTGGAGGCGGCCCTGCATGTCGCCGTTCACCGAGCGCAGCGCCGCGGCGGCGAGCACGCCCTCGGGGGCGCCGCCGATGCCGAACAGGATGTCGATGCCGGTCTGCGGCATGCAGGTGGCGATGGCCGCGGACACGTCGCCGTCGGAGATGAGGCGGATGCGCGCGCCGGCCTTGCGCACCTCCTCGATGAGGGCCTTGTGGCGCGGGCGGTCGAGGATGATGGCGGTGAGCTCCTCCACCTTGCCGCGCTTGGCCTCGGCCAGGGCGGAGAGGTTCCAGGTGGGCGAGCGGGTGATGTCGATGACGCCCCGGCCGACCGAGCCGACGGCGATCTTGTCCATGTAGGTGTCGGGCGCGTTCAGGAACTTGCCGTCCTCGGCCGCCGCGAACACGGCGATGGCGTCGGGCGAGCCGGTGGCGCACAGGTTGGTGCCCTCGAGCGGGTCCACGGCGATGTCGACCCGCGGCGCGTCGGCCCCGCCGGCGCCGACCGTCTCGCCGATGTAGAGCATGGGGGCCTCGTCCCGCTCGCCCTCGCCGATGACCACGGTGCCGTTGATGCGCACGGTGTCGAAGGCCTTCCTCATCGCGTCGACGGCTGCCTGATCCGCGGCCTCGCGGTCGCCTCGCCCCATGAGCCGCGCGCACGACAGCGCCGCGGCTTCGGTGACGCGCACGAACTCCAGCGCCAGATTCCGGTCCATGTCGCCCTCCTCGTTCCTGCTGCTGGTCGGTTGTTGCCTGGTGACGGTCCGTAAGAAGTGGCGAGGATAAGCCCGCACCCGGGGAATGTAAATTGGTCGGGCCCAGGGGGCCCCGGGCGTCTCGCAGGGGCCCGAGCGGAGCGGGGCTGGTGGCTGCGGGGCGAGGGTTCGTGATATCTCTGCCGCATCCCCTCCGAGGAGTGTGCTTCATGAACCCGAGACGCTGGGTGTGCGCGCTGGCGCTCGCCGCCTCGCTGGTGGTCTTCGGCTGCGGCCGGGAGACCGGCACCTGCGATCCCCACTACGGGGACCTCCTGTGCATGCCGAGTGAGGTCTGCGACGCGCGGCAGAAGAAGTGTCTGGCCGGCAAGGCCTGCAGCAGCGACGCCGATTGCGGCGACGGCTTTGCCTGCGACCGGCAGCGCAACATCTGTTATCGCGGCTGCGGCAAGGACGTGCAGGACACGTTCGTCACCTGCGCGACCTGCTGCCAGAGCGGCTACGCCTGCGACGAGCCCACGCTCACCTGCCAGCCGGGCTGACCGGCGCGGCGCGGCACCGGCGCGGGCGGGCGCGTCCATCGAGGATGCGGGCGCGTCAGTCGAGGATGCGGATGAGGTTGCTCTCGGCCACCAGGCCGCGGAGGGCGTTGATGTGGCCGAGCGCGGTCTGGACGTCGCGCTCGCGCGCGGCGTGGGTGGTCATGACGATGCGCGCGCTGTGCTCGCCGTTGCCGGCCGAGGACCGGCCGGGGCCCTCGGGCACGTCCTGCACCACCTCGCGGATGGAGATGTCCAGCTCGCCGAGGATGCCGGCGAGCTGGGCGAGCACGCCGGGGCGGTCGACGACGCCGAAGCGCAGGTAGTAGCGCGAGACGAGGTCGCCGGCGGGGAGGAGCGGGCGGTCGCGGGCCGGGCGCTGCTCGATGCGACGCGGCACGCCGGCGGCGACGCCGAGGACCTCGCGGGCGGCGTCGATGACGTCGGAGACCACGCCGACGGCGGTGGGCATCATGCCGGCGCCGCGGCCGTAGTACATGGACGGGCCGAGCGCCTGCGACGACACGTAGATGGCGTTGAACACGTCGCCGACCGAGGCGAGGAGGAAGCGGCGCGGGATCATCGTCGGGTGGACGCGCAGCTCCACGGCGTCGCCGTGGTCGCGGCCGAGGACGAGCGGCTTGATGACGAGGCCGAAGCGGGCGGCATAGGCGATGTCCACGGGCTGCACGTTGCGCAGGCCCTCGACGAGGAGTGACTCCGGGCGGGGGCGGACGCCGAAGCACAGCATGGCCAGGACGCAGAGCTTGTGGGCGGCGTCCCAGCCGTCGACGTCGAGGGTGGGGTCGGCCTCGGCGTAGCCGTGGGCCTGCGCCTCGCGGAGGACGTCGTCGAAGGGGCGGCCGTCGTCGGTCATGCGGGTGAGGATATAGTTGGAGGTGCCGTTGACGATGCCGTAGAGGCGCTCGATGCGGTCGGCGGCGAGGCCGTCGCGCAGGGCGCGCAGGACGGGGACGCCGCCGCACACCGAGGCCTCGTAGCCGACGTGGACGCGGCGCGCGGCGGCGGCCGCGAAGATGGCGTCGCCCGAGGCGGCGAGGAGGGCCTTGTTGGCGGTGACCACCGGCTTGCCGCGGGCGATGGCGCCGAGGACGTGGCTGCGCGCCGGCTCCACGCCGCCGATGAGCTCGACCACGACGTCGACGGCGGGGTCGTCGAGGACGGCGGTGACGTCGGTGGTGACGAGGTGGGGCGGGACGTCGACGGGGCGGGGCTTGTCGAGGGCGCGCACGGCGACGCGCGCGACCTGCACGGGCGCGCCGACGCGCTGGGCGATGCCGTCGGCGTTGTCGCGTAGGAGCTGGACGACGCCGGCGCCGACGTTGCCGAGGCCGAGGAGACCGATGCCGATGGGACGCATGGGGCGTGACGATAGCGGCCCCACCCGCGGCGAGGCACCCGCAAGAACTAGAGGAGGACGCGATCCACGAGGCGCCGGGGCAGGCCATGGATCGCTGGCTCTGCGGCGTCAGAGGGGGCGTCACGCGAGGGTCTGTGGGGTCCCCCCGCTGGCTCAAACAGGTCCTCGGACCGGCCTTCTTCTTACCGGAAGAACTGAAGGAAGGCCGGTCCTGCGGAACTCGCCTGCGGGGGGACCCCACAGACCCTCGCTTCATCGGCCAAGAGCCATCTGGCGCAGTAGAAATAGTCGGCTCCGCGGGCCGTTCGCGGGCTGCCTCCACCGCTACGGGGTTGCTTCCACCATTACGGGGGCTGCTTCCGCCATTACGGGGGCTGCTTCCGCCATTACGGGGACTGCTTCCGCCATTACGGGGGTTGCTTCCGCCACTACGGGGGCTGCTTCCACCGTTACGGGGGTTGCTTCCACCGTTACGGGGGTTGCTTCCGCTATTACGGGGGCTGCTTCCGCCATTACGGGGGCTGCTTCCGTCGTTACGGGGGCTGCTTCCGCCGTTACGGGGGCTGCTTCCGCCGTTACGGAGGTGGCTTCCCTGGTGAGGGACCGCTGGTAGCCGGTGCAGGGGGCGTTCAGGTTCGTTCAGCACCCTGAGTGCCCGGCGAGCTGGTCGTCGTGGACGGTATCAGTGTATGTTCCGGCGCCTACACCGCTGCTGCCATCCATGAAGGGTGTCAGCCTCAGCCCATAGGCGACACATGGAAACGAGCAACGCCCACCTCATTCGTGCCGCCCAGGTCGTGCTGCCCTGTGGCGACCTCGACGCGACCCTGGCCTTCTTCACCGAGCGTCTTGGCTTTCGCGTCGAGGCCATCTTCCCGGCCGACGACCCGATGGTGGCGGTGATCGCCGCTCATGGGGTGCGGCTCAGGCTCGAACGCGGCGCGGTGGGGGCGCCGGGGGTGCTCAGGTTGCTGTGTAGCGATCCCGCGGCGCTGGCCGGGGGAGACACGGTGCTCACCGCGCCCAACGGCACCCGCGTCGAGCTCGCGCCCGCCGAGGCGCCGATTGTGCTGCCGCCGATCCAGCAGTCCTTCACGCTCAGCCGGATGACCGACGACGCGCAGTGGAAGGTGGGGCGCGCGGGGATGCGGTATCGCGATCTCATCCCGGATCGGCAGGGCGGGCGCTTCATCGCCTCCCACATCTGCATCCCGGGCGGCGGGCCGGTGCCGGACTACGTGCACTTCCACAAGGTGCGCTTTCAGATGATCTACTGCCGCAAGGGCTGGGCGCGCCTCGTGTACGAGGATCAAGGGGAGCCCTTTGTGCTCGCGGCGGGGGATTGCGTGCTGCAGCCGCCGCAGATCCGGCACCGCGTGCTCGAGAGCTCGCCGGGGCTGGAGGTGATCGAGATCGGGTGCCCGGCCGAGCACGAGACGCACGCCGACCCGGGCCTGGCGCTACCTACCTCTGCTCTGCGGCCCGACCGCGACTTCGGGGGACAGCGCTTCGTGCGCCACGAGGCGGCCAAGGCGATCTGGCAGCCGTGGCACCTCGACGGTTACGAGTGCCGTGACAGCGGCATCGGCGCGGCGACGCGCGGCCTCGCCGGGGCCCGCACGGTCCGCCCGCGCGTTAGCGCGCCGCCGGTGATGTGCAGCCACGACGCTGAGTTCCTCTTCTGGTTCGTGCTCGATGGCGGCGTGACCCTGCAGGCGGAGGGCCGTGGGGCGGAGCGCCTCGCTGCGGGCGATTCGGTCGTGGTGCCCGCGGGGATGCGACATGCGCTGGCCGAGCCCTCGCCCGAGCTGGAGCTGCTCGAGGTGACGCTGCCGGCAGAGGTCGAAGTGGCGGTCGAAGGGGGGCGGTAGGAGGGGTAGGAGGAGGGTGGGGCCGCCGGGAGCGGCGGCCCCTTCAGTGCGACGTTATGGGCAGGTCGAGGGGACGGCGAACGACTCGACGATCGTGACCGTGCCGGTCCTGCTCACGGTGCCCGAGGCGCCGACGCCAATGCCGTAGGCGGCGAAGGCGCGCCAGATCAGGCACTCGCGGCCGGTGCCGGCGGTCTGCTGCAGCATGCCGTCACGCATCTGCTCGTAGGTCGGCGTCGAGGGGGTGAACCGCATGCCGCCCACGAAGTCGTCGAGCACGGTGTTGGTGGTGTAGCCGGCGGCCAGGTAGTTCTGCCACAGGCGGTACATGGCGGCGGCATAGATCTCGCCGTCGTCGTGGACCTCGGCGCCGGTCACGCTCGCGTAGCTGCCCTGGTAGTTGGCGTAGGGCTGGCGGCGGATGCCGAGCGGGTTGCTGAACGCGTACTCACCGATGCGGTCGTCGCCGTTGTGGAGGAACGCCACCACGTCGCTCGCGCCTTCGCCGATGGCGCCCGCGAGCGGGCCGCTCATGCCGCCGATCATGCGCCACGTGAGGCCGTGGCCATACTCGTGGAAGACGACGTCGGCGTCGATGTCGCCGTCGATCTGGAGCGGGGTGACCGAGTTGTGGCGCAGCTGCGCGGTGGTCCCGCTCTGGGTCCGGAGGACGTTGCCCGAGTTCAGGCTCACCATGACCGACGGGATCTTGACCTTCCGCTCGGTGCCGCCCGGGGCGAACGCGTCGTCGGCGCCGGTGTTGTTCATGATGATGACGCCGGTGGCGCCGGCGTTCTGGGCGTTGAGGACCTTGACGGTGAAGTTGCAGGTGCCGCGATCGACGAGGGCGATCCGGCCGGTGAGCGAGGTGGTGCTGGCCTCGCAGCCGTCGGTGGCAACGCCGGTGCCGTCATTGTAGAGGGCCATGGCGCCGCTGATGCCGGTGGTGGTGAGCGCCGCGCCGAAGGACGCCTGATAGGCGCCGTAGCTGGTGCCGCCCACGGTGACGAAGCTGTCGGGGCCGGCGCCGGTCCAGAGGTACATCTGCATGCGCGGCGAGCTGCCGTCGTTGGGCGTGGAGAAGTTCGCGTTGTCGGTGCCGCTGCCGTCCTGGGCCTCGGCGTTGACCGGGTCGTTGCCGAGTCCGCCGCGGCCGAAGTTGTTGATCTGGAAGTTGCCCTCCGTCTCGTTGAAGCCGTGGGCGTACAGGCTGTCGTGGACGACGTTGTTCAGGTAGAAGAGGTTCTGCACCGCGACGTTGCGGTTGCCGGTGGTCGTGGGCGACTGGGAGAGGTTGACGGCGGTGAGGAAGTCGCCGTTGGTGACGGCGGTGCCGCCCGTGTCCGGGGCGTTGTTGGCGTCGGCGTCGAGGTAGGCGTGGGCGTTGTTGCCGCTGATGTTGATGGTGGTCTGCGAGCCGGTGCCGAGCCAGCCGTTCGGCGACTGGACGCCGCCCGCGGCGGGGCCGCTCACGGTGGTCTGCGCCCCCTTGAGCGGATCCTCGACGAATACGTTGTAGCGATCATTGTTGGTGCGGCGCTCGGACGAGACCACGGCGCCGTTGCCATCGATGAGGGTGTAGTCGAGCTGGTTGCCCTTGAGCGACCAGGTCTCGACCAGGAAGCCCTCGCGCAGCGCCCCGCTGTCATCGGCGTAGGCGACGCGCTCCACCGAGGGATCGCGGTAGAGCTCGGAGGTGCGCGCGAAGCTCGTCAGGTTGCCACGCTCGCCCGAGGGCTGCAGCGCGCTCGGCGCGTAGCCGAGGTGCGCGAGGGCCGAGATGAGGGCGTCCTGCGGGACCACGCTCGCCCGCACGGCGACGCTGCTGCCCCGCGCGACGCGGTCGATGATGTGCAGCAGCCGGCCGTCGTCGCCCAGGGTGGCCTTGACGTAGGCGCCGTGCACGCGCAGCCCATCGACGACCTGCTCGAGGCGGACGTGCGTGACCTGCCCTTCCTTGCCACGTCCGAGACCGATCACGCGGAGCTGGTCGGCGCTGACGCTCGCCCCACGGGCGCGCAGGTAGTTGGCGATGATTGAGCTCGGCGCAGACCGAGAGGGGGCCGTGAGCCCCTGGCCCGTGGGCGCTGCGGCTATGTGGGTGTCATCGGCGGCAGATGACGCCGCCGTTTGCACATCACCACACGCAGAGAAGAGTGCAACACCGGCCGAACCAAACAAAGCCACCTTAGAAAGTTTCTTTCGCATTGAAATCTCCCTTTCCTGCCGCCCTCTTGAGGCGGAATGCTCTGCTGCGACGAGCCTGTCGGTGAATCGGCGTCGACCAGACCCTTCTTTAAGGAGTACGCCGTCGCCGCATCACCGTTACAAGAATTCGTATCACAAAATGCTGAATCTTGGGCCACAAAACAAAGAAGAAATGCTGAGTGAGAGAGGTAGGTAGAATACAGACCCGAGAGGAGTCATTTGTCCATGTTGAAAAATTTCTATTGCCGTTCATTCGCCCTGTGTACTTTTGCAGTATGGGCTCTCGGTGCCGGTTGCTCGACACGCGTACGCCCCGTGGGCGATCCCCTCTGTGACACGGCTTCGGCCGTCTCGCTCGACCAGGCATACGCCCGTTACTTCAGCGCCACGCCTTCGTCGGGCGTTGGTGGTTGTGCACAGGCGGGCTGCCACGGCGACGGCGCGGGGGGGCTCCGCTTCACCAACATCACGGAGTTCTACGCCGCGGTGGTGGATGCGCGTTCGCCCTCGAGCGGGAGGGTCTACGTGACGCCACGCGAGCCGGGGAACAGCTACCTCTATCAACGGATCGCCTCGGCGGTGCAGGGACAGCGCATGCCGCCCGGCGGGCCCTATCTCAGCGACACACAGCTGGCCGAGGTGGCGGGCTGGATCTGCAACGGCGCGCCGCCCCCCCAGGGAGGGGCGAACGATGCCGCCGTGGATCTGGCGCCGAGTGATGGCGGCACCCTTCCGGATGCATCGCTCGACCTGGCGGCGCCGGCCGACCTGGCGGCGCCGGCCGACCTGACCGCCCCCGGTGATCTGGGGCCACGTGTCGATCAGGGATTGGTCGATTTGACCACGCCGGCCGATCTGACCACGCCGGCCGACCTGACGTCCTGCCCGGGCGTGTCGTCCTTCAGCACCCAGGTCCAACCCATCTTCACCAACCGCTGCGCGAGCTGCCATTCCGGGTCCTTCCCGGCGGCGGGCTTGTCTCTCGCGGCGGGGAGCTCCTACGCGCAGCTCGTCAATGTACCGGCCAGTTGCGGCACCAATCCGCGGGTCCGCCCGGGCGACGTCGCCGGCAGCTATCTGGTCAACAAGGTCACCGGTTCCGGCCTCTGCTCCGGCACCCGGATGCCGCCACCTCCCAGCGCCGTGCTTACGCAGGCGGAGATCACCACCATCACCAACTGGATCTGCAACGGCGCGCCCAACAACTGATGCGGCCCAGCCGCTCCCTTCCATCCGGAGAACCCATGAAAACGATGAGTCGCAGAGGTTTCCTCAAGACCGGCGCGGCCTGCGCCGTGGTCGCCGCGAGCCCGCCGCTCGTACCCGCCGCGTTCGCCGCCCCCGGGGCGCCCGAGGCGCAGGGTTCGCCCTCGCCCCCAGAGGGCGTCCATTTCCTGTTCGACGGTCTGGACCTCAAGCCCCCTGACTATGCGCAGCTCCTCCCGGATCGCGCCAAGGCGGGAGGCGCCGGCGCCGACATCTACCTGTCGGGCGGGGCCGTCGAGCAGCTGGAGGCGCGCATGGCGGCGCTCCTCGGCAAGGAGCGCGCCGTCTTCATCCCCACGGGCACGCTCGCCAATCACCTCGCGATCCGCCGCCTGACGAGTGACAGGACGCGCGCCATCGTGCCGGCCGAGAGCCACATCTACAATGACTCGTTCGACTGCGTCGAGACGCTCAGCCACCTGAACCTGATCCCGCTCGGCCCCGGGCAAGCGACCTTCAAGCTCGCCCAGGTCGAGCAGGCCTGCCGGCAGGCGGTCGACGGCCCCTTCCCCGTGCCCGTGGGCGCGATCGCCATCGAGTCGCCGATCCGGCGCCAGAACGGCGCGGTCTTCGACTTCGAGGAGATGAAGCGCATCTCCGCGTGGGCCCGGAACGAGAAGATCGGCCTGCACCTCGATGGCGCCCGCCTCCTTATTGCGTGCGCCTACACCGGGATCGCCCCCGCGGCGTACGCGGCCCTCTTCGATACCGTGTACGTCTCGCTCTACAAGTACCTCAATGCCGGCGCCGGGGCGATCCTGGCCGGTCCGCGAGAGGTCATCGAGAAGGTGGCCCATGACCGGAAGGTGTTCGGAGGCGGACTGGCCAGCGCCTGGCCCTATGCGGCCGTCGCCCTCTACTACCTCGATGGCTTCGTCGAGCGCTTCCGCAAGGCCATCGAGGCCGCGGAGGCCCTCTGGGCGCTCCTGGGCAAGCACCCCCGGTTCAAGGTGGAGAAGATCCCGGGCGGGACCAACGTCTACAAACTCCGCGTGCAGAAGGTAGACGCGGCGCGGTATCGGATGGCGCTCGCGCGCGGCGGCATCCGCGTGGGCAGGGCGGCGCCAGGACCGGACCACATCGAGCTCCTGCTCTTCATCAACGAGACCATGAACCGGCGAGCCGTCCCGGAGCTCGCCCGCGTCTTCACCGAGTCCCTGTCGGCGGCGTGAGCCCATCCAGAGGCGCTCGCTCGGTAGGGGAAAGAGCCCCAACCGCTCTGTTCACGCTAAAATTCTCTTCATGGGCCGATACGACAGCAGCGTGGTTCTCGGGGTGGCGCTCTCCGTTCTTGGGCTCGGTGCCTGCAGCAAGAGGCCTGTGTCCGACCTCCCCGATGCGTCCGTGGTCCCCGATGCCGCGAGCAATCCCTCCTGCACGCGGGGCGGTAGCTCCACCCTGCCCGGGGCCCGCATCGACTTCTGCGCCTCCCGCACGACCTTCAGCCTGGCCGAGGCGGCGGCGGGCATCACCGTGGACTACCAGCTCGTCGCCGACCGGGAGTTGACCGGCGTCTACACCCGGCAGCAGGACGGGGGCGGATGCGGCCGGCCCGACGCCAGCGGCTTGATCCTGCTGGCGGTCCTGTCGGGCAATGGCCAGCGGTACTGCCTCTGTGACATCGGCCTCTGCATCCCGCCACCGAGCGACGTCCCGACCACTGTGCACGCGGGCACCTATCCAGCGACCTTTGCCTGGGATGGACGAAACTGGACCGGCCCCTCTGATTTCAACCAGCCCAAGGGGGCGCCGTTCCCGGCGGGCGACTATGTCCTCACGCTGAGCTCGCTCGGCCAGGTTGATGAGGCGGGTGTGCGGAGGGATTTTGCGGTCACGGCGACGCTCCCGATCCGCCTGACGCCGTGAACACGCCCCCCGAAGGGGGCCCAGGAAGCGCCAGGCTCCGCCGCTCCTGCTCGCCCGAGGCTCCCGTGACGAACCGCGCGCCGATCCCCCTGCTGCTCGCCCTCCTCTCCCTGCTCGCCGCCTGCGCCAGCGTGCGGCCCAAGCCGTCCGAGCCACCGGTTCTACGCATCGAGCTGCAGCACGCCGCGCCCGATCGCTTCGTCGCGCGGATCCATACCGATGCTGTGCGCGAGCTGCGCTTCGAGCGGCCGACGGCAGGCCGCGGGGGCTGGCGGGTGCGCGGACCAGGAGGGCCGCTGCCTCTGCTGCGCGACGGGGCGCAGGACGTGCTACGGGCCCCCTCGCCGCAGGGACGGCTGGGCCGGCTCGACATCGAGCTGCCGATCGACGAGCGCCCCCCCGAGAAGGACTACCGATCCTTTCTCCGGTTCTCGCAGGGGGGCGTGCTGGTCTACACGGGGCAGCTCGCCGCCGCGGTGGACGGCGCGTCGCTACGGCGCCGCGTGACGCTCACGCCGCTGCCCGGCGAACGCATCGTGGGCCGTGGCCAGGTGCACGACGGTCCCTGGGTGCTCGACGACCCCGAGGATGGCACCTACGTCTGCTTCTGCACCGTCGAGCCGATCGCAGACGAGCACGTCCTCGCCGTGGTGGACGCCGGGATGTGGCCCGAGACGGCGCAGACCGCGCGCAGCCTGCTGCCGCCGCTCTTCGCGTTCTATGAGCGGCGCCTCGGCGCGAAGTTGCCTTGGCGGCCCACGATCTTCATCTCCGGCAGGACCGAGGGCCGCGGCCGCTCGCTCGACATGGGCGGCGGCACGCTCGATGGTCTCATCCAGCTGCACCTCGGGCTCGGGCCCGCGCTCTCGCCGAGCGATCCCACGGTGGCGCACGGCTTCGAAGGGCTCATCGCCCACGAGGCGGCGCACCTGTGGGCCGGGCAGGTGTTCCACCACGACGTGCCCAAGGGCGACTGGATGCACGAGGGCGCCGCGGACGTGCTCGCCTGGCGCGCCCTGGTGGAGCTGGGGGCTTGGCCGCGCGAGGTGCTGGCCGGGCGCGCGGCGCGGGCGGCGTCGATCTGCCTGCAAGGCGGATCGAGCGGGGCGCTGACGGAGGCACGGGTGAAGGTCTGGTACGCGTGCGGCGCCACGCTGATGCTCGCCGCGGAGGCGTCGGCGCGAGCCCGCGATCCGCGCGCCGACGTGCTCTCGCTCTGGCGCGCCGTATTTGGCCGGGCCCGGCATGGAGCCTACTCACTCGATGACGTGTACGCCGGATTCGTGGAGGCGGGGGCAGAGGCAGGGCTGGTCGAGGCGATCCGCGCGCGGGTCGAGGGGCGCCCGGGGGCGGCGGGGTGGGAGGCGCTGCTGCTGCGGGCGGGGCTCGCGCCTACCGTGCAGGCGGGCCCCCCCGAAGAGATGAACGGCGTGCGGCGCGATGCGTGCGGCGGACCGGACCGGTGTCCAGAGGCGCGGTGGGTGGTGCTGGAGGGGCTGCGATGAGAGCTACCGCGCCACCAGCCCCATGGCGTGGGTCGGGAGGTTGCTCAACGTGGACCTGTTGGTCAGGGTCCCGTTCGAGTTGATCTGGAGGACGGTGATCGTGTGGGACATGTTGGCCAGCACGTAGAGGTAGTCGTTCGTGCTGCTGGCCACCAGGTCGACCGCGCCGTTGCCGGTGGTCCCGGCCGCCCCGGCGATGAGCGTGAGCGTCCCGTCGGAGCCCACGCTGTAGGCGCTGACGTTCGCGCTCTTCGTGTTCGCCACGTAGGCATAGTTCCCCGCCGTCGCCACCCAGCACGACGACGTCTGATTCGACGGCACGGAGTTGATGAGCGTCAGCGTGCCGTCCGTGCCCAGCCGATAGGACGAGTTCGTGGCCGAGCCGGTCGTCCCCCCGTTCTCGTACGAGACGACGAGATACCCGGTGGCGGTGAACTCGAAGCCGAACGGGCTCCGCGTCGCCCCGGCGATCGTCTTCAGCCCCGACGCCACGCCCGCGCTCGACACCGCGTACGTGTCGATCTTGCCCGACTTCTCCGTCACGACGAGGAACTTGCCGTCGCGCGAGAACTCGATCTGGGCCGGGTTGGGGCTGGCGGCGCTCAGCGCTTGCGCCGTGCCGACCGCGGTCAGCGTGCTGCCCGCGACCTGGAACCCCGAGATGTTGCCGGCGTTCGAGGCGTCGCCCGCGTTCAGCGCGTACACGATGTCGCCGTAGAACGTGATGCTGATCGGCCGCACGCCGCCCGATCCGACGTGCGCGACCTGGGTCAGCGAGCCGTCGCCGTTCACCGCCATCATGGAGATCGAGTTGTCGCCCGCGTTGACGATGAAGATCCGATTGTTGGCGAGGTCGTAGGCGAGCGCCCCCTGGTCCCCCAGGTCGGAGCCCGTCCCCCGCCCGCCCGTGCTGTAACTGTTGAGCGCGGTCAGGCTCCCGTCGGCGGCGCGGGTGTATGCGTACACCCGGTTGTCGGTCGTATCGTTCGAGATGGTGTAGACCGCGTTCGCCACGCTGCCCGTGGATCCGCTATCGCCTCCGGTCGCGCTGTCCGGCGTCCCCGTCGCGCTGTCCACGGCCGTCGCGCTGTCCGGCGTCCCCGTCGCGCTGTCCACGGCCGTCGCGAGGTCGGCCCCACCGCCGTCCGGTCCAGAGGAACCGCCATTGCCGCAGGCCGACAGCGCGGGCGGCAGGAGCGCGAGCCCGAGGATGAACACGAACGCGGCGCCGACCGGGGAGCCGCCTGATCTCTGGCCATGCCATGCCATCTCGCGCGCCTGCTCCACACCCATCTTCCTCGTCATGAAGTGTCTCCCTTGCGTAAGCTCCCGCCACGATAGAGGCCTGTCCTTAAGAATTTCTTACGCAGCCCCTCCTCCACGCCGAGATCCTGGCCTCCCTGCGCGCCTCGCTCGACGGCGCTCACGCCACCTCGAAGACCGCCTCGACCTCCACCGCCACGTCATACGGCAACGCGCTCACGCCAACCGCCATGCGCGTGTGCCGCCCGGCCTCTCCGAAGAGCGCCACGAACACATCCGAAGCGCCGTTGATGACCTGGGATTGCCCCACGAAGTCGGGGGTCGAGTTGACGTAGCCCGCCACCCGGACGCAGCGCACCACCCGGTGGAGGTCACCCTCGAGCGCCACGCGCAGGTGGGCGATGAGGTTGAGCGCGCACAGCCGCGCCGCCTGCTGCCCCTCCTCGACGCCGAAGTCCCGGCCGAGCTTGCCGATGAACCGCCGCTCGCCGTTCCATTGCGACAGCTGGCCCGTCAAGAAGAGGAGGTTGCCGCTGCGGACGAACTGCACGTAGTTGGCGCCCGGCTGGCTCGGCTGCGGCAGCTCCATCCCGAGCGCCTGGAGCCGCTCCTCGAAACTTCCAGACATGGACATGGGCGTGGACGTGGACATAGAGAGTCTCCTTCAGCGGTGACAGCGACCACAAAGCCGCCGCCTGTCAGCGCCCCGCCGCGACCGCCGAGCCGACGAACGGCACCACCGCGCTCATGCCCGGCGGCGGCGACGGGAGCGGGTCCTCGCCGGCGAGCCCCCACTGCGTGATCCCGTGGGGCAGCCAGGCGCCGACATCGTACGTCACGCCATTGATCCGGAAAGGGCGGCTCGCGACCAGATCGGCGGTAAAGACGTTCATCCCGAACAGCTTCGTCGCCCCCGACGAGACCGTCGTGGTCACGACCTGCTCCGCGCGCCGGAAGGTCGCGATCGGCACGCCGCGCGCGAAGGACTTCGGATCGGCGAAGTCCGCCCCCGCGTCCTGGTTGTAATAGAGCGTGAAGTCGCCGGGCGGCGCGAGCGACAGGGACAGATCCCCGTTGGCCACCGTCGCCGCGCGCCAGGGCTCCGCATAGAACGTGAACAAGGCCGTCGCCTCGCCCCTCTTGGCCCCAGGCGCCTCGCGGAACAGATCACCGCAGGTATCGCCGAGCCGCAGGAAGTACCCGGCGTCCTGGAGCGTGCCGTCGCTCGCTACATAGAACCGCCCCGTCACATACCACGCTACCCGGCCCGGGCCGATGGGGCGCCAAGACAGCGGCGCGTGTGTATTCGTCATGTCCTGATCTTCGCACGGATACGCGCAGCGTGTCCCGGCCGCGAGCCGGCCCCTCCTTTCCAGGCCTCAAACGGGCGTTCGGATCAAGACCCCACGGCGCGCGAGCGCCTCCCGCAGCGCGCCCGCGTCCCGGAAGACGATCGCGTCCATCCCCACCGCGCGCGCCGCCTCGCAGTTGTCCCCGCGATCGTCCACGAAGAGCGCCTCCCCAGGCGCGATCCCGAGCCGGCGGCAGGGCAGGAGGTACGCCTCCGGCGCCGGCTTGCGCACGCCGGTCTCGTACGAGACGAACGCCGCGTCGAGATAGCGCGACAGGCCACAGCGCTCATCGATCCAGCGGTACCAGGGGGGGTAGTTCGAGAGCGCGCACAGCCGGGTCTCCTTCGCCGCCGCGCGCAGGTCCGCGAGGAGCGCCTCCATGCCCGGCAGCCACTCGTAGCTCGCCCGGACGTGATCACAGAACCCCGCCCGATCCCACGCCCGACCCGGCAAAAAGAGCGAGAGGAACGCCGGCTCGTCGATCCGCCCGAGCTCGAAGTCCACCCACGCCGTCGGATGCTTGACGCGGATGAGCTCCGCCCGGGTCATGCCGAAGAACGCCGGCATCTCGTGATGGAACGGGTCACGCACGAGCGTGTCCATCACATCGAAGAAGATCGCGGCCGGCACGCGTGGGCGCATACGCCCAGTATGGCAAAGGCCCGCCCCCACGGGGCCACATCTCCCTCCCGATCCACCTGAAACCAAGGGGTACGGCACCACCGAGCCCGGCGGCAAGGTGCCGGTCACGCCCCACACCCTGTTCCAGGCCGGCTCCATCAGCAAGCCCGTCGCCGCCGCCGCCCTGGCGCTCGCCGAGTGCGGCAAGCTCGCGCTCGACGACGACGTCCACCAGAAGCTCCGCAGCTGGAAGGTGCCGGACAACGCATCGCCGCGCTCAAGGCGCTCCGGCAGAGATAGCGCGGTGGCCCTCGCGCCCGCGCTTGCCCCGGGAGCGCCCCGGTGATGAAATCCCGCCCCATGTCGCCCGCACAGCACCGCTCACTGGCCCTGGCCGCCGCCCTCGCGGTCGCCGCGAGCTGCGCGACCCCCAAGGCCGCGCAGCGCCCCGCCGTCACCTCCCCTTCGGCCCCTTCGGCCGCGGCCCACCCCATCGACCCGAGCGCTTGCGGCCCTGCCATCGCCAACCTCGACGCCATCCGCAGCACGCCCCTGGTCCTGCTCGGGGAGCTGCACGGCCTCACCGGCCCGACGACCTTCGCCATCGATCTCGCCTGTCGCCTGGCCATCGGCGGCCAGCCCGTGCTCCTCGCGCTCGAGATCCCGCGGCAGGAGCAGGAGCGGATCGACGCGTTCCTCGCCTCCCCCGGCGCGCCGACCGACCGAGCCGCGCTCATCGAGGGGAGCTTCTGGCACCGTCCGTTCCAGGACGGCCGCAGCAGCGAGGCCCGCGTGGCCCTGCTCGACACCGCGCGCCGCCTCCGCGCCCAGGGGCTCGCGCTGCGGGTCGCGGCCATCGACGACACCGCCGCGGAGCCCTCGAGCCGCGACCAGGTCATGGCCGAGTCCCTCCTGGCCGCGCGCCGGACCGGCGAGACGGCCATCCTGCTCATCGGCAACCTGCACGTGCGCACGCAGCCCGGCGCCCCGTGGAACCCCGCCATCCGGTGGTCCGGCGTCTACCTGCGCGAGAAGGAGCCCGCCCTGGTCGCGCTCGACAACCGCTACGCACCCGGGGAGGCGTGGGTCTGTCCCTCCCCCGCGCCAGAGAGCTGCGGCATCAGGACCGTGAAAGGCGAAGGCACCGCCGACGGCTTCAGCATCACCCGCTTCGAGCGCACCGATGACAAGGGGCTCGACGGCACGTTCAACATCGGTCCCGCCGTCGCCTCCCGACCGGCCCTTCAGGCCCCCTAGACCGCCGGCCCCCCCGCATCGCGGCGCTGCGTCCGCCCTCTCCCCTTCAGCGTCCGCCCCCTCCCACTCAGCGTCCGGCTCCGTAGACTCAGTGTCTGACGCTTCGGACTCAGCGTCTGACGCTTCGGACTCAGCGTCTGACGCTCCGGCCTCAGCGTCTCGTTTTTTCAGCCCTGCGGCGGATATTTCGCACTCAGCGTCTCGTCTTTTCAGCCCTGCGGCGGATATTTTCAGCCCTGCGGCGGATATTTCGAACTCAGCGTCTGACTTTTTCAGCCCTGCGGCGGATATTCGGGACTCAGCGTCTCGTTTTTTCAGCCCTGCGGCGGATATTTCGCTCGCAGCTGCACATAGATGATCGCAGTTCGCCGAGCGCCGTCAGCCGCCGCAGCACTTCTTGTACTTCTTCCCGCTGCCGCACGAGCAGGGATCATTGCGTCCCGGCTTGGCCTCGGCCTTCACCGGGCCCCCGGGGCGAGCGATCTCGGCGAGCGCGCGCGCGGCCTCGGGCGTGAACGCCGGGGCCTCGTTCACATGTTCGGCAGGGAAGTAGAACTCCTCGGCCGGCCGCCCCGCGAGCGCCACCGTCCCGATGAGCAGCGTGCGCATGTGCTGGGCATCATCGATGAAATCGAAGGGCCGCTGCGCCAGCCGCGGCAAGATCGACTCATCCTCCCGCAGCACCTCCTGCTCGCGGGCCGGACGACCGTCCAGGCCATCGAGCAGCGTCCCGGCGACGACGCGCGCCGCCGCGAGGCGCATGACCGGCCCCTGGTCCCCATTGATCGGGTGCGTGTCCGTGAGCCTGCGGAACGCATCGATGAACCAGTGCGCCAGCGCGTCCTCGCGCAGCGGTGCGGGCAGGTGCGCGACACTGATCGCGCCGAGCGCCTCGGCCCGCAGCCGCTGATGGCGCATCGCGATCGACACCAGGCCGAGCGCCGGAAAGCACCACCCCATCGCCGTCGGTTGATCCTGCAGCATGCGCTTCAAGGCCGGCAGCGCCAGCTTGCCCGCGCGACCGATGGCCCACAGCGCGCGCAGCGCCACCGGACCGTAGCCGAGCTCGAGCATCGGCACGTAGACGTACTCGAACAGATTGTGCTTCCACGTGCGGTTCTCGATGTGAGCGAAGCTGCGACGACCGTCGTAGCTCGTGAGCAGGAGCAGATGACCGAGGTAATGGAACGAGTTCCAGTAATTGCGTAAGAGCGGCACCTCGTGATGGGGCCGCTTGATGCGAGCGATGAGCGGCATATTCTTGCGGAGGTAGCCGAACGTCTGCGCCACCTCGGCGAGCAGCTTGTCGTGGAGCAGCGGCTCCACGGCCATGAGCTGCTGGAAGTCCTCCCGCGTCAGCCGGGCCCCGGAGTCGACGAGCTTGCGCCCCAGGAGGTCGCCCCCGAGTGCGCGCAGGGTCGAGAGAGCCAGCTTGAGCCGGCTCGCGTCCCGGTCGGCGCGTTCGACGTGAATCTGCACCCGTTCCCAGGCGAGCACGGGCAGCTCGCCGATCCGCATGCCCGGGCCGAGGCACGTGATGAAGCGGCCCTGGCGCGTGACCAGCACATGAGGCGGGTCCTGGCCCGGGGCAATGGCCAGGGCGATGCGCTCGGCGGCCCCGGGCACCGAGGCATCGGCGAGGAGCCCGCGCACCAGCGCCGGCTCGTGATAGAGCCGCAGCGCGAGGTCGGCCTCGCGCCAGGCGACGCGCTCGAGCCGGGAGAGGAAGTGGCGATCATGGCCGTGATGGGTGACGAGCTCATCCGCCTCGGCAGGGACCGTCTGCACCGCCGGAAGGGGCAGGCCCTCATCGATATTGCGCTGGGTCTTCCCTCGGCCAGCCACCATGGACCGCATCATCGCATGAACCGAGGCCGCACTCACTTCGCCCGCGGCGCCCCCCGGACGGTTCCGTGATAGGTATGACCCTCGTGGCCCCCCATCGCGCAGGGCTCCCCAGGCCGGCCCTCTTCGTCCTGCTCACCGCCGCCATGACCATCGCCATCGGCGCCTTGATGGCCGTCCAGGGCGCGCGCAGCCAGACCATCCCCACCGACCAACTCCAATCGTTCATCCTGCGCTTCGAACTCGCGCGCTCGGAGAGCGAAGTCTCGCACCTGCTCGGCGCCTTCGACAGCCCCGCCGGCCAGCGACTGCGTGCGGCGCTCAACCTCATCAACACCACGGACTTCGCCTTCGCCCTGGCCTACCCCAGCTTCACCATCGCCGCGCTCGCGTTCCTCGCCGACCGGCGCACGAAGAGAATGCTCACCATAGCCACCCTGCTCGCGCTCGTCATGACGTCAGGCGACTGGATCGAGAACCGCGCGCTCATCGCGCTGGCCAGCGAGCCGACCCCCGCCCACGAGCACATCGAGCGCCTGCGCGTGGCCACCACCGCCAAGTGGAGCGCCATCTTCCTATCGACCGGGATGATGGGCGCCGCGCTGCTCACCGGCCGCAGCTGGTGGCGCCGCGGCCTGTCGCTGCTCGCCTTCGCAGGCGCCGCGCTCGGGCTGTACTCCGTGCTCGTTCCCACCACCGAGGGCTTCGATCCGCGCCAGCTCGCCGGGCCCGCGAACTCGGCGCTGACCGTGCTGTGGCTCGTCATCCTGGGGATGGCCGCGTGGCAGGTCGCCACCGGCCTACGGGGAGGAACCGCTCGGCCCCTCGATGAAGATCGATGAGGCCCCTCGATGAAGATCGATGAGGCCCCTCGATGAAGATCGATGAGGCCGAGCGGAAAGGACAGAACTACTCGATCGTCGCGCCGCCCAGCGTACCGGCCGGCGTAGAGGCAGGCTCCGCCAGCTCCTCGACCGAGCCATCGGGCCTGAGGAGCGGCTGGATCCTGCGCCGGCACACGAAGTCCGACAGCACCTGCCCCCGATGCGGCAGGAACACCGTCTGCAGCGCGTTCGACAGCTCCTGCCGCTCGTTCACGTGCGTGAACGTGAAGGGCGGATCCGACGGCCAGGTGAGCCCGCCGCCGAGACTGCGCCCGTGGCTCACCTCATGGCACCCCGCGCACGATTGCGTCGTGGCGCGCTCCATCACGTCCTCGGGCGTGAGGTCGTTGCGCCCGAGCGCCGTGAGCTTGTTCTGAACCGCGTTCCGCAGCGAACCGTTGCCGAGCGCCTGCTGCTTGTAGTCGTTGTCCGTCGGCGCTTGCGACGTGCTCTGCCCGCCGTTGAAGCGCGCCGGCGTGGCCATCGCGATGCGGTTGATGTCGTTCTCCACCAGCAGCGGCACCTGATGCTCGACGAAGTCATTCTGAAAATCCTGCGCCTGCGCATCGCTCCCCGCGAAGAGCGGCCCGAACGGATTGATCTTCACCGCGCGGGGCAGGATCCGCGGCACACACGAGCGCGACGTGCAGCGGGTGGCCTCGACGATGTACTCGCGCAGCTGCCACGGCTGCCGCTTCGGCCCTTCACCAAAATAGTCCCGGTCGTTGGTGAACTGATTGGTGCGGATCTGGCCCGAGTTGCGATCCCTCCCGCCGTAATGGCTCGCCGAGATCACCGGCGCAAAGCCCGGCAGCCCATTGAAGTAGAACGATCGCAGCATCTGGGCGCGGGTCGCCGCGTTGGTGACCGTCGAGAGCCGGGCCCAGAACGCGGCCACCGGGCGGCACGCGGCGGCCCCCCGCGAGGGGTCGGGGTTCGGCAGCACCGCCTCGAAGATGAGGAGGTTCCGATCGAAGCGCTGCGTCTGCCCCGAGCGCTTGCCATAAACGATGCGGTACTCGCCGCAGTTCTTGCCGCCCGGCGTCGGGATCAGGTCGAAGCGGTTCGACAGCGCGAGCGGCTCGTACGAATCCGGCCCGCCGTCGAAGGGATTGGTGGCGGCGAGCAGGCCCTCTTGCCGCGGGCAATCGATCGGGAAGCCGTTCAGCACCGCCCGCCCCGCGCCATCGCGCGTGTCGTCGCAGTGCGGCCCACCCTGCGTCTGGGCATGGGCCGCGTCGTTGTTCGCGTCCCACCACTGGCGATACATCGCCAGCGCGTTCCCCGGCGCGCCGCCGGCGCTCTGGACGATGCGCCCCAGCACCGTCTGCAAGGAGAAGTGGGCCAACACCTCGGCATCGCGCACGAGCAGCGAACGATCCGGGTTGACCGACACCGGGCAGAACACCGGAGGCCGGAAGCGCGCCGCCGCGAGATCCGGCTCCCGGAGGAGCGGACTCGCGGCGTCCGGCTCCCGGAGGAGCGAGCTCGCCGGGTCGAGCTCCTGCGCCCGACCCGGAGCGCCCCACGTTAGCAGCCCCAGGCCCGCGACGAAGGCCCCCGCGAGCCCCGCGCCCCCCACGGAACGACACTTCAGATAGCGATACGTCATCATTTTTCTTCCTCTCTGCGCGCCCCGCGCGAGCGGCGGATTCCTGCGCGCGAACCCAGAACATCCGCAGCCATGTGCAGGGCATATGCCGTCCCCCGAGGGGCGTGGCTCCACGGGGTTTGCCCCCTCCCGCGCGCAGATGAAACAGTGACACCCCCGCCGTGTCACGGTTGCACCCGGGACACACGGCCCCTCCCGGCCGCTCCCGTGAGGTGTCCCCGCCGTGCGCAAGGCGCTTGACGCCGGATACCGCCTCCCTGAAACTCGCCCACGTCGCCGGCTGGGGGAGGACTTCGGGCAGCTCCAGTAGCCCCTGACCCTATCGCCCCCTCACCGCCTCACACGAGGGTCGGATGGTCTTCAGCTCGCCCCTGTTCCTCTTCCTCTTCCTGCCTCTCGTCCTGGCGGTCGACGCCGTCGCCCCGCAGGCCCTGCGCAACGCCTTCCTCCTCCTCGCGAGCCTCGCCTTCTATGCCTGGGGCGAGCACGAGCTCGTCCTGCTCCTCGTGGCGTCGATCCTCCTCAACTGGGGGCTCGGCCTCGCCGTAGCGCGCCTCGAGCGACCCGGCCTACGCCGCCTCGCGCTCACCGCCGCCGTGCTGCTCAACATCGGCGCGCTCGTCTACTTCAAATACACGAGCTTCCTCGCCGCCAACCTCGACGCGCTCCTCCTCCGCCTCCACCGCCCGCCCCTCGCCCTCGCGCCCGTGCACCTGCCCATCGGCATCTCCTTCGTCACCTTCGAGGCGCTCTCCTACGTCATCGACGTCTACCGGCGCGAGGTCCCGGCGCAAAGAGACCCCATCCGCGTCGGCCTCTACATCTCCGTCTTCCCCCACCTCGTCGCCGGCCCCATCCTGCGCTACGGCGACCTCGCCGCCGCGCTCGCGCACCGCCCGCGCGACGGCCGCCGCTTCGCCAGCGGCGTCGAACGCTTCATCCTCGGCTTCGCCAAGAAGATCCTCATCGCCAACACCGTCGGCGCCGTCGCCGATCGCGTCTTCGCCCTGCCGGCCGGCGAGCTCGGCCTCGGCGCCGCCTGGCTCGGCGCCGTCACCTACGCCCTCCAGATCTACTTCGACTTCTCCGGCTACTCCGACATGGCCATCGGCCTCGGCCGCCTCGTCGGCTTCGAGCTCGTCGAGAACTTCGACTACCCCTACACCGCCACCTCCATCCAGGACTTCTGGCGCCGCTGGCACATCTCCCTGTCGCGCTGGTTCCGCGACTACCTCTACATCCCGCTCGGCGGCAACCGGCACGGCCCCCTGCGCACGGGCCTCCACCTGGTCCTCGTCTTCCTCCTGTGCGGGCTCTGGCACGGCGCCAGCTGGAACTTCGTCCTCTGGGGCCTCTATCACGGCACATTCCTCGTCCTCGAACGCACCGGCTGGGGCCGCCTGCTCGAGCGGGCGCCGACGGGGCTGCGCCGCCTCTACGCGCTCCTCGTCGTGATGGTCGGCTGGGTGCCCTTCCGCGCCGCGACCCTCGACACCACGCTCCACTTCCTGAAGGGCCTCTGCGGCCTCGGCAACCCGAGCGGTGACGTGGCGCACGCCGCGAGCCTCATCGGCACGGAGGAGCGCCTCGCCCTCCTCCTCGGCCTCGTGGGCGCAGCGCCGGTGTGGCGCCGCCTCGGCCGTCACCTCACCGAGACCCGCGCCTCCTCGAGCGCCGCCGCCGTCCACGTGGCCCTCTTCCTCCTCGCGCTCTCGTACATGGCCACCAGCACCTACAACCCCTTCATCTACTTCCGGTTCTGATGACGCGCTCCGAACGCATCCTGTGCATCGCCTTCCTCCTCGCCATCACGCTGCCGCTCGGGGGCATGCTCCTCCAGGGGCACCGCACGAGCACCGCCGAGCAGCGCACGCTCGCGCCAAGGCCCACCTTCACCCTCGCCGGCCGCCACAGCTTCCCGCGGCAGTTCGAGCGCTACTTCGAGGATCACTTCGGCTTCCGATCCGAGCTCATCCAGCTGCACCACCTCGTCGCGCTCCGCCTCCTGCACGTGTCCCCCGTCTCCAACGTGGTCCTCGGCCGCGACCAGTGGCTCTACTATCGCGGGCTCCGGGACGGCGCGAGCATCGAAGACCTCCAGGGCCGACTCCCCTTCTCCGACGAGGACCTCGACCGGCTCCGGGGAGCGGTCCAGGCCACCCACGACCGCCTGGCGGCGCGCGGCATCCGCTACCTCCTCGTCCTCGTGCCCAACAAGCAGACCATCTACCCCGAGCACCTGCCCGACGAGCTGCAGCCGCGCGGCGCCAGGACCCGCCTCGACCAGCTCACGGCCCACCTCGCCGCGCACGCCACCGTGCCCGTCCTGGATCTGCGCGACACCCTCCATCGCGCCAAGGGCGCCGACGACCTCTACCTGCACTCCGACTCCCACTGGAACAACCTCGGCGCCTTCCTCGGCTACCAGGCCCTCGCCCGCGCGCTCGCCGCCCAGGGGATCGCCATCAAGCCGCGCACGCCCGCCGACTTCATCATCGAGCCGACCCCCTTTACCGACGGAGACCTCGCGCGGATGCTGGGCCTCGGCCGCGCCTGGGGCGACCGGGAGTTCGCCATCCGTCCGCGGGGTGGCCACCAGGCCCACCAGATCCCGAGCGCCGATCGCTTCCGCGATCAGGCCCCGACGGCGGTCACGGAGAACCCGTCCCCCGGCCTGCCCCGGGCCGTGGTGCTGCACGATTCGTTTGGGGTGCGGTGGATCCAGTTCCTGGGAGAAGACTTCGCGCGCTGCTACTTCTTCCAGTTCTCGAGCGCGAACGGCTTCGACCCCGCGCTCATCGAACGCGAGCGTCCCGACGTGGTCATCGAAGAGGTCACCGAGCGTTACCTGGGAAGACTGACGGAGCTGGAATGGAAACCCTAGATCTGCTCAGGCAAGCAAGAGCTCCGATGCGCGGGCCGCGCCCTCTTTACGCCGCCGAGTTCCGCAGGCTCGCCACGTCGACCACGAACCGATAGCGGACGTCACTCTTGAGCACCCGCTCGTAGGCCTCGTTGATCTTCTGGATCGGGATGACCTCGATGTCCGAGACCACCCCGTGCTGGGCGCAGTGATCGAGCATCTCCTGGGTCTCGGCGAGGCCGCCGATCATCGAGCCGGCGAGCTGCCGGCCGGCGAGGATGAGCGCGAACGGATCGAGCGTCGCGGTGCTCGGCGGAGCGCCGACGAGCACCATCGCGCCGCGGGGACGCAGGAGTGCGAGGTACGCGTTGTAGTCGTGCGGCGCCGACACCGTGTCGATGATGAGATCGAGCCGGCGCGCCAACCGCTCGAGCCCTCCGCCCCGGGTCACCACGAAGTCGGTGGCGCCCAGCCGGCGGGCGTCGGCCGCCTTCCCTTCGGAGGTGCTGAAGACCGTCACCTGCGCCCCCATCGACGCCGCCAGCTTCACCGCCATGTGGCCGAGCCCGCCGAGGCCGACCACGCCCACGCGGTCGCCCGGCTTGCAGCCCCACTGGCGCAGCGGCGAGTACGTCGTGATCCCGGCGCAGAGGAGCGGGGCCGCCCCCGCCGGATCCAGCCCCGCGGGGATGCGGAGGACGTAGCGCTCGTCCACCACGATCTCGGTCGAGTAGCCCCCATAGGTGAGCGTCTTCCGGTCCATCTCCGTGCCGTTGTAGGTGAGGGCCGGCCCCTTCTCGCAGAACTGCTCGAGCTGCTCGGCGCAGGGCGCGCAGCCGCGACAGGAGTCGACGAGGCACCCCACGCCCGCCAGATCCCCGACCTTGAACTTGGAGGCCGCGCCGCCGAGCCTCGCCACCCGCCCCACGATCTCGTGCCCGGGGACCATCGGGAAGAGCCCCCCCGACCACTCGTCGCGGGCCTGGTGGATATCGGAGTGGCACACGCCACAGAACAGGATCTCGAGGACCACATCGTGAGGTCCGGGCTCCCGACGCTCGATCGTCATGGGCGCGAGCGGCTTCCCAGCCGCCGGCGCCCCCCACGCTTGAACTCTCTGCATTCGACTCGCTCCTTGGTGAAGGGAGGCTTGCTCCCCGTAGGCCGCAGGATGAACAACGGAACGCCCCACGCGCGCAAGACGTTCGGCACTCAGCGACCGGTCAATCGCTCCAGGTTCTCGGGGTAGCGGGCGCCTTGCACCGTGAGCTTCGAGGCCGCGCCCTCGATCTCGCGGAGGTCGTCAGGCGTCAGCTCGACGTCCGCCGCCCCGAGGTTCTCCTCCAGACGGTGCAGCTTCGTGGTCCCCGGGATGGGAACGATCCACGGCCTCTGCGCGAGGAGCCAGGCCAGCGCGATCTGGGCCGGCGTCGCCCTCTTCCGTGCCGCGATCGTGCCCAGCAGCTCGACGAAGACCTGATTCGCCTTGCGCGCCTCCGGCGTGAAGCGCGGAAGGATGTTGCGGAAGTCGCTGCTGTCGAACCGCGTGGCCTCGTTCACCTGGCCCGTCAGGTAGCCCTTGCCGAGCGGGCTGAACGGGACGAACCCCACACCGAGCGCCTCGAGCGTCGGCAACACCTCCGCCTCGGGACCTCTCGTCCACAGCGAGTATTCGCTCTGCACCGCCGCGACCGGCTGCACCGCGTGCGCCCGACGGATCGTGTTCGCCCCCGCCTCCGAGAGGCCGAAGTGCTTGACCTTCCCCTGCCCAATCAGATCCTTCACCGCGCCCGCGACGTCTTCGATCGGCACCTCCGGGTCCACGCGGTGCTGGTAGAACAGATCGATCGCATCGACCTTGAGCCGCTTGAGCGAGGCCTCGGCGACGTCCTTGATGTGCGCCGGTCGGCTATCCAGGAGAGACCACCTCGATGCGCCGTCGGGGCCGGGCTTGAAACCGAACTTCGTGGCGATCACCACCTGCCCGCGGAACGGCGCGAGGGCTTCCCCCACGAGCTCCTCGTTCGTGAACGGCCCATAGACCTCGGCGGTGTCGAAGAACGTGACGCCGCGTTCGACGGCCGTCCGAATCAGCGAGATCATCTCGCGCTTGTCGGCCGGGGGACCGTAGCCAAAGCTCATCCCCATGCAGCCGAGCCCGATGGCCGAGACCTCCAGGCCGCTCTTTCCCAGTCTTCGTCTCTGCATCTCGCCGCTCCTTCGTGGAGGGAGGACCGCTCCCAGTGGATGGGGGTAGAGATAAGCCCCCGCGCCGCGACGAAACCTGCGTTGAGCGGTGTGAAGGCCACCGTGAAGATTTTCTACTCCGGACCAGGGCCGCCGCCTCCCCCCTCACGAGGGAGCACCGACCGTGCAATCTGCTCTGCAACTCACTCTCGAAAGGCCCCACCGCCCGGGTGTTGCTGGTCCGGCAACGGTTGTTGCCTCGCGCGCTACATCATCCCCCCGGCACGCCGCGACCAGCGGCCGCCATCTCCCGACGCTCCCTCGATCACACGCTCCCCGACGTCCCCGGCCCCTGCCGGCACATCGAGTGCATTACCGCGTGACGACGGCGTGGCCGGCGACCGGCCCCCCTCTCACTCGATGAGGTGACCCATGAAGAAAAGAAGACAGCCACCCGTGATGGCCCTCGTGCTCCTCGGCGCCATCACCGCCGCCGCCCACGCGGAGGCGCAACCCGCGCCCATCAACTGCCCGGTGCCGAATCAATGGAACTTCATCCCTTACAACGACGACGTCAGGCGCTTCCCCGTCGACGCGGCGAACGCCGTGAACGCCTCCGGCTACAGCCCCGCCGACCGGTACGCCAACAACATCGATTACGGCTGGCAGATGTGGTTCAGCAGCAACGTGACCCAGGTGCAGCTCGTCTTCTCGCGGTTCGAGCTCGAGAGCGGCTATGACAAGTTCCTCATCTCGGACCGCAACGGGACGATGGTGCTGACCGGCGTCCTCGACAATTACGGCTTCCAGACCTACACGACGCCGGCGCTCTTCCCCGTGCAGGACGACCCGTCCTACGACGACAACTTCCTCAACCTCCGCTTCACCAGCGACGTCTCGGTCGACGACGTGGGCTGGGCGCTCAAGGGCGTCAACGTCTGGTGCGGCACGTCGAACCAGCCCGCCCTGCAGCGTTCCACCGTGAGCCAGTACCACGCCAACATGCAGCTCAACGGGGTGCTCCTCGGCAGCGGGGACGTACGGTACTTCAAGACGCTGCAGAAGGCCGGCAACGGCCTCTTCATCCACGTCAAGCCCGACACGCCCTACCGCGGGAGAACGGCCTATGACCTCGACCTCTACGTGAGCCCGACGGATCCGTTCCCGTCGCCCACCTCCAACACCCAATCCAGCACCCGCGGCACCAATTGCAAGGACCGGCCCTATCCCATCCCCGGCTTCACCCAGGAAGACACCATGTGCGAGGACGCCGTGTACGTGCAGCCGGTGTCCTACGACCGCATCGTGTACTGGGCCGTGCGGTCCTTCTCCGGCGCCGGGGCCTATCGCGCCTACGCCAACAACGTGGCCAAGACGCTCGCCTTCACCGTGGGCGTCGAGGGCGTGAACTACAAGAGCTGGGCGCCCCAGGGGCAGACGCCCATGGACCAGACGCAGAACATCCTCAACCTGCTGCGGGCGTCCTCGGGGGCCTTCTATCAGGCGACCGATGGCACGGCGGTCATCTCCCGCTGGGAGATCTACAACAACGTGCCCAAGGTCACCGACAACGTCTATGGCTGCGGCGGGTCTCCCTGCAACATCCGCCTGGTCACCTTCGGCGAGGGCGGCAGCTGCAGCAGGGGCTACGGCCTCGGCGGAGCGGCCAGCTGCGGCTTCAGCGTCCTCCAGGGGTCGGTGTACGACGGCCAGTGGTGGGGCAACCTGGCGGCCGGCGAGGCGGCCCTCGGGATCGTGCACGAGCTTGGCCATTGCTACTACAACATGACCGACGAGTACGACGGATGTCCGCCGAACGGGGGCGCCAAGGTGGGCGGCATCTTCGACGGCCACTCCATCATGAACAGCTCGCACCGCGAGTTCCTCGACGCCCGGTGGCCCACGAGCTGGCCGCAGGACTTCTGTACGGACTCCAATCATCGAAAGGATGAAGTGAGCGGCGGGCTCGGGGTGTGCTCGGACCACCAGACGATCTGCACGAGCGACGCGTCGTGCCCGAACCTGGGGACGTGCGACAAGACGAGCTGCCATGGCTCCTACTCCGACCCGCTCTCGGGGTGGGCCCACATGAAGGCCTGCTCGCCGTCCCAATTCGCCGTCTATTACGTGACCGGCACCCCCGATCCGGAGACTTGGTACAACTCCGACATCTGGGCCGATAGCCGCCTCACCGTCATCCACGAGAACCCCTGACAGGAGCCACCCCATGAAGACATCACTCTTTCTTGCGAGCTCCCTTGTGCTCTTGATGGCAGGTTGCGGTGTGACCAGAGACGAGGCGACCGTCTCCCCCCTCGTGGCCCAGCCGCGCGAGGAGGCCTTGCGGCTCGAGTCGGCGCAGCTCGTCAGCAAGGACGGAGCCCACGTCCGCTATGTGACCTGGACCTTCACGCGGCGTGTCCCGCGCTCGCTCATGGCCTCCCATGTGCGTGTGCTGGTCGATGGGAGTCCCGTCCCCGGCGAGCTGCTCGCCGAGCCCTACGCCGATGCCCCGACCTTCCGGTATGACCTCAAGGGCGACGTACCGCTGACCGCGCCGATCACGCTACGCTTCGACGCATCGGTGCGCTCGACAGACGGCCAGCTGCTCGAACCGGCCCTCCTCAGGAGCGGCACCACGAGCGCGCCGTTTGAAGCCACGCTGTCGATCGCGGACATGACGGGCTGCGGTGCGCATTGCTGGAGGACCGGCAGGTCTCCCGCGGTCACGCCCCCCTCCCGATAGCAGGTCACACCGTCGAGGCCATGGGGCACCCTCACCTGCGTGAGTCGGCGTCGTCCTCAAAGAATGTCTCGTACGGGCGCAGGGGGGCGATGACCTGATACGATGGACCCGTGCTACGGCGCGGCTGCACCATCGATATCCGGGGCGATGACTTCGATTGCGCGCTCCTCATCAACGGAGGCCCGGTGCTCCTGCAGTGGTCCGACGGCGGCCGCTGCGATGGTCAGTACCTCGCGCGCAGCGGCGACAGCACCGCCCTCGCCGACGCGCTGCGCCCGCTAGCCCCCCTGCTCGACGGTGGGCTCGACCTCGGCAAGGGCCTGGCGGCGCAGCTCGGGGTGCTCGTCAACATGTTCGGCGATGGTCAGTACAGCCTGAGCTACCTGCCCGAGGTGCCGGTGCGCGACGTGCTCGAGTACGACTCGAGCTTCTCGTTCACCGAGGAGCGCGAACACTTCTATCCAGGCGATCACACGCTGGTCGCCACCCGACCGAGCGATCGCATGGATCCAGCCCGCATCGAGCACTACCGGGCCGCCATCCGCGGGGGGGCGCGGCCGCTGCCCATCGTCATCCGCGTTGCCGAGGGGCGGACCTCCTTCGTGCTCGATGGGCATCACAAGATCCGGGCCTACCGCTCGCTGGGGGTGCCGGCGGCGCTCCTCTCGATCGAGCGAACGCAAGCGGGGCCCATCGACAAGCTCGAGGGGCTCAAGCTGCTCGGCGTGGCGCGGCGCTGGACCAACGAGTACCTCACGGCCAAGGACGAGGCCCAGTCGGGCTGAAGCCGCGCAGGACCGCCCGCCTGCGTCCATCGCAACGCTGTAGCAAAAGCGTGGCAAAGAACATCAGGCTGCAAAGCGACGGGGATGACTGTCCACGGATGCGACCGGTGGGCGTAGGAACCGCCGCCGAGCCGTGAACGATGGGACCGCGCCTCGGGGAAACGCGGCGCCAACACCATCAGGCCTCGGCCAAGCGCCGACGGCTGCGCCAATGCTGTGAGTTCCGCTGCAGCAGGGAGCCGTGGTAGTCCACTCGCCATGTCGCCGACCCGCCTGACCCGCGCGCACCTCCTTCACCTCCTTCTTGTCGGTGCCGGCCTGGCGTGGATGTGGCTGCCCACGTCGGTATACGCTGAGCCTCGAGCGCCCGGCGCGTGCCGACCCGACCGTCGCGCCGCGCTCGCCCAGGCCGCCGACTTTGATGTGCTCTGGCACCGCATCCGCGACGAGTACGCCTACTGGGACGCCAAGACCACCGACTGGGCCGCCGTGCGTCTGCGCTACCGCGACCAGGCGCGCAACGCCTGCGACCGGGACGCCTTCATCGCGGTGCTCGAGCGCACCATGGAATCGCTCTACGACAACCACGCGCACCTCAACGTCAACCTGCCCTCCTCCACGCGGCTGGTCCCGAGCGGGCTCGACGTGTGGGCCGAATGGCGAGACGGCAAGGCCATCGTCACCCAGGTGCGCGCCGACTCTCCGGCCGCGCAGGCCGGCCTGCGACCCGGCACCGAGATCCTCGCCATTCAGGGAGTGCCCGTGGCGCAGGCGCTGGCAACGCGGCTTCCGGAGGGGCTCCGGACCGTGGACGATCCGGCACGGCAATGGGCCCTGCTCGCGCTGCTGGCGGGCCGGCACGACCAACCCCGTCGCTGGACCGTGCGCACCGGCTCCGAGGAGCGCGACGTCGCGCCGGACGAGCATCTCTGGCCCACGTTGCCCCGGGTCGAGGGCCGCCGCCTGGAGGGGGACATCGGCTACGTGCGCATCAACGATCTCGGCGCCGAGGAGACGGTCGGTGAGTTCGACGCTGCGCTCGCGCCGCTGATGGACACACGCGGCCTCGTGCTCGACCTGCGCAACATCGCGGCGGGGGGGAACACCGAGGTTGCCGAGCCGATTCTGGGTCGCTTCATCGCACAGACGAGCGGCTACCAGGTCATCGTACCGCGGGGACGGCCGGCGTGGGTGCGCCGGGTGGCCGTGCGACCGCCCCGCTACGACCGGCCGCTCGTGGTCCTGGTGGGGCGATGGACCGCCAGCATGGGCGAGGGCATGGCCATCGGTCTCGACGGGATGCGGCGCGCGACGCTGGTGGGGACGCGCATGGCCGGCCTGCGCGGTGCCGTGGTGACACATACCCTGCCGCGCCACCACTTTGGCTTCACCTTCCCCTTCGAGCGCCTCCGCCACCTCGACGGCACGCCACGCGAGCAGTTCGTGCCCCCCGTGCTCGTCGACGAGTTGACGGCGCCCGGGGGCGAGGCAGACCCCGTGTTGGCCGCGGGGCTACGGGTGCTGGAGGAGCAGCTGCGCAAGGAGCGGTCGGCGCCATCCCGATGAAGCGGCGCGCTGCGAGGTGCGCGCAGGGGGGACGGGGCACGCGGGGGGAGCGGCATGGGTTCAGATGCCCGGCGTGCGGCAGCAGGGCGAACGTGTTGTGGCTGGTCACGCAACCATCGACATGATGATGAGGTTGCGCACCCCGCGCCGGTCGTCTATCGCGAGGCAGTGGCCCATCTGGATAGGGCCGCCCCGGCTGGGCACCTAATGGACACCCTGTCGGAGCGAAAGGTGCGTGCGGCGGTCGTCGGGAAACTTCGCTCGATGTTGTCCGGCCCCGAGGCACTCGCCGAGTTCCAACGGCTGTTCGCCGAGAAGCTCGCCGCTGCCTCCACGACCGAGGACGAGCGCATCGAGATACTGCAAAGGCAGATCTGTGAAGCTGACAAGCGGGTTCGGAAACCTCACCGAATCTCTCGCTCGCGTGGGCTGGTCCGAGGCACTCTCCGCAGCACTCCGTGAGGAGGAGAAGCGACTCGCCACAGCCAAGGCGCAGATGCAGGTCGCGGTGGCGCAGGCCCCTGGCAAGGTACTGCCGCACCCCAAGGCGGTCGAGATGTACCTCTGCCGCCTCCTTGACCTCCTGGACCGAGATCCCATGAAAGGGCGCGAGGCGCTCGCCCGCCACCTCACCCCGCTCCTCGTTACATCAGTTGGGGAGGGGCCTCACGCGGCTTCCGCATCACCGGCGCCTTCGACCTCGCACGGCCCTGAACGACAAAACCCCGGTCCCTTTCGGGACCGGGGTCGCATCAAGAACTCACGGTAGTAGCGGGGGCCGGATTTGAACCGACGACCTTCGGGTTATGAGCCCGACGAGCTACCAGGCTGCTCCACCCCGCATCAAGGTGCGGCTGTTCTGCCACAGCACCAGATGACCGTCAAGTATTGTGATGAAGTTTTTCTGACCCCTTCGGTCCCATGCACCGGGCGATCCGGCGTTCGATCCGCCTGCAACCCGGGCAGTCACGACGGCTGAGACCCGCCCGGACTCTCCGGGTTTTTGCTTGACAGGCCCCCCCCCTCACTATACAAACGCCCCACTCGGCCCATCCTCCGGCAATATGATGCGTATTAAAATCAAGGACATACCGGATAGTGGCCGGGCCCTGGACATCACCTTCGACCGCGCCTTCCTGGGGGACGCCCTCGAGGGGTTCGATGCCGACCTGCAGAAAAGTCAGGCGTTCGCGTCGCTCTTCCTCAACCGGATGGGCGATCAGGTCTTCGCTCGGGGGCAATTGGGAGGCACGCTCACGATCCCATGCGCTCGCTGCCTCGTCCCGACCTCGCTGCGGGTCGACGTCCCCCTGCGGGTCACGTTCATACCAGAGGACGAGCTCCCGCCCGAAGACCGGGTCACCGATGACGTCGAGTTCGCGACGCACGATCGGCAGTACGTGGTGCTTGACAATATCCTCCGCGAGGCGCTGATTCTGGCGATTCCCATGACGCCGCTGTGCCGCGAATCGTGCCAAGGGCTGTGCCCGATCTGTGGTCAGGACCGAAACGAGGGCGATTGCGGTTGTATGCCCGAGTCGCCCGATCCGCGGTTCGCTGCGCTCAAGGACCTCAAACTTTAATCCCTCGCCGTTTCGCCGGCGCGGTGACAGACCCCAACCAAGCCCTAACTAAGGAAGAGACACATGGCTGTCCCCAAGCGAAGGAAGTCCAAGGCAATGCGCGATCACCGCCGCGCCCAGTGGATGCGCAGCGTGGCCAAGCCCGCTCAGGCGTTCTGCCCGCGCTGCCAGGAGCCGCGTCTGCCGCACCGCGTGTGCGCCCACTGCGGTTACTATCACGACCGCAAGATGCTCGAGACCGAGGCGAAAGAGTAGTCACCGGAAGCGCCGTCACCGAACCTTCGATGCGCCGGATCGCAGTCGATGCGATGGGAGGGGATCATGCGCCGATCCCCGAGATCGCCGGGAGTCTGGCCGCAGCGCGCCACCATGGCGTGGCCGTGACACTGGTCGGTGACAAGGAGCGTCTCGAGGCCGAGCTGGCGCGCCACGACCCCCGTCCCCCGCTCCTGACCGTGCACCACGCTTCGCAGGTCATCACCATGCACGACGCCCCCGCCGCGGCGGTGAAGTCAAAGAAGGACGCGTCGATGCGGGTGTGTTTCGAGCTGGTCAAGCGCGGCGAGGCCGCGGCCGTCGTCTCGGCAGGTCACTCGGGGGCGATGCTGGCCTGTGGCCTGCTCGTGCTGCGCCGGATCAAAGGGGTCGATCGGCCGGGGATCATCACCTTGTGTCCCACCCGTGGGGGCGGTCAGTGCGTGGTGCTCGACGTCGGCGCCAACACCGAGGTACGGCCCATGACGCTGGCGCAATACGGCGTGATGGGGGCGGCTTACGCGCGCACTCTCCTTGGTGTGGCCCGCCCCCGGGTGGCCATCCTGGCCAACGGGGAGGAGGAGAGCAAGGGTACGGCGCTCACGCGTGATGCCTATCACCTCCTGAGTAACGAGACGGTGCCGCGGGACTTCGAGTTCATCGGTTACCTCGAGGGGCGCGATCTCTTCACCGGACTGGCGGACGTGATCGTCACCGATGGCTTCACGGGCAACGTCGCGCTCAAGACCACGGAGGGCGTGACCCGCTTCATCGTCGATCTGCTCCGCTCGGAGGCGGCCCGCTCGCCCCTCGTGCGGATGGGCGCGCTCCTCATGAAGCCGGCCTTCAACCGCCTCAAGGAGCGGCTCAGCGAGGATGAATATGGCGGCGCGCCGCTCCTCGGGATCGACGGGGTGGCCATCGTCTGCCACGGCAACTCCTCGGCCCGCGCCATCGAGAACGGGATTCGTACCGCGGCGCGCTTCGTCGATGCCCGGCTGGCACCTGCCGTGGGAGACGCGATCACGAGGCACCGGGCGCTGTGGCAGGGTGATGGGGGTGGCACGGGCGATCACAACCCCGAGCCCGACACGGAGCGTTCCGCTTCGGGCCCTGCGACGGAAATGGACGGTTAGAGAATGCGAACTCGGATCATCGGCACGGGTATGGCCGTCCCCTCCAAGGTGATGACCAACGCCGATATCGAAAAGCTGGTCGACACCTCGGACCAGTGGATCGTGGAGCGCACGGGGATCCGAGAGCGCCGCATCCTCGAGGAGGGGCGCACGACCTCCGATCTGGCCGCCGAGGCCGGGCGGAACGCGCTCGCGGCGGCCGGGATCGAGGCGCACCAGCTCGATGCCATCATCTGCGCCACCATCTCGCCCGACTCGCCGCTCCCCGCCACGGCCGTGATCGTGCAGCAGAAGCTGGGTGCGAGCTGCCCGGCCTTCGACATGGCGGCGGCCTGCGCCGGCTTCCTTTATGGGATGACGGTCGCCGATGGCCTCATCCGCACCGGCAGCTTCCGGCGTGTGCTGGTCATCGGCGTGGAGATCCTCTCCCGCTGGCTCGACTGGACCGATCGCAACACCTGCGTGCTGTTCGGCGACGGCGCCGGGGCGGCGGTGCTGGCGGCCTCGAACGAGGAGGGGCGCGGCATCCTGTCGACCCACATCTTCGCCGATGGGGCGCAGGCCCCGCTCCTCCACATCCCGGGCGGCGGCATCTCCTGCCCCGCCTCGGCGGATTCGGTGGCGCGGCGCCAGCACTTCGTCAAGATGAACGGCCGCGGGGTGTTCGTCCACGCGGTGCGCAACATCTCGCGCGCCTCGCAGACGGCCATGGAGGCCAACGGCGTGGGGCCGGATGACATCGACTGGGTCATCGCCCACCAGGCGAACCTCCGCATCATCGAGGGCGTGGCCGAGAAGTGCAAGCTGCCCCTCTCGAAGTTCTATCTCAACATCCACAAGTACGGGAACACGTCCTCGGCCTCGGTCCCCATCGCGCTCGACGAAGCCGTGCGCGAGGGCAAGATCCAGCCGGGGCAGCTGCTCCTGTTCTGTGCTCTCGGCGCCGGCTTCTCCTGGGGCTCGGCGCTCGTGCGGTGGTAGACATGCTGGCCTTTCTCTTTCCCGGACAAGGCTCCCAGCGCGTGGGCATGGGCAAGGCGTTCCATGACGCCTTCCCCGCGGTGCGCGAGCTGTTCGCGGCGGCCGACGAGACGCTCGGCTTCTCGCTGTCGCGGCTCTGCTTCGAGGGGCCCGAGGCGGAGCTGCAGCTGACGGCCCACACGCAGCCGGCCATCCTCACGGTCTCGGTGGCCGCCTGGCGGATGGTCACGAGCGCCACCGGCTGGCACCCGCAGTTCGTGGCCGGCCACTCGCTCGGCGAGTACTCGGCGCTCGTGTGCGCCGGCGCGCTCTCCTTCGCCGATGCCGTGCGGCTCGTGCACCTCCGCGGCAAGTTCATGCAGGAGGCGGTGCCCGCGGGCCGCGGCGCCATGGCGGCCATCGTGGGCCTCGAGGCCCGCGCCATCGAGGACCTCTGCCGCGAGGCCCAGGGCGGCGACGGTGAGGACAGCTACTGCGCGCCCGCCAACTTCAACGGCGCCGGGCAGGTGGTGATCGCCGGGGAGAAGCCGGGCGTCGAGCGAGCCATGGCCCTGGCCAAGGCCAAGGGTGCCAAGCTGGTCAAGCAGCTGCCGGTGAGCGCTCCCTTCCATTGCCGCCTGATGGCCCCGGCGGCCGAGCGGTTGGCGCTCGAGCTCGAGCGTGTCGCCATCGCCGAGCCGGGCATCCCGGTCGTGTCCAATGTGGAGGCCAAGCCCTACAAAGAGGCCGCGCGGGTCAAGGAGCTCCTCGTCCGCCAGGTGACCGCGCCCGTGCGCTGGGAGGAATCGGTGCAGGCCCTGGCGGCCGCGGGCGTGACCCAGACGGTGGAGCTCGGCCCGGGCAAGGTGCTGAGCGGCCTGATCAAGCGCATCGCCCCCACCCTCACGATGGCCAACGTCGAGGAGCCGGCGCACATCACCGAGGCCCTGCGGGCCCTGGCCCCGGCCCCGGTCTCGTCCTCGTCCCAGGGGAGTCCTCATGCTGGATAAGCGTGTCTCACTCGTGACCGGCGCCAGCCGCGGCATCGGCCGCGCCATCGCCGTCGCCCTCGGCCGCGACGGGCTGCACGTGGTCATCAATTACACGGCCAACGAGGCCGCCGCCCAGGAGACGCTCGCCGCCGTGCAGGCCGCGGGCGCCACCGGCCAGCTCGCCCACTTCGACGTGGCCCGCGCCGACGAGGTCGACGCCGCGATCAAGGCCATCACCGAACAGCACGGGCGGCTCGACGTGGTGATCAACAACGCCGGCATCGCCATCGACGGCCTCATCCTGCGCCTCAAGGAAGAGGACTGGGCGCAGGTGATCTCCGTCAACCTGACCGGCGCGCTCCACGTGGCGCGGGCCGCCGCCCGCCACCTCCTCAAGGCCAAGGAGTCGGGGCGCCTCATCAACATCACCTCGGTCGTGGGCGAGATGGGCAACACCGGCCAGACCAGTTACGTGGCCGCCAAGGCCGGCCTCATCGGCCTCACCCGCTCCCTCGCCCGCGAGCTCGCCGCGCGCGGCGTGACCGTCAACGCCGTCTCCCCCGGGTTCATCGACACCGATATGACGACGGCCCACGTCCAGGGAGCGGCCCGCGAGGCCCTGCTCGCCCAGATCCCGCTCGGACGCATCGGACGCCCCGAGGACGTGGCCGAGGCCGTGCGCTTCCTCGTCTCGCCCGAAGCCAGCTACATCACCGGGCAGGTGCTGCGCGTCAACGGCGGTCTTTTGATGTAAATACGATCCACTTCATCCAACCCCCATAGACGGGAGGCCCCATGAGCGTCGATATCGAAAGCAAGGTCAAAGAGATCATCTGTGCCCAGCTCGAAGTGAGCCCGGAGAAGGTCCGCATGGAGGCGTCCTTCATCGACGACCTCAAGGCCGACTCCCTGGCCGTGGTGGAGCTCGTGCTCGCCCTCGAGGAGGCCTTCTCCATCGAGATCCCCGACGAGGACACCGAGCAGATCAAGACCGTCAAGGACGCCGTCGACTACATCAAGAACCACCACAAGAAAGCCTAGCGCCAAGCCCAGCCCTCGGGGCCCGAGCTCCGGCGCGGTTCGACTACCGCAGGAGATCTCTTGAGACGCATCGTCATCACCGGTATTGGCCTGATCACACCGCTGGGCCACAGCACCGAGGACACCTGGGGCGCCACCCTCCAGGGGAAGAGTGGCATCGGCCCCATCACCCTGTTCGACACCACCGACTACGCCACCAAGTTCGGCGGCGAAGTGCACGGCTGGGATCCGACCAAGTACATCGAGCCGCGCGAGGCCAAGCACCTCGACCGCTTCGTGCAGTTCGGGGTGGTGGCCGCCGATCTGGCGATCGCCGACGCAGGGCTGAAGCTCACCGAGGCGGAGACCGAGCGCGCCGGCGTCTACATCGGCGCCGGCCTGGGCGGCGTGGCCACCATCGAGAAGACCTACAAGGCCATCCTCGAGAAGGGCCCGCGCCGCGGCGTGTCGCCGTACTTCGTCCCCCAGATCATCGTCAACATCGTCCCCGGGCACGTCTCCATCCGCCACCACCTGCGCGGCCCGTGCTTCTCGCACGTGTCCGCCTGCTCGTCGGGCGCGCACGCCATCGGCGAAGCCCTGCGCACCATCCAGCGCGAGGACGCCGACGTCATGGTGGCCGGCGGCTGCGAGGCCACCATCACCGTGCTCGGCGTGGGCGGCTTCAACGCCATGCGCGCCCTGTCGACGCGCAACGAGGACCCCACCCACGCGAGCCGCCCCTTCGACGCCGACCGCGACGGCTTCGTCATCGCCGAGGGCGCGGGCGTGCTGGTGCTCGAGGAGCTCGAGTTCGCGCGGCGGCGCGGCGCCCGGATCTATGCCGAGCTGCGCGGCTACGGTCTCTCGGCCGACGCGCACCACATCACCTCGCCGCCCGACGATGGGGCCGGGGCCGTGCGCTGCATGCAGATGGCGCTGCGCGACGCCCGGCTCGATCCGAGCGCCGTCGGCTACATCAACGCGCACGGCACCTCCACCAAGCAGGGCGACATCGCCGAGACGCGCGCCATCCACCGCACCTTCGGCGAGCACGCGCGGCGGCTGGCCGTGTCCTCGACCAAGTCGATGATCGGCCACGCCCTCGGCGCGGCCGGCGGCATCGAGGCCGGGCTGTCCGTACTCGCGATCCAGCGCGGGGTCCTGCCCCCCACCATCAACCTCGACCGCCCCGACCCCGAGTGCGACCTCGACTACATCCCGCACACGGCCCGCGAGGTCCGGATCGACGCCGCGCTGTCCAACAGCTTCGGCTTCGGCGGCACCAACGCCTCCCTCCTCTTCACCCGCTACCGCGGGGACTGAGACTTCTGCGGGCTCGGTTGAGGGGGGACGGATCCCCCCTCAACACGAGATCCTCGGGTCAGCGCGCGCGCAGGCGGCTACCGAACAGACCGAGCGTGCGCCGCCAGGCGTCGTCGGCCGCGTCCTTACGGTAGGCCTCCGGGCGCTCGTTGTTGAAGAAGGCGTGGCCTGCGCCCGGGTAGATGACGACCTCCGTATCCACCCCTCGGCCGCGCTGCCGCGCCGCGAACGCCTGGGCGTCGGGCACCGAGAAGAACGTCTCCTGCTCGCCGAAGAACAGGAGCCCCGGCGCCTTGATCTTGTCCAGCTCCCCCTGCGGCGGGAAGCCATAGAACGCCGCATACGCATCCACGCCCGGCTGGGTCGCCGCCAGGACCGCGAGCGCGCCTCCCATGCAGAAACCCACCACCCCCACGCGCGTGCAGCCCTCGTTCTGACGCAGGTACCCCACCGCGCCCCCGATCTCCTGCAGCGCCCGACCCCAGTCGAGGCCCTTCATGAGATGCGTGGCCTCCTCGGCATCGACCGTGCTCTTGCCGTGATACAGGTCCGGCGCGAGCGCTACGTATCCCTGGGCCGCGAAGCGACCGGCCAGGTCCTTGATGTGCGGGACCAGGCCCCACCACTCCTGGAGCACGACGACACCGTACTTCTCCTGGCCCGGACGGGCGAGGTAGCCCTGCGCGCTGCCACCGCCCGCAGAAAAGGTCACAAGTGTATCCATGGCGCCTCCGTAACAAAGCTGGGAACCAGCTGGTTGCGGCCGGAGACTACCATCCTCTCCCCCCTCAGGCGCGGCGCTACACCACCTCCCGCTTCAGCGCCTCCGTCAGCTCCTTGACCTCCTGCGAGTCCGCGAGCGGAACCTCGAGGTACGCCAGGGCCGAGTCCATGTCGTTGGGGGCGAACACGCGGTACTGGATCTTGACGAACCAGCTCAACGCCGACAGGATGCCGCGCGCCGCCGGGGAGCTCGACAGCACCGCCGTGCGCAGCGTGCCCTGGTAGGTCTTGAAGATCTCGATGCCCAGGTGCCGCTGCTTGGACGAAGGGCCAGCCCCCGCGGTCCACACGAGGACCCGATGAATGCCCTCCTGCTCGACCGCCCGGCGAACGAACTCGAGATACGCCTTCCACTCCGGGTCGCTCAAGGGATGCCGCCCGTGGATCAGGACAACGCACTGATCAGTCTTACCGAATGCCAGGCTCTTCATCCGATGAACTCCCGAGGGATCGCCCAGACAGGTCCCCCCCCTCGGCAGGGCCACACGTGAAGCGCGTCCTGCCTCGCACGGCCCAAGGCGCGATCACAATTCGCAATCTACCACCTCGGGCTCAAGACCCATAGGTGGATCTAGGTGAAACGCCCCCTCGGGCGGCGTCACGCCCCGCTCGCGTTCTTTATAGCGAATGACCACGTCGACCTTGCGCCCCGGCTCGACGATATGCGTCTTGCCCGGCAGCGCCGGATCGTCCGACCCGAAGTCCTCGTGCTCGAGGCGATAGCGCAGCCGCCCCCCAGCCTCCCGCAGCTCCGCCCGACGCACGTTCCAGCGCCGCTCGCGCGCCTCGAGCTCGATCGTCTCCTCCTCACCTCCGGGCCCGCGCAGGACCAGCACCTCGCGCCCGCCGTCGCGCGACTTCCAGCGCACCGACACCGGCTCGCCGAGCAGCGGCGCCACGCCCGCGACCACCGCCACCATGTCGGCCGGCGCCAGGTTCACTCGGAGCAGCCGGGCCATGTTGCAGGGCCGCGCCGGCCCGATCACGTACCGGTTGCGCTCCACGTCGAGGTACTGGAGCTGCTCGCCGTCGCTCGCCAGGCTGCCGATCACCGCCCCGCCGATCGGGCTCTCGGCGTCCACCCGTAGCCGCGCCGGCGGCCCGATGAGGAAATCCATCGTCACCCGCACCCGCTGCCCCCGCCCCTCGAAGTAATCCACCTTCGCCTCGCTGCGCAGCGCCCCCACGCGCATCACCCGCTCCCGGAGATACGCCACCAGCTCCGCCGCGCTCGGCGGCGGGTACGGCCGCACCGCAGGACGCGGGCACCCGGCCAGCCCGACCAGCACCAGCACGCTCCCCAGCACCCGCCCGAGCCCACGGAAATCCGCCACCCCCCCCCGCGCCGCCATTCGATCCTCCATCAAGGGCTGCACCGTCGTCGCCCCCATCAAGGCGCGTGCTGCTCCCGGCTCACCGCCGCCCGCACCCCGGCCCCCGGATCGAGCCGCAGCACCTGCTCCTCCACCACGCGGCGCAGCGGCTCCTCCGGCTGCCCCGCCAGCGCACGACGATAGGCCTCGAGCGCCCGCGGACGATCCCCTTCCTGCAGATAGAGCGCGCCGAGGTGGGCCTGCACCTCCGGCGCATCTCCGAGCAGCCGCGCCGCGCGCAGGAGATAGCGCTTGGCCTCGCCGAGCGCCCCGGCCTTGAAGTGCAGCCAGCCAAGGTGATGGGCGGCCTCGCCCGAGAGCGGCTGCAGCGTGGCCGCCGTCTCGAGGAGACGCCGCGCCTCCTCGAGCCGCGCCCCCTGCTCCGCCAGCGTGTAGCCCAGGAACCCGAGCGCCACCACATCATCGGCGCGGCGCTCGACGAGCGGACGCACCGTGGCCACCGCCTGCTCCCAGTCGCCCGCGCGGACCAGCACCCGCGCCAGGGCATAGCGCAGCGCCCCCGCCTCCGGCCGCTCCCGAGACGCCACCTCGAGCCGGCGCCGCGCTTCGTCCCCATGCCCCGAGCGCTCCTCGATCTCGGCTTGCGTCGCGAGCAGCTCTTCGTCTCGCGGCGGCTGCGCCGGCCCCCCGGCCCCGTGAAGGGACGCCTGCCGTCCCGCCGGCTCCAACGCCGGACCGAGCTCCGCCAGGGCCTCGGAGAAACGCCCCTCCCGAGCGAGCAGACGGGCCGCCCGGCAGCGCGCCTGCACAGACTCGCCCGCCGTCTGCGGCACCCGCCGCCACGCCGCCAGCGCCGCCGCCGTCTGCCCGGCTTCTGCCAGCGCCGCCCCCCGCAGCAGCAGCCAGGCCGGCTGCGTACTCACCTCCGGCTCGCGCTTCCCGAACTCGTCGAGCATCGCGAGCGCGCGCCCGCCCTGATGCCGCTCCACCAGCAGCCAGCCCACCGCCAGCGTGCGCTCCGCCCCGGGCGCCTGCGACCCGACCCGGATCGGACGACGCGGCCCCTCGACCAGCCGGCCGTAGATCGCCTCCGCCGCCTCCGGATGACCCGCCGCCACCTCGACGTCTGCCCACAGCCCGGCGAGCAGCACCTGCCCCGTGCGCAGGTACCCCACCTTCACCACCTCCGCCGCCTGATCCACCCGGCCGTCCGCGAGCAGCAGGCGACCGAGCTCGCGGCACGCCTCGACGTGGTCCGGATCGATCGCCAGCGCCGCGCGCAGCTCACTCTCGGCCCGGGCCAGATCCCCACGGCCGAGCATCCCCTCGGCCAGCACATAGTGCGCATCGGCCGAGCCCGGAAAGCGCTGCACGAGCTGCCGCTGCACCTCCGCCGCGCGCGCCGCCTCGCCGCGCTCGGCATAGAGCGACGCCAGCTCGAGATACGCCGTCTCCTCCGAGACCCCGAGCGCCACCGCGCGGCGATACGCCCGCTCCGCCCCACCCGGATCCTGCACCAACCGCGCGATCCGACCGAGGTCCACATACGCATCCGCGAACCCGGGATCGAGCCGGACCGCGATCTCGATCTCATTGCGCGCCTCGTCGAGCCGCCCGAGCGCGAGCAGCTCCTCGGCCAGCCCCGTGCGGAGATAGGCCGACGACCCATCCGACACCAGCGCCCGCCGCAGCTCGTCGGCCGCCTCCTCGTGACGCCCCGCCTGCGACGCGATCTGAGAGCGCAGGAAATGCTCGTAGGCCCGCGGACTCACGTAATGCCCGGCCACGCGCGTATCGCCAAACATCCGCACCACCCCAGACACCACAGGCCCCGCAGCCGGCCGTCCGTGAGCACAGCCGGCGAGCACCAACGCGACGAGAAAGAGACGGCTCATACCGCCCCAGGATATCACCCCGCCGACGGCGGCAACAGGCGAAGGGAGCGAAAAGTAAAAGGATCCTCCGCCCACCGCACGCCCCCCGACATGCACAGGACCCTGTTGACCCAGCCCCCTCCGACCCCGCCAACGCCCCCCCGGGAGCGCGCCTCGGCGTAAGCGTCGTCATCCTCGTGAGCGTGAGCGTCGTCGTGAGCGTGAGCGTCGTCGTGAGCGTGAGCACCCCTCCCGCTCTCCCCGCGAGCACATCAGCGTGCCGTGATATGGTGCGCCCCAGCGATGAACGCCCCTGCCCCCCATCCGGCGCACTACCCTACCACCGGTGGCATCCCCAACCCCCGGGGCCCGCACAGCGCCACCGACCCTGACACCGACCTCCACCGGGGCCGCCTGCTCCTCGTCGTGTCCTCCATCCTGTTCGGCATCATGGCCATCCTGGCCAAGCACGCCGCCCACGAGGTCTCCGGCCCGCAGGTGGCCTTCGTCCGCTTCGTCGTCTGCACCGCCGGTTGCGGCCTCTACGCCACCTGGCGGCCCCTGCGCATCCAGAACCGCACCGGCGTCGTCCTGCGCGGCCTCCTCGGAGGACTGGCCGTCCTCTGCTACTTCCTGGCCATCTGGAAGCTCCCCGTCGGCATGGCCACCCTCCTCAACTACACCGCCCCCGTCTTCACCGCCGTCCTCGCCGCCATGTTCCTCAGCGAGCCGCTCACCGCCTCCATGATCGGCGCCCTCATCGTGACCCTCGTCGGCGTGTGCCTCGTCATCACCGGCAGCGTCGCGGTGAGCGGCGGCGGCATCGGCCCCTGGCACATCGTCGGCATGATGGCGGCGGTCCTGTCCGGCGGCGCCGTCACCGCCATCCGCTGGGCCCGGCGGTCCGACGGCGCCTGGGAACTCTTCAGCTCCTTCTCCGCCATCGGCCTCCTCGTGTGCGCGCCGCTCACCATTCGCTGGTGGGAGTGGCCTTCGTCCACCGGCTGGGCCCTGCTCGTCGCCCTCGGCGCCGTCTCGCTCGCGGCGCAGCTCCTCTTCACCTACGCGCTGCGCTACACCTCGGCCGCGCTGGCCGGCGTCATCTCACAGCTCACGCCCGTGAGCGCCATGCTCCTCGGCCTGGCGCTCTACCATGAGCCCTACGGCTGGAAGGGTTTTCTCGGCGCCGTCGTGACCCTCCTCGGCGTCGTCTGGGGGGCCTACAGCGCGGATCGCGGCGTCGCCCCGAAGAGGCACCGGTAACCCGAACGTCCACGGTTCACCGGCGACCCCCCACAGATCCACCCTCCTCCCGGAGTCAGTTCCATCGGGGCCGAACGACTCGCAGACACGCTCCCACGACTTGCAGACACGGCCGATCGACTTGCAGACACGGCCCAGCGACTTGCAGACACGGCCCAGCGACTTGCAGACACGGCCCAGCGACTCGCAGACACGGCCGATCGACTTGCAGACACGGCCCAATGACTTGCAGACACGGCCCAACGACTTGCAGACACACCTAAACGACTTGCAGACATGGCCCAACGACTTGCAGACATGGCCCAACGGCTTGCAGACATGACCCAACGGCTTGCAGACACGCCCCAACCCTTGCAGACACGCCCAAACCCCTTGCAGACACGCCCAAACCCCTTGCAGACATGCCCGACGACTTGCAGGAACGCTCAAACCCCTTGCAGGAACGCCCCCCATGCGTGAATGGAGACGTGGCCAACCCCTGGCCGACATCGACACCCCCGCCCTCATCCTCGACATCGCCGCCGCCGAGCGCAACATCCGGCGCATGGCCGAGGCGCACCCCGGACCGCACGGCGCCGCCGCGGGCGCCGGCCACCCCGGCCACGCCGGCCGGCCCGTCCGCCTCCGCCCGCACGTCAAGACCCACAAGACCCCCCTCCTCGCGCACCGGCAGCTCGCCGCCGGCGCCATCGGCGTCACCTGCGCCAAGCTCGGCGAGGTCGAGATCATGGTGCAGGCCGGCATCCGCGACATCCTCCTCTCGAGCGAGGTCGTAGGCCCCGCCAAGGTCGGCCGCCTCGTGGCCCTCTCCCGCCACGCGCGCATCCACACCGTGGTCGACGACCTCGGCGCCGCCACCGCCCTCTCCGAGGCCGCCCAGGCCGCCGGCCTGCGCCTCCCCACCCTCCTCGATGTCGACGTCGGCCAGGGCCGGACCGGCGTCCTCCCCGGGGAGCCGGCGCTCGCCCTCGCGCAGGCCCTCGCGCGACGCCCCGGCCTCGAGATCGTGGGCGTCCAGGGCTACGAAGGACACCTCCAGCACATCGCCGATCCCGGCGCCCGCGCCGCCGCCTGCCAGAAGGCCCTGCAGCTCCTCGTCGAGACCGCCGAGGCCCTGCGCGCCGCCGGCCACGACATCGCGATCGTGACCACCGGCGGCACCGGCACCCACGCCGCGGCCGGCGGGCACCCCGGCGTGACCGAGATCCAGCCCGGCTCCTACGTCGTCATGGACGCGCAGTACGGCGGCGTCGGCGGCCTCGGCTTCGAGCACGCCCTCTTCCTCCTCACCACCGTCATCAGCAAGACCCGCCCCGACGTGGCGATCGTCGACGCCGGCTGGAAGTCCGCCTCCTCGGACGCCGGCGCCCCGCTCGTCCACGGCACGGACGGCGCGCGCTACGTCTTTGCCGGCGACGAGCACGGCAGGATCCACCACGAGGCCACCCCGAACCCCCCGCGCGTCGGCGACAAGCTCCTCCTCGTGCCGAGCCACTGCGACACCACCATCAACCTGCACGACGTCTACTACGTCGTACGCGACGGCCGGCTCGAAGACGTGTGGCCCATCGCCGCCCGCGGCCAGGTGCAGTGACGGGGCGCGGGTGACGGTACGAAAGAACCCAGGCTCCTCGGCCGTACGTCGGGTTCTTTCATGCGTCACCGCTCCTAGCGCTGGCGAGAGAGATTGCCGGCCGTCTCGGCCCCCCAGAGGAGCCGGCCCGCGCGATAGACGCGGCGTACGCGGGCGAGGGCCCGCGGGTCTTGCGCCGGATCCCCGTCCAGCACGACCACGTCCGCGTCCATCCCGGGCACGAGCTTGCCGGTGCGCTCCCCGAGACCGAACTCGGCCGCCGGCGCCGTGGTGAGCGTGGCCAGGAGCTGCCGGCCATCGAGCCCCGCCCGTGCCATGGCCACGTATTCGTCCGTGGGATCGTCCTCGATGAGATAGCCCACGTCCGTACCGAACAACACCCGCCCGCCCGCCTTGGCAAAGACGCGCAGCTGCTCGATGCCCTCGGCCTGGAAGCGGGCTCGCTCCGCCGCGTCCCGCCCGGCTCGCGCCAGCTCCCAGTCCCACAGCTTGAGCGTCGGCACGAGCGCCATGCGCGCCCGCACGAGCGCCGCCACCAGCGCCTCGCTCCACGGCCCACTGATCGGCGTCGTGTGCATGAGCACGTCCACGCCGCCCTCGAGCGCCACCCGGATGCCCGCCTCGTTGGTCGGGTGCGCCAGCACGAGCCGGTGCCGCGCGTGCGCCTCCTCCGCCACCGCCCGCACCACCTCGAGCGGCATCACCGGGAACGGGCGTTGCCGGGTGAGCCCCACGGTCATGAGCTTGACCGCGTCGAGCCCCTGGTCGAGGCCCTCGCGCACCCGGGCGCGCGCCGTCTCCGGATCGGGCAGCTCGGGCAGGCGGAGCGGCTCGACGTAAAAGGGCGTGCCGTTCACCGGCACCAGGGGCACGCCGGCCGTGAGGAGGCCCGGCCCCGCCACCTCGCCGCTCTCGATGCGGCGGCGCAGCGCCAGTGTGTCCTCGGGGAAGGAGCCGGCGTCCATCACGTGCACGAACCCGTGGCGGACGAGCATGGCCTGCAGCTCCGTGACCAGCCGGTCGGCCGGCTGGGCGGCGATGCCCTTCCAGCGCGGCTCGGTGAAGTGGACGTGGCTGTTCCAGAACCCCGCCACCACGGTCTGGCCTCGCACGTCGATCACCTGCGCCTGGGCCGGCACGCGCAGGGCACGGCGCGGACCGGCGAACACGATGCGACCGCCGCGAAAGAGCACGGCCCCGTCGGGGATGGCCGGCGCCTCGGGCGTCGTGTAGAGCGTGCCGCCGACGAGGACGATCGGACGGTCGCCCGCCGACGAGGAGGCCGATGCCGTGGTGTTGGCCACGGACGGAGCGGAGCGGCAGGAGGCCCCCAGGGAGAGGAGAAAGAGGCCCAGGGCCAGGACCAGGACCCGCCCAGGGAGCCGGCCCGCCATGCGGTACGAAAGCTTCATCGCGCAGCCTCCAGGCCCGGCGCAGGGCCCCAGGGGACGTCGTGCGGCGTTGGCAAGTGGAAGAGGCGGGCGGGGCGGGGCGCCAGCAGGGCGGGCCACGCTCATACTTTGATGGACTGCGATTCCCGTTGCAGCGTCGCCGATGTCAGTCAGGGGGCATCTTGCGCTGGTTACCCCATCGCAGGGGCTTCGACGCCCTGGTAATCCGTCACCACTCCCACGACGATGATAGTGGCCCCCATGGCGATATAAAAGGAGAGGGCCTTTGTGTCACCAGAGAAGCCGAGCAGGAAGGGGATGGCGATCAGGGTGGGCCCGACCACACGTTCAACCCAACCATGCAGCGGCATGGGAACCAGCTTGACGAGACCCATGGGGAAATTGGTCAGCAGGGTCATCGCCAGATGCACCCCCGCCAATGTGTAGGCCAGCATCGCCGGAACCCCTGTCAGGCCAAGCAACGTGGGGGCCAAGACAAAGATCAATACGGTGAGGTAGTCCAGGTACCCGTGGAGGCGTGGAGAAAGAATCTTCATGGGCCTTATCCTTTGGTTTGGTGAAGATACGTGGGTTCAAACCGAAGCGGAGCACTATCGCGTACCGCGAGTCGACGCACAACACTATCTGTCGACCCCGCGTCGGGATCACGACACACTTGCGCCATCGTCGGCGGGATCGTGGCCCTGGCGACCGGGCGTGAAGGGGTTCCCACGGACTGGCTGGCGGCGCGCGAGCCGCTCCGCAGGGGCCCAGGCCCGAGCGCGGGCCCTCCCCGCAACCAGCCCGGTCAGTGAACCGGCGCCACCGGGCGCAGCGCCACCATCGGCAGCTTCTCCGCCAGGCGGCGGCAACCTTCATCCCCCGGCGGCAGCGCCTCGCCGAGCATGAAGCGGCCGAGCTGGCGGAACGCCCGCGGATACCGGCGCATGTACCGGCCCAGCACCCCGGCGGCCTCGGCCGGCGCGATGCGCTCCGCCCGCGCGTCGAGGTGCCGGCGACCGATGTCGATGCTCACCTCCGGCGTCTTCTCGACGTTCAGGAGCCAGTCCGACCGATGGCCCCAGCCCGAGAGGATGAAGTACGTGTCGCTCGCCGCGTCGTGGTGCACCACCTCGAGCACGGCCTGACGCGGCCGCCCCGTCTTGCGCCCGATGTGCGTGAGGAGGAGGAAGCGCTCCCCGAGGATCCAGCCGAGGCCGTGCCGATAGAGCCAGATGGGTGCGCGCAAGAAGGCCCGCCGGACCCCGTGCGGACGCTCCCGCTGTGCCGGTTGTGTCGCCATGAGACCTCATATAGGGCCACGCACACCTACGACAGGCCGTAGCGCTCCATCTTCTTGAGCAGCCCCTGGCGCGAGAGCCCGAGGGCCTCGGCCGTGCGCGAGCGGTTGCCGCCATGACGGGTGAGCGCCGCCGCGATCTCGCGCCGCTCGAGCGCCTCTACCTTCTCCTGCAGCGTCGTCGCCTCCTCCGGCGAGCCGCTCGTCGCCCCCCGGGGCCGGGCCGCCGCCCCCACCGGCGCCGCCACCGCCGCCGAGAAGTCCTCGGCGTCGATCTCCGGGTCATCGCCCGCCAGCACCGTGGCGCGCTGCATCTCGTGGCGCAGCTGGCGCAGGTTCCCGGGCCAGCTCGCGCGCAGGAGCGCCTCGAGCGCCCCCTCGGACAGGCGCTTGGCCCGCCCATCCACGCAGAGATGCGCACACTGATTGAGGAAATGCGTGGCCAGGAGCGGGATGTCCTCGGCCCGCTCGCGCAGCGCCGGCAGCCGGATCTCGGCGCCGTTGATGCGCCAGTACAGATCCTCGCGAAAACGCCCCTCGGCCTGCAGCGCCAGGAGGTCCCGGTTGGTCGCCGAGACCAGCCGCACGTCCACGTACACCGGCCGGTCCCCGCCCACGGGCAGGATCTCGCCCGACTCGAGCGCCCGCAGGAGTTTCACCTGCAGCGCCAGCGGCATGTCGCCGATCTCGTCGAGGAACAGGGTCCCGCCGTCGGCCTCCACGAACAGCCCTTTATGATCGCGCACCGCACCCGTGAAGGCGCCGCGCACGTGCCCGAACAGCGTCGATTCGAGCAGGCTCTCGGTGAGCGCGCCGCAGTTGACCGCCACGAACGGCCGCTCGGCGCGGCGGCTGCGCCGGTGCACGCTGCGCGCGAACAGCTCCTTGCCCGTCCCGTTCTCACCGGTGAGGAGCACCGCCAGATCGCTCCCGGCCACCCGCTCGGCCAGCTCCACCGCGCGCAGGAACGTCGGGCTCTCGCCGATGAGCAGGCCCTCGGGCCGCGCCTCGGACAGCGAGCGCTGCAGCGTCTCCACCTGCGCCTCGAGCGCCACCCGCGCCGCGGCGCGCTCGACCACCACCAGCAGGGCGTCGGGATCCACGGGCTTGGTGAGGAAGTCGAAGGCCCCGGCGCGCACCGCGCGCAGCATGAAGTGCACGTCGCCCGCCCCGGACACCACGATCACCTTGGTCCGCGGCCGCGCCGCCAGGAACTCGCCGAGCGACTTGAGCCCGGTCTCCACGCTGCCGTCGGGCGGCAGCATGAGGTCCAGGATCACGACGCCGAACTGACCGGCCAGGAAGGCCTCCTTGCCCGTACGCCGGTCGTCGGCCTCGCGCACCCGATACCCGGCGTCGCGCAGGAGCCCGCCGTACAGCTTGCGGAAGGCCGCGTCATCCTCGAGGAGGAGGAGCTCGGCCTGGGGTCGTGATGCTTCGCTCATGCCGCGCCTCCCTTCATCGTCGTCGTCGTCGTCGTCGTCATCGTCGTCGTCGGCGTCGCCGGCGTGATCGAGGACGGCGCCGACGCGGCCGCCGTGGCCGCCGCCAGCACCGACTGATAGCGCGGCAGGTCGAGCTCGAAGCACGCCCCGCCGAGGCCCGCCCCCGCATCCGCCCCCGCATTCGCCTCGGCCCCGGGCGGCCGGACCCGCAGGGTCCCGCCGTGACGCTCGACGATGCCGCGGGCGATGGCCAGCCCGAGCCCTGTGCCCGAGCGCACCGCGCCGCGCTTGCGCCCGGTGACGAACGGTTGAAACAGCCGCGGCAGGAGGTCCGGCGGGATCCCGGGCCCGCTGTCTTCGATCGTGAGGCGCAGCCGCTCGCCCATCGTGCGGGCGCCGATGCGCAGCCGCCGCACCGGCGCCTCGGCCAGCGCCAGGAGCGCGTTGTCGACGAGGATCACCAGCACCTGCGACAGCTGCGCCTGATCCACCTCGACCAGCTTGGGCCCCTCCTCCAGATCGCGCTCGATCTCGACCGCCGGCGCCGCCTCGCGGAGGCCATCGCGCGCCGTGCCGATCGCCAGCTCGATGAGCGCCGGCAGGTCCACCATGCGCAGCTCGAGCGGCCGGGGTCGGCCATACCGCAGAAGATCCTCGATGAACCGCTCGGCCCGCCGGATCTGCTCCTCCATCGACTCGATGGTGTCCGCGTCCACGCCGCGCCGGGCCAGCACGCGCAGGTGCGCCGACAGGATGCCGAGCGGGTTTCGCACCTCGTGGGCCACGGCCGAGGCGAACGCGCCGAGCTCGGCCAGCCGCTGCGCCTGATCCGCCCGCGCCTCCTGCGTGGCCAGCTCCGCCGCCAGCTCGGCCGCGCCCGCGCGCCCCGGCAAGAGCCGGCGCCCGAGCGCCTCCTGCAGCTGCTGGCGCAGCGGCTCGAAGGCGAGCGCGGCCATGAAGAGGAGGAACATCGCGCCCCAGCGGTACTGCCGGAGGAGCGGCTCGGCGCTCTGCGACACGAGCGACATCACGCCGAAGAGGAAGCCGGCGGACAGGAGGGCCGCGATCGCCGCATACAAGAGGCTCCGGTCGAGGAGCCGGCGGTCGCGCGGCGACTCGTGCGCGCGGAGGACATTCGGGAGGAGGAGGAGCGAGCCGAGGACCACGTACATGCCATAGGGCAGGGGCAGCCCGTGGGAGAGGAGGATGGCGTTGATCCACGCGCCCACGAGGCCGATGCCGCCCCCGGCCATGAGACGCGCGAGCTGCACCCGCTCCTCCCGGGCGGCCCGGCGATGCGCGTGGACGAGCAGCGCCATCGGCAGGGTCGCCGAGGCCGCGGCCAGGCCGAGCGCGGGCCAGAACAGCGGGCCCTGTCGCAGGCTGACGGGATCGTAGAGGAGGCCCGGAAACAGGATCCCGGCCAGCGTGGTCCCGATCGCCACCGCGTAGGCCAGGACCACGAGCCCCCGCCCCGCCTGCCTCGTCGCGTCGTAGGCCACGTGGATGTACCCGGCGCAGACGAAGGCCCCCACGGCCGCGATGCGCTGCCCGACGAGCGCGGTCGCCGGGACACAGCAGAGGAGGAGCGAGGCGCACCAGGCCGCCACTGACAGGCAGAAGCTGGCCAGCCCCATCGCGCTCCGGCCCAGCCGCAGGGCCGTGAAACCGAGGAGCAGCGCCACCGACAGCACCGGCGCCAGGCTATAGGCGTAGAGCGTGCCCATGTCTCCTGCTCCTGTCCCTGCTCACGTCGCGGTCCACGTCTACGGCCCCTCGCCTCGTCGTCGCGCCCGCCACTCTATCACCCGGCCGTCACGCCGCGGCCAGCCATCCCTCGGACAGGCCGTCCACGCTGGCGGCGATCTCGCGCACGCGCTCCACCACGTCCACCTCCGGGCCCTCGGCGAACTGCAGGAGCAGGAGCTGCGAGCTCATCTCCTCCATCTTGAGGAGCGCGCGCTCGAGCTGCTCCCCGGTGCGCCGGTGCATCTCCTGGAGCCGGGCGATGTTGCGCAGCCGGTTCTTCACGCTCTCCACGCGGGCGTCGTCGTCGCCGTGACCGCGGCGGAGGAGGTCCTCGAGCGTGGCCGCGGCCTGACGCGCGTCGAACTCCGGGCTGCCGAGGAGCGCGTCCATCTCGACGAGCCGCTTGGCGAGGCCGCCGAGCGCCCCGGTCAGGGCCCGCAGCCGCTCGATCTCGGGCGCGAGCAGGGTGTGGGTGACCCCGCCGAGGCGCCCGAGCGCGCCGAGGAGCCGCTCCTCCGCGGCGTTGAGCCGGGGATCCAGCGCCGCCCCCGACCGGAGCCCCGGCCTCGCCCCCACGCCGGTCGCCGACGCCGGCGCCGGCCTCCCTCCGACCTCGCGCCCGCCGCCGAGGAGCAGGGGCGCGAACAGCGGCCACAGGAGCAGCCAGACCAGGGCCTGCCCCGCCCGGTGGAGCGGGTGGACCCGCTCGGACCGCAGCGCGAGCGCCGCCGCCACCACCGCCCCGAGGAGACCATAAATGAGTGCCGTCTCGATGATGCCCATGACCGCCTCCTCTCGAAGCCTGTTCTAGAAGATCCGCCCCAGCGCCTCGCCGAGGCGCCAGAACGCCACCGGCGCCACCACCGAGTACACCGCGCCCCAGGCCAGCACCATGCGGGTGAGGAAGTTCCCGCGCCGCTCGTGGGTGATGGGCAGGACCTGGCTGAGCTCGGCGAACGAGCGGCGCAGCGCCGCGATCCCCCACAGGCCGACGACGAACGGCGCGGCGAAGCCGATCCTCACCACGGTCTCGCGGTCGTCGACGAGCCCGGTGGCGGCGCTGAGCGCCAGGGCGGCATAGAACGGCGCCACCCCGAGGAGGAGCACCGCGGTCTTGGCCAGCACCCGCACCGCCTGCGCCGTGACCAGACGGAACGAGGCGTCGAGCCCGGACAGCTGGGTGTAGAAGTAGAAGCTCGGCAGGCAGATCGTGAGCGCGCCGATGAGCGCGCCGACGAACGTGAGCGGCAGCCACAGGAGGGGCCGGCCCTGGACGAAGCCGTCCGTGCCGAGCGCCGCCACCGGCTGCGCCACCAGGCCCACCACGAGGCCGTGGACGCACAGCCCGAAGGCGGTCACGCCCAGGAGCTTCTGCAGCGTGCCCGTGAGCCGGCGATCGTCGAGGAGCAGCTGGTTGAGCGCGGTCTCGTTGCGCAGGAGCAGATCCAGGAGGCCGGGGGCCGCGGGCGCCGTGGGATGCGCCTCGGTCTCGCGGGGCGGGGCCGGATCGGCCTTCAGGGTCCAGGGGCCAAGATCCGTCAGGCGGGGGGCGGCGGCGACAGTGACGATGGGGTCCATGGCAAACTCCTTGTCGAGAGAGACGAAGTGAACGGCGACGGCTCAGAACCGGAACACGCCGAGCAGGAAGAACAGCTGGCAGCCGAGCCAGCCCACGAGGCCCACCCACACGTAGCCGTAGGTGGCGCTGCGATCCGGCTCGAGCGCCTTGAGCGCGCGGATGAAGACGTCGGTCATGGCCACGCCCACCCCGGCGAACACCACCACGTTCACGAGCAGGCGCACCGAGGCGTAGGGCAGGGCCAGGGAGAAGAACCAGGTGATGGGCACGCTGGCCAGCATGGACAGCGCGCCGAAGCTCACCGTGGCCAGCGCCGCCAGCACCGTGGTGGACAGATCCAGGCGCGAGCCGAGGCTGCTGTTGATGATGTAGAGGGCCGGCAGCGCCAGCGTCCAGGCCGCGCCCGCGGCCAGCGTGGCCTTGAGCGCGCTCCCGAGCATGGCCCCGGCCCCGGCGTGGAGCTGCATGATGAGGCCGTAGGCGGCGATGCCGGCCACGGCGTTGAGCAGGAGCACGGGGAAGATGAGCGGGTGCGGCGCCGTCCCCGGCCGGCGATCCCGCCAGCGCGTGACCAGCTCCTCGGGGCGGCGCAGCCCCAGGCCGATCTCGTGGATGCTGTGACGTAGCTCGACTGTCCATTCCCGTTGCATGGCGGCCTCCTCGGTGGGCGGTTTCGACGGCCACACAAAGCAGCCCTCGTGCCACCCGGGCGCCTGCCAGGGAGGACCTGCGATTTCAGCGAGTTACGAGAGCGCGGGCAGAGCCGCGCGCGACGCGCGGCCCGGGATTGACCACGCCGTGGGCGGCCGCTGTCCACGGCGTTGACACCCCTCCCGCGGCTCCACGCTCTGCCGGGACATGAGGCCCAATACCGTCTGTGCCTCGGCAGGGCTTGCTGGTATTCTGTTTGACATGAGTCCCCGGGTTCTCGCTGGCCTCCTGGGCGCGCTCGTGGCCCATGGAATGTTGATCCTGCTCCTCTGGTGGCTGCCGCGCAGCACTCGGCCGCCGGACTCGACGCTGCAGTGGTTCGACTTCGCCTCCCCGGCCAAGGCGAGCCCGCCCCCCGCGACCCCGCCTCCTCCCGAACAGCGGCGAGCCCCGCGCCCCCGGCCCGTGTCCCGCTCACCGCAGGCACCGCTCCCCAACCAGACCCCTCCTCGCACGGCACCGGCGGCCGAGCCGCCGCCGTCGACCTTTGGCGTGACCCAGGCCTCCGTGGCCCCGGGCACGGCCAAGACCACGGACACCGTGGCCGTCGGCAATACCACCGCCGCCACGCCGAGCGCACCGGCGGCGCCGGCGGCACCGCTGCCCGCGCCGCCGCCCGCCGCGGCCCCGAAGCCCGAGACCTTCCTCACCGCGCTCCCGGTGCCCCCCCAGGCCGTCGCCGGGAGCTGCAACATCCCGGACTACGCCTACCCGCAGGAGGCGAAGGCCCAGGGGATCCAGGGCATCACCGAGGTACATATCCTCCTCGACGAGGAGGGCCGGGTGAAGAAGGCGCGCATCACCCGGAGCGCCGACACCTGGCTCGACCAGACGGCGCTCTTCTGGGTGGAGAAGCGCTGCCGCTTCAGCCCCGGCCGGGACGCCGAAGGCCTGGCGGTGCCCTCGGTCATGGTCCAGACCTACGATTGGAAGATCCTCCACGAGGACACGTGGAACCGGCGCCGGTAGCGCCGCTGTCCAGCCCCGGGGCCGCCCGGCCGGGTGAGGCACGCCCCGTCACACCACCAGCCCAGATCCCGTGAAACGGGGATCCACGAGAATGGAGATGGTCATGGAGAGACGTTTGGCGGCGTGTCTCACGCTGCTCCTCGGCCTTGGCGCCTGCTCGCGCTTTCAGGTGGTCCCCTCCTCGGGGATCGTCGACATCACCGACGTCTGGCGCGGGTACGGGTGGAACGCGGAGATCTTCAGCCTCCCCAACGCGGGCTCGACCGAGGCCTCCCCGGCCGCGCTCGAAACCTATTGTCGCAATAAGGATCAGAACCGCTGCCTGGCCCTCGCGCACCTGCTCCTCACCAGCCCCCAGCACCGCGACGTGCCCCGGGCCCTCAAGCTCATCGCGCAGACCTGTGACAAGGGCCTCCCGCGCGCCTGTTACGGCGAGGGCCTCCTCCTCCTCTCGGGCGATCTGGGGGTGCCCCGGGATCCCGAGCGCGCCGCCAAGGACCTCGAACGCGCCTGCAACCTCGGCGCCGCCCAGGCCTGCGTCGACCTCGGGGCGCTCCTGCTCGAGGGCAAGGACGTCCCGGCCGCCCCCACCCGCGCCATGCAGCTCTTCGAGCGTGCCTGCAACGAGCGCGTCGCCCCCGGCTGCTTCAACCTCGCCCACCAGTACGCCGAGGGACAGGGCATCCCCCGGGACGACCGGCGGGCAGCGGAGTATTTCCACAAGGCCTGCCAGGGCGGCTTCCTCGGCGGGTGCACCAACCTGGCCGTGTATCTCGAGGAGGGCCGCGGCATGCCGGCGCAGCCGGCGCGGGCCGTGTCCCTGTGGCGCAAGACGTGCGAGGCGGGGGGCCGCGAGAGCTGCTTCAACCTCGCGCGCCGCTATGAGCTCGGCAAGAACGTGGAGAAGAGCGAGCGCCAGGCGGCAGCGCTCTATGACAAGGCCTGCATGGCCGGGCACCCCACGAGCTGTTACGCCCTGGCCGGGCTCGTCCAGCGGGGCGGCGTCCCCTCCGAGGGCAGCGAGCGCGCCGCCATGCTCTACGACAAGGCCTGCACCGCCGGCGTCGCCGCCGCATGCCACGACCTCGCCGGCCTGGTCGAGGCCAATGACCTCAGCCGCGCCACGCAGCTCCACGGCAAGGCGTGCCGGTCCGGCGTGACCTCGAGCTGCTCCGAGCTCGGCAAGCTCACCCAGCGCCTGCAGGCGCGGCCCACGCTCGAGGCGGCGACCGCCCTGACCGGCGTGTTCGGCGAGCTGTGCGACGCGGGCGACGCCTTGTCCTGCGCCCGGACCGGCGAGATCTACGACCGGGGGCTCGGCCTGCCGGCCGACGGAGCGCAGGCCAGCGCCCGGTTCGAGCGCGCCTGCGACCTCCAGTTGTGGCCGGCGTGCACGCGCCTCGGCCGCATCTATGCGCAGGGCCGCGGGGTGACGGCGGATGCCACGCGGGCCGTCGCGCTCGCCCGCGCCGGCTGCGAAGGCGGCGACGCGCCGGGCTGCAACGACCTCGGCCTGCTCTACCGTCAGGGACAGGGCGTGGAGAAGAGCGACGCCATGGCGCTGCCGCTGTTTCGCCGCGCCTGCGAGGCGGGACACCAGGGCGGCTGCACCAACCTCGCCATCCTGCTCGAGCGCGGCTTCGGCACGGCGCCGGATCTCCAGGCCGCGCAGGGGCTCT
>DATAGU010000145.1:0-41272 GCA_036263495.1 Polyangia bacterium | reverse complement strand
CGTCCAAGGTCCAGCTCGCGCTCTGACGCCGGCTTCGCCGGCTCCCCAACGCACCTCCCAGAGGCCTCCCGATCCCGCCCCGCGGGCGCGCAAACGCGTCCCCGCAGGGGCCTGGCGGATCGCTGCGAACGCAGCGACATTCCTGCACTCTGGTGAGCGTTTCGCGCAGTTTGAAAAGGGGACTGCGCGCACTGAAAAGGGGGCTCTGCGCACTGAAAAGACCTCTGCGCGCACTGAAAAGGGGGCTCTGCGCACTGGGAGAGCCTCTCTACGCACTGGAAGAGCCTCTCTGCGCACTGAAAGGGCCTCTCTGCGCACCGAAAACGCCACTGCGCGCACCGAAAGCACCCCTCTGCGCACTGATAATGCCCCTACGCGCAGTGGAAACGCCCCTGTGCGCAGTGATCGCGCCACTGCGCACGCTGAGAACGCCTCTGTGCACGCAGAAAGCGCCTCCACCGGCGGCCCATGCGCCTCCGCCGGCGGCCCACGCGCCTCCACCGGCGGCCCACGCGCCTCCACCGGCGGCCCACGCGCCTCCGCCGGCGGCCCACGCGCCTCCACCGGCGGCCCACGCGCCTCCACCGACGGTCCACGCACCTCCGCCGGCGGCCCACGCGCCTCCGCCGGCAGCCCACGCGCCTCCACCGACGGCCCACGCGCCTCCGTCGACGCGCAGAGCACCGGCCGCGCAGCCCCGAGCGCCGACCCCGCCACCCCGGGCACCGCCTCGGCGGTCCCGGGCTGCACCACTCCTTGACGATCTAGGGACCCAGACCCGCACCCCCGGCCGGGGCAGGGGAGCCATTGGCCTTCGGCCATATGCAAGATAGCTTGAACAGCGACATCTCTGGCCCCCACGAGCCCAGGAGTTCGGCCCGATGTCCCATGAGCGCCGTCAGGATCTCGTCTACCCCCCAGGACCAGAGGCCCGGCGCGAGCAGGGCAAACCAGATCACCGGCTCGAACCTGAGGCCCCCACGATCACCGGGCGCCTGTTCAGCCAGTTCTGTTTCGTCCGCCATGACGAGGAAGCCCTCCTCCGGACGCTCCGTCAGGTGCCGCGCGCCGACCGGTTCCATGCCCGCATTGCGCTCTTCCAGGCGCTCGGCGGACAGTACGCCAACGCCGGCCCGCGGGCCTTGGCGCTGTGTGAGCGTGTCTTCGGCCCTGGCACGATGCACTTCCCGAGCGAGCAGGAGCGGGTCCAGCGGAAGGATCACTCGCCCAACGCGCTCGCCCCGTCGCGGTCCGCGGGGACCGCGCACGAGCCCGATCCCGCCCTGGCTCCCGAGGCGGCCTTCGGCCAGGGGCGCATCCAGACCCTCTGCGGGCTCCTCGAGCGGCTGGTGTTGCAGGCACCTCGTCCACCGGCCTCGCAGATCCTGGCCCTGCTCGACGCCGCCGAGGGCCACGTGGCCAAGGCGGCGCTCCGCCGCCTGAGAGGCGCCCTCCTGCCGGGGGAAGACCGCTACGGCAAGACCTATTACCAGGCCCTCCAGCAGGCCGCAGGGGAGAGCGTCTCGGATCATCTCACGGGTCGGCGAGACGAGATCGAGCGGATGCTCCCGGGGTGGCACAAGGCGGGCCGGCCCAAGAACCCTCCGCCGCTACCGCCCGAGACACGGGTGCTCCAGCATGGAGGCTGGCTGGGGACCGGCGACCTGCTCGGGAGCTGGGACCAGAGCACGACCGTAGAAGCCAGGGCGCGGCGCCATGCCGAAGCCGAGCAGAGGTTGGCCGAGGATCACCCGGCCCTCGCGGCGCTGGGCCAGGGTGGCGGCGAGCCGCTCCCGGCGGCGGTGCTCGAGCGAATGAATCGGCTCTTTGGCCACGACTTCTCGCACGTACGCATCCACGAGGACGCAGCCGCGACGCAGGCGGCACGGCTGCTCGGGGCGCGCGCGCTGGCGCTCGGGACCCACGTCTATTTTGGCGCGGGCCAGTTCGTGCCCGGGACGCCGGCGGGCGATCGGCTCCTCGCGCACGAGCTCCTCCACGTCGTGCAGTTCGATGAGGGCCGACGGACGGCGTTCCTGGGCGCGGATCGCGCGGCCGGGGTGCGCCTCGCGGCTCGCCTCTATCGCGACGGCGAGCTCGCCCGGGCGCTACAGCAGGGGTTCGCGGGCGTCACCGAGGCCGTCGCCGCGGCGCTCCACGACGGCGCCATCCTGGCGCCGCACCCGGCCGATCAACTCCGCGCGAGCGCGAGCGCGCTCGCCGGCGACCTCAGCCGGCTCGGCCGCGGGGTGGCCGCCGCCGCCGCGCGGGCCTGGCAAGACTCGGGGCTTGCGCCCGTCGGGGAGCGCGCCTTCGCGCTGGCCGACGGCGTCACCGGCGGCGCCGCGCGGGCCTGGGGCGGGCGCGCGCGCGGCTGGGCCGATGGCGTCACCCGGCGCGCGATGGCGTTCGCCGACGCCGCCGCGCGGGACGGCGCCGAGGACGAGCTCGGCCAGCTCTCCGCGTCCGGCGGCCTGCCGCTGCCACCGGCGACGCGCGCGCGCATGGAGGCGCTGTTCGGCCATCGGTTCGGCCACGTGCGCATCCACACCGACGCGGGGGCGGCGCAGGCGGCGCAGGCGGTGGGGGCCCAGGCAGTCACGATCGGCTCACATGTCTATTTCAACCGCGGCTTCTTCGCGCCGGGGACCGAGGCCGGCGATCGGCTCCTGCTCCACGAGCTGACGCACGTCGTGCAACACGACCAGGGGCGCTTGCCCCCGCCGGCCGGCGGGCGCGTCGAGCTGTCGTCCCCGTCGGATCCCGCCGAGCGCGAGGCGCGCTCGATGGAGACCCGTGTCGGCGAGATCCCGCAGCCACCCTCCGGGAACACGGCCCCGCAGGCGGCGGCGGCGAACGAGGCGCCGCGCGCCGGCAAGCGCGCCTCCCCCAACTTGATCACGTGGGCGGGCGAGAAGCTCGATCAGATCGAGAACTGGGCCGAGGACAAGATCGAGGGGCTGGTGCGGGAGGTCTCGCCCGGCCTCGCCGACCTCATCCACCAGGGCCCCGGCGCGCTCATCAAGAACGCGCTCGAGCCGGCCATCTCCGGCTGGGTCGGCAACATCACCGGCGGCGTCAACGTCACGTCGATCACGAGCCAGCTCAAGGGCTTCTTCACCAGCGCCTTCGGCCTGCTGCAGGGCGCCAAGGAGGGCGACCCGAAGTGCTGCGAGATGCTGGTGAGCGGCATCAACGCCGTCCGGGAGCTCGCGCACAAGTTCATGAACAACCCGGTGATGGACGCCCTCAAGGGCGTCTTCGCCAAGGTCTCGGACATCGTCGGCACGATCACCAAGCTGGTCCTCGGGCCGGCGTTCGACGTGCTCCGCACGGTCATCGGCGGGGCCTGGGACGCGATCAAGACGGTCGCGTCGACGATCCAGGGGTGGTTCCAGGCGGTCAAGGACGTCGCCGGCAAGGCCTTCGACTGGGTGGCCAAGAAGCTCGGCTTCTCGGGCGGCACCGGTGAAGGCGGCCTGCTCGACTGGCTCAAGGAGAAGGCCGCGCAGATCTGGGAGGGCCTCAAGAAGACGCTGCAGCCGGTCCTCGGGCCGCTCAAGGTCGTGAGCGGCGTGCTGCTGCTCTTCACCGGCTTGCCGCAGCTCTACGCGATCATCAAGTACGGCCCGCAGGTCGTCGAGGCGGTGCAGTGGCTGTGGGCGAACCGGAACAACCCCGAGGCGGTCAAGAAGAACCCCAAGCTGCTCGGCGGCTCGATCCTGCCGAAGATCCTCGGCGTCGGGCAGAGCTTCGTCGGCATGGTCAAGTCGGGCGTCGCCTGGCTGGTCGAGAAGACGAGCGCGTTCGCCACCGGCGCGCTGCAGTTGCTCGGCGCGATCACCGGCGTCCCGCTGCTCCAGATGGCGCGCGGTTTCGTGCAGACGATCGTCGATGGGGTGCGCGGCCTCCAGGAGTGGGCGACGGGCGCGTTCACGAGCGCGGTGAGCTGGCTCGAGGGGCTGTTCCACAAGATCGTCAACTTCGTCAAACCGTACGCCGAGGTGCTGTGCTCGGTCGCGGCGGCGATCATCAACCCGGCCAGCATCCCGCTCATCCTCGCGGGCTGGGCCTGGCGCTGGCTCCCCGACTGCATCAAGCCCCCTCTCATCGACCTGCTGCTCGATGCGGTCATCACCGTGCTCGGCGCGATGCCCGACTTCCCGCTGCTCGGGCCGCTCTGGTCGCTGCTCAAGGCCGGCGTGATGGGCTTCCTGCGCGCGCTGCGCGCCCGGGATCCGGCCACGAAGATCAAGGTCTCGAACACGATCGCCAAGCTCATGAGCGGCGCCAGCCCGATGTTCCTGTTCGGCTTCGTCAAGGGGCTGCTCAAGGGCGTGTGGGACGGCATCAAGATGCCGTTCGAGGCCATCTGGCTCGTCGCCAAGGGCATCGAGAAGGCGGGCGACTTCTTCGTCGCGCTCGGCGAGGAGGCCGAGAAGAAGGCGCCGCAGCCGGCGGCCCAGCCGAACGCGGCGAGCCCCGGCGCGCGGCCCATGCCGTCGGTGTCCATGCCGGGCGTCATCTCGCCGAACGACGCGCCCTCGGTCGTCGCCGGCATCACCGCCCAGCTCAACCAGCAGAAGCCGGTGGAGCCGACGCCGGCCCCGGGGCCAAGCGGCGCACAGGGCAAGAACGACTATCGCCGGCTCGGCCAGGAAGCGCGGCGCATGAAGGATCAGCTCGCCGAGCCGGCCGGCAAGGTGGTGAGCGGCTTCTGGCCCGCGGTCAAGGAGCTGTTCTCGTCGGGCGGCAAGACATCGATCGACGAGCTGATGGCGAAGATGGGCAAGGTCTGGCAGGCGGCCAAGAACGCCGTCGCCAGCCTGGGCGCGAAGATCGCCAACATGATCTGCGACTTCTTCATGAAGGAGTCGTCCGAGGAGCAGCTCGGCGAGACGGTCGGCTACATGGTCGGCATGGTCGCGTTCCAGGCGCTGCTCGATTACCTCTCCGCCGGCACCTGGACGGGCGCCATGGGCGTGCTGTCGGCGATCGCCAAGTTCCTCAACTGGCCGATGGAGTTCCTCGGCGAGGCGATGAAGGCGCTCAAGCAGCTCGGCGGCTACATCCTGGACGGCCTCAAGCAGCTCGGTGGCATGGTCAAGGAGGCGGCCAGCAGCGCGCTCGGCGAGGTGGTCGCCGCCTTCCGCGAGATCGGCACCAAGCTCCGCGAATTTGCCGAGGAGATCCTGGCCAAGTTCCGCGGCGAGGCGGGCGGGGCCGAGAGCGCCGCCGCCCACGCCGCCGAGGGCGACGCGGCCAAGGCGGTGCAGACCGCCGAGCGAGACGCCGCCGCCGCAGAGAAAGAAGCGGCGAGCGTCGAGAAGACGGTGGCCGAGAAGGAGGCGCAGAAGGCCGAAGAGCTCGTCGAGGCCGAGATCATCGCCACGCAGATCGCCCGGGCTGAAGACGCGGGCCATGTCCCCGGCCCGGTCATCGCTGGCTCGCTCGACGCGCTCAAGGGCCGCTATTCATGGATCAAGCTGTTCGAGGCCCGGCCCAAGGCAGCCGGCTACGCGATCTATATGATCGCGAGCGAGCATCATATTGCGGATGTAGGTAAGAGCGGCTTGCTGCCGAAAGAAGAAGGGCCTAGCGAGACTGCGAAGGGCACCGATAAAATCGCGAACGCCGCAAGCGGTGTTAAGGTCGGCGAGGCCGGCCAGTTTGCCGCGCTAGATGCTCGAGCCGTGGTTGGCGATGCGCTCACGCCGCACCACATGCCTCAAGCAGCCTTGGGCTTCACTTCGCGAGCTGAGGGAGGTGCACTTGTTATGACTGCCGAGGAACACGCGATGACGCGAACCTATGGCGCGTTGGGCCGCGCGACTGCTCGCGCCGAGGCCGGGTTATCCTTCAGAGAGGTACTGGCTCGCGATATCAGAGACGTTCGTCGGATCGTTGGTGCGAAGTACGACGAGGGCATTCGCGAACTGCTTCGGTACTATCGACAACATTTTCCAGAGTTGTTAAGGAAATAAGTATGGGCGTCCGCAAGGAAGTAATAGAGTTCGTCGCACTTGGCCCTCTCCCCGACTCCAACGCCGCGGAGGAAAAAATAGCGCTTCATCAAGCTTATCTTCAGAAGATGAAGCGCCCAGTAACCGATGAGGAGGCCGCGTTGCTACTGGGAGCGTTTGGGCCCGATGACTGCTTCGGGCTCGCGTGGACTCTCTTGCACCTTATCGAATCCGCGCCTGGCGGAGTTCCGCTTACGTCGAAGCCGAGCGAGGCAGAGAACGAATGGTTACACCGGCTCTGGGAGCGCTCTCATCGGTAGCCAGTTGATGGCGCCGTCCTAGGCCAGGAACGACGTCGCAGGTCGCCGTCCCTGGAGGTCCCTGGAGGGGGCCGCCCGAAATCAAGGTGGTGGGTAAAGAGTTCATGGAGGTAAAACCCTAGGCCTCGAGAGGACTCGTCGGCATGAGCTACTTTATCTCCCCCCCTGAGCAGACAGACTGGCGCATGGATATCGATTCTTTTGAGCGCGACCTCCGGCAGAAGTGGCCGAACGCGACCATCGAGCGGCGTCCCCCGTCGGACAGCTTCCATGCGCTGACCTGGACCATCAATGGCCAGAATGACCAGTTACGTATCGATGGTGCAATTACAAGGACTGGTCAGACGATTCATCTGGATGGTGACGTGCACGCATGCGCCGCATTTGCCCGGTGGTTCCGCTCGAAGACCCCTGACGCCCAACCTCTCCTTTTCTACGATGAGAGCTACTCGGCCGACGTGCCACTACGCTTGGACACGACAGAAGACCAGATCGCTCACCCCTTTCTGGCATGATGGGGGCCCTGCCATGCCACGAAAGCCTTGGACACCGGAGCAAACGCCTGACAGTTTTTGGGAGCTCATCGAGAAGGCCGGCCGCGACCGCCACAAGCTCCGCGAGCTGCTCCTTCCCCTGTCGCGCGGGGAGCTCTATGACTTTCACGTCCTTTTCGGCAGGCTTGCCAGCATGCTGATGGGGCCGCCGTACGCGGCCCCGGATGCAACGGAGGACGCGGAGGAAGACATCGCCGAGTGGGTGGTCGCGCAGGGCAAGGACTACTACTTCGACGTGTACAAGAATCCGGAAAAGACGCCGCATACCCTTCCGAACAAGAATGGGATCGGCTTCGTCAGCACCGTCTTGAACGTCTACCACCACCTGTTCGGCGAAGATCTGTCGTACGCATAATCCTCGGGCTCACCAGCCCCCCTCCTACGTGCGTCGTCAGGGCGCCTCCCGCGGGCGCGGCAGGGTGAACCAGAAGAGGCTGCCCTGCCCCGCGTCGCTCTCTACGCCCACCTGCCCACCGTGCGCCTGCACCAGCTCCTTCACGATGTAGAGGCCCAGGCCCGCGCCCCCCTGCTGCCCGGGCAGGCGGAAGAATTTTTCGAAGATCGCCTCGTGATACTCCCGCGCGATGCCCGGCCCGGTGTCGCTCACCAGGAACCGCACGCTCTTCTCCCCGGGCTCGACACGCACCACCACGCGCCCGCCGGCCGGGGTGTAGCGTAGGGCGTTGCCGAGGAGGTTGCCGAGCACGAGCTGCGCCCGCTCGGCGTCGGCATCCACCAGGCCCGCGTCTCGCTCCGCGAGCCCCTCCGCCGCCAGCGTGAGGTTACGCTCGGCCGCGGCGCCGCGCTGCGCCTCCAGCACGGCCTCCACCAGCGCCGCCACCTCCACCGCCCGCCGATCGAGCACCATGCGCCCGGCCTGGATGCGCGACAGGTCGAGGAGGTCGTCGATGATCGCCTGCAGCCGCTCGCAGTCCTCGCGCGCGGCGTGCAGCAGCTCCTCCTGCTTGGCGGTGAGCGGCCCCACCACCTGCTCGACGCACAGGTGGATGGCCATGCGCAGCGACGTGAGGGGGGTGCGGAACTCGTGCGCCACCGTGGCCACAAGATCGTTCTTGAGCTCGTCGAGGCGGTGCAGGCGCGTCACGTCCTCGAGCATCACCGTCACCCCGGCCACCTCGCCGGCCTCGCCGTAGAGCGGCGTGGCCCGCGGCAGGAGGCGCCGCTCGCCGTCGGGCAGGACCACGCGCACGGCCTCGTCGAGGCTGCGCGGCGCCCAGGGGCCGCGCCCCCGCGCCACGTGGTCGCGCACGCGCTCGAGCATGTCGCGGATGGCCGGATCCGCCGCCGCCCCGCCGTTCGCCCCCACGCGCAGGCGGAGCAGGGACTCGGCGGCCTGGTTGACGTTGCGCACGTCGCCCGGGCCGACGCCGAGGATGACCACCGGATCGGGCAGGCTGTCGATGGCCGACTGCGCCTCCTGCTGCGTCTGCAGGAGCTCGCCGAGGCTGCTTCGGCGGTATTGATCGAGCCGGTCGGCCATGGTGTTGAACTCGCGCGCGAGGAGCGCGATCTCGTCCCGCCCGGCGAGCACGGCGCGCGCCTCGGGATCCCCTTCGCCGAGCCGGCGCACGGCCTGGCCGAGCACGCCGAGCGGGCGGAGCAGGCGCGTGGTCACCACGCTCGACGCCGCGACGCCGAGGAGCGCCACGAGGAGCGTGGCGGTGAGCATCACGAGGTCGAGCCGGTGCGCCGTGCGCCGCGCCCGCTCGCTCTTGGCCACCATGGCGTCCTGGTTGATGGACAGCACCTCGTCGGCCGCCCCCTTGACCCCGAGGAACAGCGGCTCGAGCCCGGTGAAGTAGGCGTCGGCCCGCTCACCCGCCGGCCGGGACTGAAAACGGTCGAGGGCCCCGCGGTACGCGGTCCAGCGCTCGCGCAGGCGCCGCGTGGACTCGATCTCGCCGGGCTCGGTGATGTTGCCCTCCTGCACCGCGAGCTCGGCCTCGAAGCGGCGGCAGTTGTCGTCGAGCTGCGCCTGGGCCCGCGCGGCGCGGCCGGCCACCAGGAACAGGCTGGCGCTGTCGATGCGCTCGATGGCCTCCTTCATGCGCTCGGCCGCGAGCACGCTGCGGTAGTTGTCCTTGAGGATGAGCTCCGAGCTGCGCCCGAGCGTGGTGGTGGCGGCGCGGCCGGTGACGCCGAGCGCGATGAGCCCGGCGATGAGCGGGACCTGGGCGAGGAGCAGCTTGGTGCGCAGGTTCATTCGCGGCGCGCCTCCGCTTCGGGGGGCTCGGGCCGCGGCTCGTCGTACGAGATGATGTGCACGTCGAAGCCGGCGGCCTCCTTGACGAGGCGCAGGGGTACGGAGCGGCTGAGGAGCTGCCGCCACCACGGCTGCTGCGAGCGGCCGATGACGATGTGCCCGACGGCGTGCGAGCGCGCGAACTCGAGCAGGGTCTCCACCGGGTCCGCCCCCTGGAGCTTGACCACCTCGGCGCCGAGCTCGCGCGCGAGCTCGATGCTCACGTGGAGGTGCCGCTGCGCCTCGGCGTCGATGCGCGTGGGCGCCTCCGCGGGCGTCTCCACCCACACCACGAACCAGTCGGTGCTGAGCCGGCCGGCCAGGCGCGAGCTGCGCCGGAGCAGGGTGGCGGCGTGCGGGCCGTTCGACGACAGGCCGACCATCACCCGCGCCCGCGGTCGGCGCCGCTCCGACTCGGCCACGCGCGCCTGCACGGCCTGGGTCCGGTCCAGGCTCTCGGCCACCTCGCGCAGGGACAGCTCGCGCAGGGTGGCCAGGTTCTCGCCGCGGAAGAAGTTCTCGAGCGCGGTGGGGATCTTGTCGAGGGGGTAGATCTTGCCGGCGCGCAGCCGCTCGAGGAGGTCCTCGACCGACAGGTCGAGGTTCACCACCTGATCGGCCTGCTTGAGGAAGCCGTCCGGGAGGGTCTCGCGCACGGTGACGCCGGTGGTGCGCTCGACCACGTCGTTGAGGCTCTCGAGGTGCTGGATGTTGAAGGCGCCCACGACGTTGATGCCGGCGTCGAGGAGCTCGAGCGCGTCCTGGTAGCGCTTGCGGTGGCGGCTGCCGGGGACGTTGGTGTGGGCCAGCTCGTCGACGATGGCGATGGCCGGTCGGCGCGCGAGCACGGCGTCGATGTCCATCTCCTCGATGGTGACGCCGCGGTACTCGACGCGCCGCCGCGGCACGACCTCGAGGCCCTCGATGAGCGCGGCGGTCTCGGCGCGGCCGTGGGTCTCGACCAGGCCGACGACCACGTCCACGCCGCGGCGCCGGAGCGCGTGCGCCTCCTCCAGCATGCGCCAGGTCTTGCCCACGCCGGCGACGAAGCCGACGTAGAGCTTGAGCCGCCCGCGCTTAGCACGCTCGACGAGTTCGAGGAAGTCCTGGCTGCGTGTGTGTCGCGGAGACATCCCGTTACTCTGTCACAACGCCGCTCATGGTCGCGCGTCGGGGCGGCCGAACTGGCGGTCGAGCGCCAGGTTGAGGAGGAGCACGTTGACCCGCGGCTCGCCGAGGAGGCCGAGGTCGCGCGCCTCGGTGTACTCGGCGACCAGCCGCTCTACGCGCCCCTGCGCCACGCCCCGCGCGGCCGCGACCCGCGGCGCCTGCCAGAGCGCCGCCGCGGGGGAGAGGTGCGGATCGAGCCCGCTCGCCGAGGCGGTGAGGAGCTCGACCGGCACGGCGGCGGGGGCGTCCGGGTTGGCCTTGCGCAGGCGCTCGCGCTCGGCGGTGGCGCGGGCGCGCAGCTTGGCCGAGGTCGCGCCGAGGTTGGAGCCGCCCGAGGCGGTCGCGTCCCAGCCGCGCGGACCGGCGGCCGAGGGCCGCGGCTGGAAGTAGGCGGGCCGGGTGAAGGGTTGTCCCATGAGCTCCGAGCCCACGACCTCGCCCTTGTCGTCGGTGACGAGGCTCCCGTTCGCGGGGTGGGGGAAGAGGAGCTGAGCCAGGCCGGTCACGACGAGCGGGTACACGAGCCCGGTGAGGGCCAGGGTGAGCGCCGCGGCGCGGAGTGCGATCACGATGACGGGCTTCGACATGGCGTCCCTCGCTAGGCCAGGCCCACGGCGGCCAGGAGTAGGTCGATGAGTTTGATGCCCACGAACGGCGCGACGACGCCGCCCACGCCGTAGAGGAGGAGCGAGCGCCGGAGCAGGGCCTCGGCGCCGAGCGGCCGGTAAGCCACGCCGCGCAGCGCGAGCGGGATGAGCAGGATGATGATGAGGGCGTTGAAGATGACGGCCGACAGGACGGCGCTGTAGGGCGAGGCGAGGCGCATCGCGTCGAGCGGCGCGATCTCGGGGTAGACGCCGACGAACAGGGCCGGCAGGATCGCGAAGTACTTGGCCACGTCGTTGGCGATCGAGAACGTGGTGAGGACGCCGCGGGTCATGAGGAGCTGCTTGCCGACCTCGACCACCTCGAGGAGCTTGGTGGGGTCGGAGTCGAGGTCGACCATGTTGCCGGCCTCCTTGGCGGCCTGGGTGCCGGTGTTCATGGCCACGCCCACGTCGGCCTGGGCGAGCGCCGGGGCGTCGTTGGTGCCGTCGCCGGTCATGGCCACGAGCTTGCCCTTCTCCTGCTCCTCGCGGATGCGGCGCATCTTGGTCTCGGGCGTGGCCTCGGCGAGGAAGTCGTCGACGCCGGCCTCGCGGGCGATGGCCGCGGCGGTGCGCGGGTTGTCGCCGGTGATCATGACGGTGCGGATGCCCATGGCGCGGAAGCGGGCGAAGCGCTCCTGCATGCCGCTCTTGACCACGTCCTTGAGGTGGATGAGCCCGAGGACGCGCTCGTCGTCGGCCACGGCGAGCGGGGTGCCGCCCTGATCGGCGATGCGGTCGGCCGCGGCGAGGGTCTCGGCCGGGAAGGCGCCGCCCTGCTCGGTGACGTGGCGTTTCACGGCGTCGATGGCGCCCTTGCGGATGCGGCGCTCGCGGCTCGCCAGGGCTCCAGCGGGGGCGGCGAGGTCGCAGCCGCTCATGCGGGTCTGCGCGGTGAACGGCACGAAGGTGACGCCGAGCTCCTGGAGGTTGCGGCCGCGCAGGCCGTACGCCTGCTTGACGAGGACGACGATGGACCGGCCCTCGGGGGTCTCGTCGGCCAGGCTGGCGAGCTGCGCAGCGTCGGCGAGCTCCTCGATGCGCACGCCGGGCGCGGGGAGGAGCTCCGTGGCCATGCGGTTGCCGAGCGTGATGGTGCCGGTCTTGTCGAGGAGGAGCACGTCGACGTCGCCGGCCGCCTCGACCGCGCGGCCGCTCGTGGCGAGCACGTTCTTGCGCAGCAGGCGATCCATGCCGGCGATGCCGATGGCCGAGAGCAGGCCGCCGATGGTGGTGGGGATGAGGCAGACGAGGAGCGCGACGACGGTGGTGACGGGCAGGCGGAGGCCGCCGTAGCGCGCGAGCGGCACGAGGGTCACGCAGGCGAGGAGGAAGATGAGGGTGAGGCCGACGAGGAGGATGTGGAGCGCGATCTCGTTGGGGGTCTTCTGCCGCGCGGCGCCCTCGACGAGCGAGATCATGCGGTCGAGGAAGGTCTCGCCGGGGTTGGTGGTGATGCGGACGACGATGCGGTCGGAGAGCACCTTGGTGCCGCCGGTAACGGCCGAGCGGTCGCCGCCCGACTCGCGGATGACGGGGGCGGACTCGCCGGTGATGGCCGACTCGTCGACCGAGGCGATGCCCTCGACGACCTCGCCGTCGCCGGGGATGACCTGGCCGGCCTCGACGACCACGCGGTCGCCCTTGCGCAGGGCCGAGGCCGGCACCTCCATCTCGCGGTCGTCGTCGGGCGGGATGAGGCGCCGCGCCGTGGACTCCTTGCGCATCTTGCGCAGGGCGCCGGCCTGGGCCTTGCCTCGGCCCTCGGCCACGGCCTCGGCGAAGTTGGCGAAGAGGACGGTGAACCACAGCCACAGGGTGACGGAGACGCTGAACCAGAGCGGGACGAGGGCCGCCCGGCGATGGAGGAGGTCCTCGAGGACCAGGAAGGTGGTGAGGGCGCTCCCGACGGCGACCACGAACATGACCGGGTTCCTGGCCAGGGCCGGCGGGTAGAGCTTGCGAAAACTGTCGGCCACGGCGGTGCGCAGGAGCGCCGGCTCGAAGATCGAGACCTGTCGTTTCTTGCGGGCCATGATCAAAATGCCTTTCCGGCGGCGGCGAGGAAGTGCTCGACGATGGGGGCGAGGGCGAGCGCGGGGAAGAAGGTGAGCGCGCCCACGATGACCACCACGGCGACGAGGAGCGCCGCGAAGAGCCAGCCGTTGGTGGGGAAGGTGCCGAGCCCGGCGGGCACGACCTTCTTGCCGACCATGGAGCCGGCGATGGCGAGGACCGGGACGATGAGGAAGAAGCGGCCGGCGAGCATGTCGAGGCCGAGGGTGGAGTTCCACCACGGGGTGTTGGCGTTGAGGCCGGCGAAGGCAGAGCCGTTGTTGGCCCCGCCGCTCGTGTAGGCGTAGAGGATCTCGGCGAGGCCGTGCGGGCCGGCGTTGTTGAGGGCGCTGGTGCCATAGGGGCGCACCGCGGCCCACGCCGACAGGCCGAGGACGAAGAGCGGGAAGACGAGGACGTAGAGCATGGCCAGCTTCATCTCGCGGGCCTCGATCTTCTTGCCGAGGTACTCGGGGGTGCGGCCGACCATGAGGCCGGCGATGAACACGGTGAGGACGACGAAGACGAGCAGGCCGTAGAGGCCGGCGCCGACGCCGCCGAAGATGACCTCGCCGAGGTGCATGTTGACGAGGGGGACGAGGCCGCCGAGGGGGGTGAGGCTGTCGTGCATGGCGTTGACGGCGCCGCACGAGGCGTCGGTGGTGACGGTGGCGAAGAGGGCCGAGGCGGCGATGCCGAAGCGGACCTCTTTGCCTTCGAGGTTGCCGGCGCCGGCGGGCGGGGTGGCGAGGCCGGCGAGGCCAGCGAGGGCGGTGTTGCCGTGGCTCTCGGCCCAGTAGAGGGTGGCGACGCCGCCGAGGAACAGGACGGCCATGGCGGCGAAGAGCGCCCAGCCCTGGCGCTGGTCGCGGGCCATGCGGCCATAGGTGTAGGTGAGGCCCGCGGGCAGGACGAAGATGAGGAGCATCTCGAGGAGGTTCGTGAACGGGGTGGGGTTCTCGAAGGGGTGGGCGCTGTTGGCGTTGAAGAAGCCGCCGCCGTTGGTGCCGAGCATCTTGATGGCCTCCTGCGAGGCCACGGGGCCCATGGCGAGCACCTGCCGGCCGCCTTCGAGCGTGGTGAGGGCGCGGTCCGGCGAGAGGTTCTGCAGCACGCCCTGCGACACGAGGAGGAGGGCGACCACGATGCTGATGGGGAGGAGGACGTAGATCGTGGCGCGGAGGAGGTCGACCCAGAAGTTGCCGAGGGTCTTGGGTCCTTCGGGGCCGGGGCGGCGGGTGAGGCCGCGCGCCACGGCCAGCGCCACGCCGAGGCCCGCCGCGGCCGAGGTGAAGTTGTGCCAGGCGAGGCCGGCCATCTGCGAGAGGTGGCTGAGGGTGGTCTCGCCGGCGTAGGACTGCCAGTTGGTGTTGGTGGTGAAGCTCGCGGCGGTGTTCCAGGCGAGGGTGGGCTCGACGGCGGTGAAGTGCTGCGGGTTCCAGGGCAGGAGGTGCTGGAGGCGCAGGATGGCGTAGGTGCCGAGGAGGCCCACGGCGCTGAAGGCGAGGAGCGCGGCGGTGTACTCGAGCCAGGTGTACTCGACGGTCGGGTCCACGCCGGAGAGGCGGTAGCAGAGGCGCTCGATGGGGCCGAGGAGGCGAGGCAGGGGGGGATCGGCGGTCTCGAAGACGCGGTAGAGGTACGCGCCGACCGGCCGCGTGAGCGCGAGGATGAGGAGGAAGAAGGCGAGGATCTGGAACCAGCCGATGAGGGTCATGGTCCGCTCCTAGAAGCGCTCCGGGCGGAGGAGCGCGTAGACGAGGTAGACGGCGAGCAGGCCGCCGAGCACGAGGCCGAGGAGGTATTCGGTGCTCATGGGGGCCTCAGAGCCGCTCGCAGCCGCGGGCCAGGGCCCAGGAGGCGGCGAAGAAGGCGACGGTCAGGGAGATGAAGACGAGGTCCAGCATGACCCGGCGGAGAGCACCCGCCGTGCCGGGCCGAAGAGCCGCGGTTTCCAAAGGGATCCGCGTTCGGCGGACGGAGGGGGCCGTGCATCTTGCAAGGCGGTGCGGGGTGGCTCCGTGCTTCTTGCAACGTCGGGGGAGCCGAGACCGCCGAACTTGTAGCCGGTGGGGCCGGTGACGGCGCCGCGGCCGGCGAAGTAGGGAGGAGAAACGGCCGATCGCAACCCTCTCCCGAGTACGCGCGACAGTTGCCGACCTGAAGAAATTGCCGATCTTGGATCTAGGCGATTGTGTCGACCGCCGACGCAGCGGCTGTAGCCCGCGCCTCCTGCGCAATCGCCTCCGCCTCTTCTCGCGTCAGCGCGATCCTACGCGCCGCCCAATTTTCCTCCAGGTGCGCGATCGAGCCCGTCCCTGGAATGGGAAGCATCACGGGCGAACGCCACAGCAGCCACGCGAGCGCGATCTGCGCCGGCGTGGCCCCATGCCTCGAGGCCGCCCGCGCAAGCGCTGGATGCGCCTGGCCGAGATGGCCGACCGCCAGCGGGAAAAAGGGTAGATACGCGATGCCACGCGCCTCGCAAGCGTCGAGCACTGCGTCCGGCGCCTCCACCTCCGCATGCGCCCAGCGCGCCAGAGGCCCGAGCCCGCCCGACACGTTGTAGAGGTTTTGCACCGCCACGATCGGCGTCCGCTCCAGCGCATCCAAGAGCTCCGCCGTTCCCACATTGCTCAGCGCGAGGTGCCGGATCTTGCCCTCTCTCTGCAGCTCGATCATCGCGTCGAGCGACTCGCGGAACGGCACGCCCGCGCCGGGCATGTAACGGAAATGCGTCACGTCGCACCTCTCGATGCGCAGTGTACGCAGGTCCTCCTCGCAACCCTGCCGCAGCTCCTCGGGACGCGCGAACGGCGCCCAGGACTTGTCCGGCAAGCGCTTGCCGCCGAGCTTGGTCGCGATCACGAGATCCTTGGGATACGGGTGCAAGGCCTCGGCGATGAGCCGATTGGCCACGTACGGGCCGTAATACCAGGACGTATCGATGAAATTGATCCCGAGCTCGATCACCCGCCGCAACACGGCGCGCGCGCGGGCGGGATCGTCGGGCTCGCCCCAGACGTCTCTCCCGGGTAAGCGCATGGCGCCATAACCGAGGCGAAAGACCTCGAGATCGCCGAGGCGAAGGGTGGGGGGCGGAGGGGCAAAACCGTTGTTCGTCTTGGAGAGTTCGTCGCTCATGCCCGACAAGCTAGCGGCTACGCGAGCGCGCCGCTTGGGCGATCTTGGCGCCGCATCGCGCGCGCGAACTTTCCTGGCGTCGTGCCGAGAATGCGCCGGAAATGCCGGTGGAGCTGGCTCTCGTCATAGAACCCCACCGCATGCGCAGCCTCGGCGCCCGTTTTTCCTGCCGAGAGCAGCTCGGCCGCGCGCGCGACGCGCAGGTGCGTCAGGTACTCGTAGGGCGGCATGCCCAGCGCGGCGCGAAACGCGCGCAGCAGGTGATATTTATCGGCGCCCGCGTGGGCGGCCAGCGCGTCGAGGGTGATGGGCTCGGAGACATGCGCGCGCAGGTAATCGCGCGCCCGCCGCACCGCGCGTGGAGCCTTGTCGTGGAGACGCGCTTCCCCTCGCTCCGTACACGTGGCGAGCACCTCCATGAGGGTCTCGGTCACGAGCGACGTCAGCTCCAGCGTGGCGGGCCCCCGCGCGGCGAGCGCCTCATGCATGGCCCTCGCGAGCGCCGTGGCCCGAGGCGCTCTCCCCGGCTCGACCGGCACGAAGCGCACGGGCCTTGGGATCCCGAGCGTACGCGCGGCGTCCTCCACGATCTCCGCCGCGAAGCCCGCGCCTTGCAGCGTGATGGGAGCGTGCACACGCACGTCGCGGTGCACCTCGCCTGGCTCCTTCAGCTTGAGAGCGCCGGCCTCGAGCGTTCGCACCGCCCCTCGGTACCAGCCGTCGACGGCGCCCTCCAAGACCACGATGACGCCATGATGCTCCGAGTACGAGGACAACGGGCGCGAGAGCTGCTCGACCCGGAACAGATGGAGCCCCTCGAGGCCCTCGGGACGCCAGCGCTCGATCCGCGGCTCGTCCTCTCGCGAGCGCCGCCGCATCGACCGTTCGGAAGTCTGGACGGAGCCATGTCCCATGATCCCAACATACCCGAGAGTGGCCCTCCGACTTGGGCAATCTTGGCGAAATGGCTCGATGAGAGCTCATGCCGCCATCGCTACAGCGCCGTCGTCACGCGGATCGCTGCAGGGCGAGGCATCTCTTTGGAAGCGTTCAGATGCGGAGGCGGACGGCCAGGAGGATGCGTGACTCGGCGCGGACGAGGTCGGGCTGCCAGCCGGCCGGGACGTTGGTGAAGATCAAACCGTCGGTGACCGTGTGCGCCGCGCCGCTGCCGCATGAGCGTGTTCAGCCGCCGCCTTCGTAGCGCTTGCGCCGCCGCCACAGCGTGGAGGTGTCGATGCCGAGGATGCGCGCCGCCTCCTCCGCGGTGGCGGTGCGGCCGAGCACGCGCTGGATGTGTTCGCGTTCGATCTCCTCGAGCGTGTAATCCCCGCCGAGGTGTGGCGGGGCCTTGTGGCCGGCGCTGCGGCCGATCCGGTCGGGGAGCGACTCGCAGTCGATGCGCGGGCCGGCGGCGAGGATGGCGGCGCGCTCCATGGCGTTGCGCAGCTCGCGCAGGTTGCCGGGCCAGTCGTAGGCGAGGAGGGCGGCCTCGGCCTCGGGCGAGAGGGTAGACGGTGGGGCGCCCTGTTCGCTCTCGGCGAAGAGCGCGAGGAAGCGGTACGCGAGGGGCAGGATGTCCTCGCGCCGCTCGCGCAGGGGGGGGACGGTGATCTCGAAGGTGTTGAGCCGGAAGAGCAGGTCCTGGCGGAAGCGCCCGGCGGCGACCTCGGCCTCGATGTCGCGGTTGGTGGCGGCGACGATGCGGACGTGGGCCGTGCGCGTCTGGTTCTCGCCGAGGCGCTCGAACTGCCGGTCCTGCAAAAAGCGCAGGAGCTTGGCCTGGAGCGACGGGGGCAGCTCGCCGATCTCGTCGAGGAACAGGGTGCCGCCTTCGGCCGCCTCCACCCGCCCCTCCTGGTCCTTCACGGCGCCGGTGAAGGCACCCCGGGCGTGGCCGAAGAGCTCGCTCGCCAGGAGCTCCGGCGAGAGGGTCGGGCAGTTGACGACGACGAACGGTTTGGCGCTGCGGCCGCTGAGGGTGTGCAGCTGCCGCGCGAGGACGCTCTTGCCGGTGCCGTTCTCACCGCGCAGGAGCACGGACACGTCATGCGTGGCGGCCTTGGCGAGGATCGCGAGGAGCTGGCGGACGCGCGGCGAGCGGCTCTCGAACGCGATGTCCGGGGCGGCGCTCTCGACCTGGGTGCGCAGGTCGCGGAGCTTGAGTGTGAGGCCGCGCCGCCGGTCCACGCGCTCGGCGATGGCCCGGATCTGCGCGGGGCTGAAGGGTTTCTGCAAGACGTCGCGGGCGCCGAGCTGGATGGCCTCGACTGCGGTCTCCACGGTGCCGTAGGCGGTGATCACCACGATCTCGAGGAGCGGGCTGGCGGCGAGGAGCGGGGGGATCAAGGTGAGGCCGTTGGCCTCGCCGAGGCGGAGGTCGACGAAGGCGAGATCGAACGGCTGCCGCTGGCAGGCGCTGTGGGCCGCCTCGGCGGAGGCGGCTTCGACGACCTGGGCGCCGATGGCCTCGAGGCACATGCGCAGGGTGGCGCGGATGTTCTTCTCGTCGTCGACGATGAGCACGGCGAGCGGCGGCAGGCCCGCGCTCGTCTCATCAAGTGGCTTGGCTCCGGTCATGATGCTCCTCCCGCCGCACAAGGCCTGCCTCACCGGCCTCCGTGGGTCCTCGCGAGGCGTGCCTGCATTGTGTATGGGGGGCGATGACCGTGTCGAGAAGAGGGGGGCTGGGTGAGGTCGTGCGAGCGCATTCATCCTCCGACGGCGCTCGCTCCAGGTTCTCTCGCTGCGAGGCCAGATCGGCGGCGTGATCAGCGCGGCAGCCACGTCGCGCCGGTCGCGGCGTCGATGTGCTGGCACCTCACGCCGCTCGGCGTGAGGTCGATCGTCCCGAACACGATCGGCAGCGAGAACCGACGCGGGCCGATCGACCCGGGGTTGAACACGGCGATGCCCTGATCGCGGCCGAGGAACGGCACGTGCGAGTGGCCGCACACGACGAGCGAGGCCTTCTCGGCCTGGGCCATGCGCGCGACCTCGCGGCGCAGCTTGGGGCCGTAGACCGCGATGTGGGTCAGCAGGATCCGCAGCGCGCCGACGTCGAGCGTCAGCACGTCGGGGAGAGCGCGGGCGTGCGTGTCGATGTTGCCGCGCACGGCATAGACCGGCGCGATCTGACCGAGATCGTCGAGCACGCGCAGGTCGCCGATGTCGCCGCCGTGCAGGATCGCGGCGGGCGCGAGCGCGGCGAGCCGCTCGGCGGTCTTCACGTGCGGCTGCGAGTGGGTATCGGAGACGACGGCGAGCCGTACCGAGTCGCCGTGGATCGGCAGCGTCGCGCTCTTTTTGACCAGTCGCTGCACCCCTACGTCGTAGCACGGACTGCGGCCGGACGTGATGATGCCGTGGCGATTCACGACGCGCCGTGGCTGGCGTGCGGGAGCGCTCTGTGCGACGGCGCGTCAGGGCGCGCTCGTCCGATCGAGCTGGTGGAGCAAGATGGCGTTCCCTTCCGAGTCGAGGCACACGGCCATCCGGCAGCGCGGTCCGCGAATGACGTCGCTCTTGAACGTGACGCCCTTTTCCTTGAGGTGCTGCATCAAGCTCGTGAGGTCCTGGACCTCGAGCGCGATCGTTCCGCCCCCCGCGGCGCTGGGCTGCGCACCGGTGGTGTTGGTGAGCGCGAGGCATCCGCCGCCCGGCAGGTCGTACTCGACCCAGTGCATGCCACCTTGGCCGCCGGTCATGCCGACCGTGAGACCGAGCGTCTCCTCATAGAACGCCCGTGCGCGGGCCACGTCGGTGACCGGGTACATGGTGAAGGCGACCTTCTTCACCGCGAGCGGCGACGCCTCCTGCCCCGGGCTGGGCGCCGCGTCGCCGGTGACGGTGGCGAGCAGCTCGTCGAGCGCGGCGTAGCTCTGGTGGAGGCCCTGCTCCATGCCGGAGTGCAGCATGCCGTCGCGCTCCTCGGTGGTGTGGAACAGGGATGCGGCGACGAGTCGGGTCCGGCCGTCGCCGAGATCCTGGAGGGTCGCGGTCTGGACCGCCACGTGACCGGGCATGCCATCCCACTCGAAGGTCTGCACGACGCGCTCGGGGGGCGTGACCTCGCGGTAGCGACCCTCGAAGCCATGCGCGCCTTCGGGGCCGTGCTCGACGAACCGCCAGTGGCCGCCGCGCTCGACCTCCATGCGCTCGACGATGAGCTCGTTGCCGCGGCCCCACCACCGGGCGACGAGCGTGGGGTCCGTCATCGCTCGCCAGACACGCTCGCGGGGCGCGTCGAAGACGCGCTCGATGCGGTGCTCGCGGTCGGAGGGAGTGGTGATCTGCGCGGTGCGGGCGGGCTCCTTCGCGGTTGTGCTCATGAGGATCTTCCTTTCGTGCGTTCGAGGAAATGAAACATCGGTCTTGGATGTGCCCGCCGGTCACTATGCCGGGCCAGGGCTAGGGGCTGGCGAATTCGTTCAGGTGCGTGGCATGGTCTTGGGGTCGGACCGAACCCTGACGGGGCGAGGAGCCCGTCGGTCGAACGCCGACCCGTACTCGGGACCGAGCGGTGTCGACTCGCGGCCCGCCATTTCGTACAAAGAGGACGAAACTATCTTTGGATATTCGAGCCATGGACAGGATGGGGAGCGGAAGAGCTCCTGACGGATAAGGCTCCCTGGCCCAGCTCCCCGGTAGGTCGTGCGCGTGAGGTCAAACATGGATCCCTGGAAGACAGGCTCGGGTCAACTCGTGGCGGATCGGTTCGAGCTCGAACGTCTGGTGCGCCAGAGCAGGCTGGGAGCGCTGTTCCGCGCGCGCGATGGCCAGACAGGCAAGACGGTGGCATTCAGGATGCTCCGGCTGTCGGGCGCCCTGGCCGAGGCCGGTGTGCACCTCGAGCAGGAGATGCAGCGGATCGCAGGATTCCATCACCCAGGCCTCGCCCCGCACATTGCCCATGGCCGGCTCGCTCCGCAAGAGTTCTTCGTGGCGACGGAGTGGATCGAGGGCGAAGACCTGGGAGGCCGTCTCGCCCGCAAGCCCCTCCGCGTGGCCGAGAGCCTCGAGCTCGCGCGCGCCGTGGCCGCCACGCTGGCGATCGTGCACGAGCGGGGGCTCGTGTACGGGGAGCTCAAGCCGAGCCGCCTGCTCTTGCGGGGCGGGGCCCTCCAAGATGTCGTCCTGCTCGGGTTGGGTCTGCCGCACAGCAATCTCTCGGCCCGGACGATCACGCGATCGGGCGAGCTCGTGGCGACCTTGCGCTACGTGGCCCCGGAGCTGCTCCGAGGTCGCGGCCGACCGGGTCCCCAGGCGGATATCTTTGCCTTGGGCTGCGTGCTCTTCGAATGTCTCACCGGCGCGCCACCGTTTGCCGGGGAGCATGTGGGGAGCATACTGGCCCAGCTGCTCTACGGTGAGGCCCCGCGGCTCGGCCAGGTGCGGCCGGAGCTACCGGAGGCACTCGAAACCTTGCTCGGACGCATGCTGACGCCGTCGGTCGGGGAGCGCATCGCGCAGGGGCGCGAGCTGTTGGCGGCGCTCGCGGCCATCGAGGTGCCACCCGCGCTCGGGGAGATGATCCCGGCCCACATCGAGCCCCCACCGCTCGCCCGGGGGGAGCAGCGCCTGGTGAGCCTGGTCCTCGGGTTCCCCCCGACCTCTTTGCAGCCGGCCAGGGATGAGGCGACCGAGCAGGCCACGGACACGCCGCTCTCCCAGAGCCCCGGGGCGAACGCGACCGACACGGCCGTGGGACGAGCCGACCTCGACCCGCAGATGGCCGACCTCGGGGTGCGGATCGATGCCTTGGCCGACGGCTCCCTGCTGCTCACCCTGAGCGGATGGGACGTGAGGCGGCAGACGGCGACGGATCAGGCGGTGCAGGCGGCGCGGGCCGCGCAACGCCTGCAAGGTCTCTTGCCGGCGTGGCAGGTGGCGGTGGCGACAGGTCGTGGGATGAGCACCGGGCCGCGGACCCTGGGAGAGGCGCTCCACCGGGCGACCACCCTGCTGGCAGACGAGGCGGCGCGCCCCGGCACGGTGTGGCTCGACGAGCTGACGGCGGAGCTCCTCGACACCCGCTTCCAGACGCGGGCGGCCGGGAACCGCTGGGCGCTCGGTGAGGAACGGCGGGGGGCGGAGGAGATCCGGCTCCTCCTCGGCCGGCCGACGCCGTGCGTGGGGCGCGAGCAGGAGCTGCGGCTCTTGTCGTCGCTGGTGGCGGGGGTGGCTGAGGAGCCGCAGGCGCGGGCGGTGCTCGTGCTCGGGCCCTCGGGCATGGGCAAGTCCAGGCTGCGCCAAGAGCTCGTGCGGCGCCTCTGGGCCGAGCGGAGCCCGGTGAAGGTCGCGGTGGCGCGAGCGGACGCCCTGCATGCGGGGACGCCCCATGGGCTCATCGCCCAGGCCGTCCGCGAGCTTTGTGGCCTGCCCGCGACAGGGACCGAGGCGGAGCGGCGGGCGCTCCTCGGGGCGCGGATCCAGGAGCGTGTCCCTCCAGGGGACGCCGAGCGGGTGCTCCAGTTCCTCGGGGAGCTGTGCGGCCTCCCCTTCCCCGACGACGAGAGCCCGCAGCTTCGGGCGGCGCGGCAGGACCCGCGGCTCCTGAGCGATCAGGTGGAGGCGGCGGTCCTCACGCTCCTCCGTGCCGAGTGCGGGGTGCAGCCGGTCTTGCTCGTGCTCGAGGACCTCCACTGGAGCGACGAGGCGTCGGTGCGGCTGGTCGAGGCGGCGCTGCGGCAGCTCGAGGAGCAGCCGTTCATCGTGCTCGGGCTGGCGCGCCCGGAGATCAAGGAGCGCTTCCCGCGGCTCTGGCAGGACAGCCGAGTGCAGGAGATGTACCTCGGGGGGCTCGGCCGCAAGGCGAGCGAGCAGCTGGTGCGGACGGTGCTCGGCAAGGACGCCCCGGCCCAGACCGTGGACCGGATCGTGGAGCAGGCCGGCGGCCATGCGCTGTTCCTCGAAGAGCTCATCCGCGCGGTGGCCGAGGGGGCCGAGGAGTTGCCCGAGACCGTCCTCGCCATGCTGCAGGCGCGCCTCCTGCGGCTCGAGGACCGGGCGCGCCGGATGCTCACGGCGGCCAGCGTCTTCGGAGACCGGTTCTGGCGCGGCGGCCTCGTGGCGCTGCTCGGAGCCGACGGGCAGGGCGACGGGGAGGTGGAGCGCTGCCTGCAGCTGCTCGTGTCGGCGGAGACGATCGCGCGGCAGCGGGAGAGCCGGCTCCCCGGGGAGGAGGAGTACGCGTTCCGGCACGTGCTCGTGCGCGAGGCGGCTTATGGCTTGCTGGTCGAGGAGGATCGCCGGGCGGGCCATCACGCGGCGGCCCGGTACCTCGAACGCGCGGGGGAGCGGGAGCCGATGGTGCTGGCCGAGCACTACCTGCGGGGCGGGGAGATGACCAGCGCCGCGCTCTTCTTCGCCCGGGCGGCGACGGTGGCGGTGAAGAGGAGCGATCTGGCCGGGGCGCTGCGCTGCGTGGAGCGGGGGCTTGGCTGCCAGGCCAGCGGCGAGGTCGAGGGGACGCTGCGCGCCGCCGCGGCCTGGGCGCACTTCTGGCGCTGGGAGTTCCAGCCGTCCTACGAGATGGCATGCCAGGCGCTGCCCATGCTGGCGCCGGGGAGCGAGCCCTGGTGTCGCGCCGTCGGGGCGGTGCTGGTGACGGCCTTCGTGTTCGGGCAGAGCGAGAGCGTGGTCGAGTATGCCCGCACCCTCGCCGCGACGCGGCCCCTGCCGGGGGCTGAGGGTGTGTTCCTCGAGCAGCTGCTCTCCGCCAACTCCGCCCTGGCGGTGTTGCGACGCCGGGCCGACCTCGAGGCGCTCCTCATGCGGCACCACGAGGTCGAGGCGCTGCTCGGAGGAAATGAGCGGCGGGCCCGAGGCCTGGTCCACGTGGGCGATGCCTTGTACTACCTCATGATCCAGGGGGATCCCTGGCAATACCGGGCCGCGGCTGAGGCGGCGCTGGCCTGCTTCCTCGAGGCGGGGGACCAGCGGTACGAGGCCATCGCCCTCGGGCACATCGGTCTGGCGCGAACGCTCCTCGGGGAGGCGGCGGGCGCGCTCCCTCAGCTCCGCGCCGTCCTCGCGCGATGCAAGGAGCTGGGCGAGGTGGCGATGGAGGGCCTCATCGAGGCGTACATCGCCCTCGCGCTGCTCGAGGGGGGACAGCCCGGGGCGCTCGCGGAGGCCGAGGCGCTGGCCCAGGCCATCATCGCCGGCAACCCCTTGCCCACCTTCTGGAGCGGTCTGGCCTGGTACGCCCTGTCGCGGGTGCGAGCGGCGCGGGGGGAGCTCGCACCTGCCGAGGAGGCCGCCCGCCAGGCGCTCGCGACCGTGCCGGTCGTCCACGCGAGCGCCGCCGCCTCCCTGGGGCGTATCCTCCTGGCGCGAGGGGCGCAGGGAGAGGCCCGCGCGGTGTTCGAGGAGGCGCTTGCCCGCCTCATGGAACAGGGGGGGACCGGGTTCGGGGATATCGAGCTGCACCTCGGGGCGGCGGAGGCGCGACACGCCCGCGGCGAGGACGTGGCGGCGCGGCAGGCGCTCGACCGGGCGGCCGAGCGCCTCGCCGAGCGCGCGTCCCGTATCCTCGACGTCGAGGTCCGAGAGCGGTATTTGCACGGGGTGCGTGACAACCTGCGCGTGTCCGAGCTGCGGCGCCTCTGGGCACAGGCCACGCCCTCCTCCAGCTGAAGACCTGGGGCGTCGCGGTCCCTGATGGAACGGATCGGCGCTGACCGGGCTCAGGAGAGCTCAGGAGACCGGATCTGCTTCCCTGGGTACTGGGTCTATCGGAGCTGCCCCTCTGGGGCCGGGCGTAGGAACCGCGGAGCGAACGTCTACTTGTGCACGTAGAGCGCCTTGGTCGGGACGCGCTTGAGGCGGCCGCGGATCCGCCCTTCGAGGACCTCGACCGCGATGGGCGGGGTCAGCTCGAAGCGATAGCCGCGGTTGGGGATGGGGAGCTTCATTGTATGGCCGCGCCAGGCGAACGTGTGGACGAAGGGCCGGGTGTCGAGACCGTGACGCACGGACTTGCGATGCTGCAGCAGGAACGACGCGAGCTGTATCGCGGACTGGTTGAACAAGCGATGGCAGCCGTGGCTCTCGCCCCTCTGGATCGAGTCGTAGCTCACCGAGCCGTGCGTGCGAATCCCGTGATCGTCCCAGGTGAGCTGTCCTTTGCGCTGCACGGGCTCGTGGTGGACGAGCATCACCATGCCGTACGCCGAGGCGTAGCCGGGCCCGACCAGATCGGTGTCGGGGAGCCACTGGTTTCCATCGCCGCGCCGGACGATGGTCCGCGGGGGCGTCTTGGGCGGCGGCAGCCAGGCCGGCAGCGCGATGAGATCGCGCCACATGCGCGGGCCGACGTCGGAGTTCTTGTAGCGGAGGACGACCCGTCCCCAGCTCCCGGCCGCCTCTTTCTTCCACCCGCCAATGGTGGTGGGCCAGCGGACCACGGCGATCTCGCGGCCCTCGGGCGTCTTGGCCCACAGGGTCAGCGTCGGCCGGCGCTCGACGCGTCCGCGCTGCTGCGGCTGATCGTACCAGACGTCGCCGCGGTCGATCTCGGCGCGCAGCTCCATGTGCGGCCCGTGATAGTCGGGGCGCGGCGGCAGCTGCAGCGCCACCCGCAGCCGTCGTGTGCCGTCGGCGCCGCGCTCGCGGAAGAAGGCCGTGGTCGAGTCGACGTCGAGCCAGCCGAGCGCGCGGGCGGCCGCCTCCGTCGCGACGGAGACGTAGTCGGGGGCGCCTTCTTCGAGCGCGTCATAGGCCGCCTGATAGAAGGCCTCGCCGTCGAGGCGCCGCCCGAACACGCGCCCGCGCTCGCCGCGCGCGCTGCCGTCCTCGATCACCCCGGTCGCGTCCACCAGGCGGGCCCGGAGCGCGCGCAGGGTCGCGCGCCAATCGAGCTCGCGCGGGTCCTCGGCCAGCACCTGGCGGGTCTCGCGATCGAGGAGGCCGCGCGTGACCACCGTGTGCTTGCGCTGATAGGCCTCGAGCGCGGCCTGCAGACGCCAGCGCGGGCGCTTCTTCGCGTTCGCCGGGAGGAGCCGCTCGCAGACGAGACGCGCGTCGAGCGCGGCGGCCGCGGCGCGCGCGGCGGCGGCGTGGAGCGGCTTGTAGACGTCGATGGAGGGCTGCTGGAGGGCCGCGATCGGGCTCGAGTCGACCTTGCGGTGGCACTCGAAGCGCTCCTGATCGAGCAGGCGCGCCGCCAGCACCTTGAAGCTGGGAGAGATCCCGTAGAGCTCGAGGAAGACGTCATGCCGCGCGCGCTCCCACTCGGGACCGTGGCCGAATTGCTCGTTGGCCAGCGTCACATAGGTGGCGCGATACGGATGGGGCTCTGCCGGTCCGTCGCTGCCGTGCTCGTCGCCGCGGAGCAGGTAGGGCACCCAGTCGTCCGACAGATCGACGATGGTCAGGCCCTGCTCCTGCGCCTCCTCGGGGCATACGCGCCCGGCGGTCTTTCCGCCCACGAAGACGGGCACCGGGTCGGTGCAGGCCGGGCTGGCGTGCTGCTCGGCGGTAGGGGCCGCCGAGGGAGGCGCCTGGGCCGTCGGGGCCGTCGGGGCCACCGGAGCCACCGGAGCCACCTGGGCCGGCTGGACCGCTTGGGCCGCCTGGGCCGGCTGTTTCTGTCCCCGCCGGCAGCCGACCGATGCAGCGATCAGGATGGATCCACCAAGTATCGTCCACCACCGTGTCACGGTGAGAATGTCGAGCGCCTCACGTGTTTGTCTACGTGGGTCGCGTGAAAGCGCCCGTCGCCCAGTAGACTTTCGGGGGAGGGAGCGCTGCGGCCGTCGCGGGGATCGATGCGGCGGCGATCTCCATCATCGGCAGGGGCCATCGGTGATTCGGCTGTGTTGCGAACCGGTGTAGCCTGTATCGGTGGCGAAAGAAGACGCTGGCGAAGTGCTTATGATCGAGGGGCGTGAGATCCGCATCACGAACCCGGACAAGCCGTACTTCTCACGGCAGGTGAAGCTGTCGAAGCTCGATCTGGTGCGCTATTACCTGTCGGTCGCGTTGGGGGCGCTCGGCGGCATCCGCGATCGGCCGATCGTGCTCAAGCGGTTCGTGAACGGCGCCGAGGGAGAGGCGTTCTACCAGAAGCGCGCGCCCAACGGGCGGCCGCCATGGCTGCGAACGGTCACGCTGTCCTTCCCGTCCGGACGGAACGCCGAAGAGGTGGTGGTGGACGACGCTGCGGGGCTCGCATGGGTCGTCAACCTCGGCTGTATCGAGCTCCATCCGCACGCCGTGCGCGCGAGCCATCTCGAGCACCCCGACGAGCTGCGCGTGGATCTCGATCCGGGGCCCGGCGTCGGCTGGGAGGACGTGCGCAAGGTCGCGCTCGAGGTGCAGGCGCTGCTCGAGGAGCTGGGGCTGCGCGGCTGGCCCAAGACGAGCGGCTCGCGGGGGATGCACGTGAACGTGCGCATCGAGCCGCGGTGGACGTTCACCGAGGTGCGGCGGGCGGCGCTCGCGCTGGCGCGTGAGATCGAGCGGCGGGCGCCGGCGATCGCGACCTCGAAGTGGTGGAAGGAGGAACGCCACGGCGTGTTCCTCGACTACAACCAGAACGCCAAGGACCGGACGACGTGCTCCGCGTACTCGGTGCGGCCGCTGCCGGACGCGCGGGTGTCCACCCCGCTGCACTGGCACGAGGTGCCGGACTGCGAGCCGGCCGACTTCACCGCGCTCACGGTGCCGAGGCGCGTGGCGGAGATGGGGGATCCGCACGCCGCGATGGACCAGGCGGCGGGATCGCTCGAGCGGTTGCTCGAGCTCGCGGCGAGAGACGAGGCCGCGGGGCTCGGCGACGCGCCCTGGCCGCCGCACTTCCGCAAGATGGAGGGCGAGGCGGCGCGAGTCGCGCCGTCGCGCGCGCGGACCAAGGCCAAGGAGCTGCTCGTCGTGGTCGCGAACTCGCCGGACAAGGCGGCGGCGCTCGCGGGGCTCGAGCGGTGGAAGGAGCGGCACCCCGAGGCGGCGGCGCACATCGGCGTGGAGGACGTGCTGGTGGATGCGATGCGCGGACGGTCATCGACGTGGACGCGGGTCCGCGTGAACCTGCGCCACGTGCCGGAGGCGCTGCGGCCGCCGCAGGAGACGCCCGACCCGGACGACGATCCCACGCGGGCGTGGCGCGCGCGGCGGAAGGAGTAACGCTTTCGGTCAGCGGTCGCGCGAGAAGATGGCGGCCAGCTCCTGCGGCGGCACCACCTCGAGCTGCGCGTACGTGCAATCGCTCGGGCGCTTGTCGTGGCGCCAGCGGCGGAACTGCGCGGTGTGGCGGAAGCGATCGCCCTGCATATGATCGTAGGCGACCTCGACGACCAGTTCGGGACGCAATGGCTCCCACGACAGGTCCTTGCCCTGGCTCCATCGGCTCTGGCCGCCGGGCATGCGCGTAGGCTGCTCGGCCGCGGCGCCGTGCTCGGCCCAGTCGCGCCAGGGGTGGTGGGCCAGGGCGTCGGTGCGATACGGCGCGAGGAAGTCGACGAGCTCGCGGCGCTTCTCCTGCGTGAAGCTCGCGCAGACGCCGACGTGATGTAGCTTGCCGGCGTCGTCGTAGAGGCCGAGCAGGAGCGACCCGACGGCCTCGCGCTCGCCCTTCTTGTGCCAGCGAAAGCCGGCGACCACGCAGTCGCACTCGCGCTCGTGCTTGACCTTCAGCATGGCGCGCTTGTCGGGCTCGTAGACGCCGTCGATGGCCTTGGCCATGACGCCGTCGAAGCCGGCGCCTTCGAAGCGGCGGAACCAGTCGGAGGCGAGGTCGAGGTCGGAGGTCGCGGGGGTGAGGTGGAGGGGCGGCTTTGCCGACGCGAGCAGGCCCTCGAGCTCGCGCCGGCGGGCCTCGAAGGGCTCGCCGCGCAGGTCGCGGTCCCCGACACAGAGCAGGTCGAAGAACACGATCGAGGCCGGCGTCTGCTGCGACAGGAGCTTGACGCGCGAGGCGGCCGGATGGATGCGCAGCTGCAGCGCCTCGAAGTCGAGGCCGCGGCTGCCGACGAGGACGACCTCGCCGTCGAGCACGCAGCGCGGGAGCAGCTGGGCGCGGAGCGGCTCGAGGAGCTCGGGAAAGTAGCGGTTGAGGGGCTTCTCGTCGCGGCTCTGGATGAGGAGCTCGTCGCCGTCGCGGAAGACGAGGGCGCGGAAGCCGTCCCACTTGGGCTCGAAGATCCAGCGGCCGGCGGCGGGAAGCTCGTCCACGCGTTTGGCGAGCATGGGGAGGACAGGAGGGGGGACGGGGAGGTTCACGGCCGTGGATTGTACCGCGCCCGCGCCGCGGGCCGCGCTCCGCAGGCGCCGTGATGGCGCGCGCTACGGCGTCGCCAGGAGGGGGAGGATCACGGCCGACGGCATCGCCCGGGAGCGGGCGATCCGCTGCGTCGCTTTCACGTAGTCCGACGCCTTGGCCGCGAAGATGTTCTCGACGTAGGTCTGTGGGTTGCGGTCGATCACCGGGAACCAGGTGCTCTGGATCTGCACCATGATCTTGTGCCCCTTGAGGAAGGCGTGGGCGTGGGTGTGCAGGCCGATCTTGTACTCCACGACCTGGCCGGCCGGGATCGGCTCCGGGCGCGCGAAGCTGCTCCGAAACCGCCCGCGCAGCACCTCGCCCGCGATCATGAGCTGGTAGCCGCGGAGGTCGGGGGGCGCGTCCTTGGCCTTCTCCTCGCCGAGCTTGGGCGGCGGCACCTTCCCCTCCGGGTAGACGTCGATGAGCTTCACGATCCAGTCGCTGTCGGTCCCGGACGTGGACGCGAAGAGGTCGGCCACGATGTCCCCCGCCACCACCACGTCGCGGTCGAGGACGTCACTCTCGAAGCTCAGCACGTCGGGCCGATGATCGACGAACCGCTGATCCAGGACCTGCCAGACCGACCAGTCCGAACCCTGGAACGAGGGGCGGATCGGGCGTCGGACGTAGGGGACCGGGTTGTCCGGATCCGAGACGTACTCATCGAACGCGTCGGCGCCGGTCTCGGCCGGCGGCTCGAACGAGAGCTTCTTCCCGGGGCGGAGGTAGAGCTTCGCGGTCGTGACCCCCTGGTCCTTGTCCGGCGGCCAGGTCTTGAACGTCTTCCATTGGTTGAGGCCGGTCACGAAGACCTCCGCCTCGGGCCGGGCGGGCATCTCCTTGTCGTGCAGCCAGTGACCGAGCCAGCGCGCCTGGATCTGCTCGCGGTAGTACACCCCCGTGTCGCTGCCGAAGTCGATGTCCCCCAGCTTCCGCCCGGGGCTGCCCCAGCCGCCGTGGTTCCAGGGGCCGACCACCAGATAGTTCAGGTGCTCGGCGTCGTTCTTCTCGAAGAGCTCATAGATCTTGATCGGACCGTAGAAGTCCTCCTGGTCCCACCAGCCCGCCACGTTGAGGGTCGGGACGGGGGTCTTCTTGAGGTGGGTGGCGAAGGCCTGCTGCTCCCAGAAGGCGTCCCGGTTCGGGTGGGCCACGAGCTCGTTCCAGCTCGGGATCTTGCCGTGGAAGTAGCGGTCGTTCACCTGCGAGAGCGGCCCGAGCGCGAGGTACCACTCGTAGGTGTCCTGGCGATCGAACTCGAACTGCGTGTTGGCCTCCTTGCTCGCCTCCACCAGGGCCGAGTACTCGAAGCAGTAGCTCAGGCGGAACGCGCCGTTGTGGTGCGAGTCGTCGCCGATGAACTGGTCGGCGGGCGACGCCGCCTCGACCACGGCCTTGAGCGCGGGGTGCGGCTCGAGCAGCGCCATGGTGGCGGTCCAGGCGTCGTAGGAGGTGCCCAGCATCCCCACGCGGCCGTTGTTGTTCGGCACGTTGCGGAGCAGCCACTCGATGGTGTCGTAGGCATCCGTGGACTCGTCGATGGCGCGGGGATCCTTGCGGTCGCGCGGCGGGCGCTCCATCACGAACGTCCCCTCGGACTTGAACCGGCCGCGCAGGTTCTGGGCGACGAAGAGATAGCCGTCCGCGTCGAGCGGGCTGGGCGGCCGCGGTTTCTTCAGCGCCTCATCGCTCGGGACGCCGTAGGGCGTGCGCCGCAGCAGGAAGGGCAGCGCCTTCTTGGGCTCCTTCGGCGCGACGATGACCGTCTCGAGCTTCACGCCATCGCGCATCGGGACCATCGCCCGGGTCACGGTGATCGCGGGCGGCGCGAGCGGCGCGGCCGAGCCGTCCGGCGTGGCCGGTGCGGCCGGTGTGGCCGGCGGGGTGCGGTTGCAGGCCGATACGAGGAGGAAGAGGACGAGGAGCGGGGCGCGGCGCATCAAGCCCCCGTCCGCTCTTTGAAGAAGGCGATGACCCGCTGCTCCGCGCGCTTGGTCGGCCCTTCGGGGTCGTCGTCGCGCAGGTGGAGGGTCAGCACCGAGTGCGGCGGCATGCGCGGGTCGGGCTTGGCGTCCTTGGGATCGAGCTCGATGGCCTCGAACCGATCGCCGAACGTACGCTTGAGCGTCTCGAACCGCTCGCCCGGGACAAAGGGGTCGCGGCGGAAGCGCAGGCCGATCATCGACAGATCCTCCTCCTCGAAGCGCCGCTTGGCGCAGGCGATCTCGTCCGGGGACGCGCCGATCTCCGGCTTGCGTTTGGCCTTCCCGGGGCCGAGGAGGAGCGGCAGCGAGGGCTGCGACAGCACGGGCGCCACCACCGAGGGCTCGGTCATCATGGCCAGCGCGAAGCCGCCGGTGAAGCACATGCCCACGGCGCCCACCCCCTTGCCGCCGCACTCGGCGTGGGCCTTCTTCGCGAGCGCCCGGAGCCAATCCACGATTGGGCTCGATTCGTTGGTCGCCCAGGCCTTGAACTCGCGCTGCACGCACACGGCCTTGAGCATCGTGCCGACGGCGTAGCCGAGCGTGGGCTCGCGCCCCGGGTCGCCGAACAGGCTCGGGCAGAACACCGTCATCCCCGCCGCCGCCACCCGGTCGGCGAACCGGATCACGAGCGGGTGGAGCCCCGGCATCTCGTGCATCACGATCACCGCCGGACCGGCGCCTCGCCGATAGACGGGCCGCGTCCAGCGGCCTTGCGGGTCGGTGAAATCGAAACGGGTGTAGTTGGACAGCGCGGCTTCGTAGGACATGGCGCCGTATACGAGCATGAAACCGCGGCGCCACCAATACACAACCCTGCCGCCCAGCGGCGACGCGGCTACGGTGACGGCAGCCCGGAGATGAGGTACCAGCCGCTCATCGTCTGGGCGTCGCAGGCCGGGAGGGCGCAGCCATTCAAGGGGATGTCCTTTCGCCGCTGCTCCGTGAGACAGAGCCCTTGCTGCGGGCTCCAGGCGGCCTCGATGCGATCCACGGACCGGTTCTGGATCGGGGGCTCGAAGGGGTCGACGACGATGATGCGCGTGTCGTTCTTGGTGTACGACGTGCCGCCGCCGCAGTAGGCGGCGCGCTTCAAGTGGAGGCACGCCTGGTGATAGGGCACGAGGGACTCGGGCTCCCCCTGGGCCCGGCTGGCCGTGCGCCAGGGGGCATAGCCCCACCGCATGCAGGTCGCGATGGCGCCGCTCTCGCAGCTCACCGAGATGAGCTCGTCGCCATCGGTGCGCGTGGCGTCGGTCGGGCTCCAGTGCGCGCCCTGGTGGAAGACGGTCGCCATGTCCTCGTAGGCGGTCCCACCGGCGACCGGGCGCTGGCAGTAACTGATCCGGGGCGCCCCTTGCAGCGTCGTGGGGCGATAATCCATCCGGTAGCCGAACGTGCCCAGCGCGCCGTCCATGCGCAGGGCCTCGGAGAAGCGCAGCTCGTAGGTGATCGGCAGGTGGCCCGGCTCGCTATCGGTGACGAGGAGCACCAGCTCCTTCAAGCTGTCCCCCGAGAGCTCCATCTCCTGGCCCTGGGCGTCGAGGATGCGCGCCCCCAGGTAGGTCTTGCGGACCCCGAGGGAGCGCAGCGTCACCGTCGTGCCCTGATAGATGGCGCCAACGACCTGCGAATCCACGACGACGATGGCCCCGTTCACCTCGTGCCACCCGCGGGCGATGACCTGGTTGTCGATGCGGTTGATGAAGCCCATCAGATAGAACGTCCACCAGTCGCTCGACGCGAGACCGTAGCGGCCCGCCGGCTCCGTCCGGCTGATGTAGATGCCGTTGCCGTTCGACTGCGTGCAGTCGCGGCTCGTGCTCTCGGGCGTGCACCCGATGGCTTGCACGAGGACGCCGGGCTCGGGCGCAGGAGGCGCGGCGCTCCCCCCCGGCTTGCACCCGCCCGCCATCAGGATACTCGACACACACAGGACCATCGCAGCTCGCGGCATCTCTCCCTCCGTGCGCCCTGTCTCCAGGAACACTCGCCACGGAGCCCAACCAAGACTCGTGCCAGCGCCTCAGATCCCGCGAGACGCCGCGCCGCGGCCCCGAGATCGGGCGGCCGCGCGCACCGCCTGTAACCCCCCGGGCAACATCTGTTACGCCGCCCGCTACACCCCGAAGCGCCCCCAGCGCCCTCTACTCCGCCATCGACGCCGCCAGGCGCCGGCAAAGGACGTGGCATGCGGCTTGCCCAAGGAGCACGCAAGCCCTGGCCACCAGATCCGCGAAGGACCACCGGGCGAGGAAAGGACAAAGAAGATGACGCACCACAGGATGACATCCTTCATCGAAGCCCTGCGCGCCGGACTGTGTCTGGTCGTCGGGCTCGGGGCCGGCGGCTGCGCCGACATGAACCTGGACGGCAGCGGCCCGCTCAGTCAGGCGATCGCCGGCCCCTCCACGGTCGCCACCAGCACCACCTGGGTGAACACCGGGCTCCGCTCGCAGACAGGCGCGGTGGCGGCCGTGTCGGTGAGCGGCCGACTCTATACCTTCTACCGCGGCACCGACGGCCTCCTTTATTTCACCACCGATCTCGCCAGCCCCACCCTCGTGCCCAGCTCCCCCGCGCTCGCCGAGGACGTGCTCGGCGCCGCGGTGGACCCGTCCACCCAGAAGGTCTTCGTCGCCGCCCGCACCACCGGCAACGCGGGCGCCGTGCTCGAGGCCACCGCCGGCATCGGCGGGCTCGCGGGCTGGAGCTGGAGCTACCCCGGCACGAGCGAGGGCCCGCCCAGCCTCGCCGTGGCCTGCGGCCGGGTGAACGTCGCCGTGCGCGCCGCCGGCTGGAGCTGGACCGCCTACCGCCCGGCGAGCGGCGGCGCCTGGGTCTCCCAGGGCGCCCTCGCGGCCTCGTACGCCCAGCCCATCCTGGCCAGCAACGCCCAGGGCGAGGTGGGCCTCGCGCTCATCGGCTACGACCAGAACGTCCACTTCTGGAAGAAGCCCTGCGGTGGCGTGGGCGACAACCAGTGGGGCGCCGGCCTGACGCTCGGCAACGGCTCCATCCACACCGCCGAGAGCCGCGTCGGCCTCGTCGGCAACGGGCCCGTGTTCGGGGTCGCCATCCGCGACACGGGCGGGCTGCCGTGGTTCATGCAGCAGAATTACAGCGGCGTGACGGGCACGACCTCCTGGCCGAGCACCTACGAGTACCTCGACGCGACGGTCGAGCGCGCCGCGGTCGTCGAGCCGCCCGTGGCCCTGGCCTTCCGTGGCCTCATCGTCCTCGCCGCGCGCGACTCCTCGTCGATCCTGCGCTACTGGGTGCGCAACCCCAACACCGTGGGGCGCCGCGCCGACTTCCAGATGTGGCTGGGAGAGCGGCAGCTCGGCGGCCTCGGCCTCAAGACCACGGCCACGCTCGTCCCCGTGGCCGACGTCTTGAACCCCGCGCTGCCCACCGAGCTCCTGGCCATCGCGCCGTCGGTGAACCTCGAGTACGTGGGCTCCCCGCCCGTGCTCGGCTCGGTCGAGCGGCTGTGGGCCCTCAACCTCTCGCGCGCCGTGACCCTGGATCTGATGGTGAACCAGTTCAACGCCCGCTACGACACGCGCTACCTCAACTTCATCCCCGCGAGCCAGATCGAGAACCTCTACGAGTCGCTCCTCTCGGCCATGCAGACGCCGTCGAAGTACTGGCCCGACATCGCCGAGCGCACCTTCACCAACACCTGCGAGAGCGCGGACACCTACCGCGGCATCACGCTCTACCCGCACGCGAGCGGCAGCGAGTGGGTGACCGGCTGCAACCTCGGCCTGCAGTACGGCATCATCGTGAGCGACCACGATCGCGCCTGGTGGCTGTGGCAGGAGTGGGGCCACACCATCCTCGAGCGCAGCACGGTCCTCAGCGAGCCCGGCTGGCACCAGAATTTCGATGACCTCACGCCGCGCGCCTGTGCGGCCAACATCGACTGCGGCGGGCTGCACGGGGCGCAGTGCCTCTACACCTCGGATCAGCGGGTCGGGGGCGCCGCGGCAGCCGCCGCCAAGTCGGCCAAGATCTGCATGGTCCCCGAGGGCGGGGGCTGGCGCCCCATGGGCTTCGGCGACGACTACTCGCTCACCAACACCGGCCACAACTGGATCAACGTCGTCACGAACTATCGCTGGTTCGGCGAGGACGGCCGCCGCATCGCGCAGTGGGACGCCGACAACGGCGACTTCCGCTACCTGAACAAGTACAACTGGATGCGCGACCACTTCTACGACGGCGTGGAGTTCTTCGGCTCGACCACGTCGAGCGCCGAGGACGAGGCGCGCGGCCACTTCTCCTTCCCGCAGCAGTAGGTCGCCCCTCGCACGACCCCTCCCGTCCGAGCGCCCCGGCAGCGCTCCATCATAGAGCGCCGTTCACACGCAACGATCCGCTCAGGCCCCTTCGGGGCCTTCGCTCACCGCGGGCTTCGCCCGCATCTGGTCCCATCGATGCGTGTGAACGGCTGCACTACGGCCCCTTCACCAGCGCCTCCGCCCGCTTCATCGCCTCCCCGTGCTCCCGCCGGAGCAGCGGGTTGAGCTCCAGCGCCCGACCGAGCGCCACCTGCGCCTCGCGGGCGGCCGCCCGCTGCCCTTCACCTCGGGACGCCGCCTCGGCGCGCACGAGCAGGAGCCGGCCGCGGAGCGCGTGCGCGTGCGCCGACCGCATGTTCCGGGCGAGCACGTGCTCGGCCTGCGCGAGCCCCGCGGCGACCTCGGCCGGCGCGGGCCGCGGCAGCAGCTCCTCCGCCAGCGCCTGGTAGACCGCCGCCAGCGCCTCGGCCGCGTCGGGATACGTCGGGCTCGCGGCCACCGCGCGCCGGGCCGCCGCGAGCGCCTGGAGGAGCCGCGGCCGGCCCGGCCGGCCATGCCGCCGCGCCCACGCCGCCGCCACCTGTGCGAGGCGCGCCGCGCCGATGTCGCAGTCGGTGCACTGCGGCTCGAGCCGGTAGGCGCCCGCGAGCGCGCGCTCCCCCTCGGCGATCGCCGCGCTCGGGTCCTGGCCCGCGTCGAGGTGGTGCCGCGCCTCGAGGTGCCAGCCGAGCGCCTGGTAGAGGAGCGCGGTCGCGTGCGCCGGGTTGATGCGCACCGAGCGGTCGAGGTACGAGAACGCGCGCCCGAGCGCGGCCATCGGGTCCGCCCCGGCGGAGAGCAGGTACTGGGCCTGGAGCAGCTCGGCCAGGGCCAGGTTGTTCAACACCGAGAAGAAATTCGGGTCGATCGCCAGGCAGCGCTCGCCGGTCGCCTCCGCCGCCCGCGTCTCCTGCGCCGGGTCGAGCCCGAGCGCGCCCTCGTACTCGGCGATGACGTTGTCGACGTCGATCGCGTTGGTGCAGGCGTAGAGGTAGCGCGGGTCGATGGCCAGCGCCTTCTCGTAGCTCTCGCGCGCCAGCGCGTACTCGGCCCGCGGATCCTGGCCGCCCCGCTGCTGGTAGCTCCCGCGGTAGCGGTGCACGATGCCGAGGTCGTTGTGTCCCCAGGGATAGTTCTCCTGGATCGCGAGCGCCCGCTGGAAGCTCGCCTGCGCCCGGTCCCACCAGGGCAGGGGATCGCCGCGGCTCCACTCGCGGTTGCCGCGCTGGAGGTAGCCGTTGCCGAGCATATCGAGCGCCAGCACGTCGCGCGGGTCGAGCTCCGTGGCGCGCGTGGCGGTCGCGATCCACGCGTCGATGAGCGCCGCCTTGTTCGCCGGGCCCGACGGGGAACGCACGCGGGAGAACAGGACCCACGCCTTGCGGGTGTGGCCCGAGGCGCGCGCCGGGGCGGCCTGGATCGCCTGCTCGCTCGCCGCGAGCGCCTGCCCGAGCGCCTCGTCCATCGGCCGCCCCTGCCGCCGGTCGAGCTCCGCCGCCTGCCACCAGGCCTCGGCCAGCGCCTCGTAGATCGCCGCGTCGCTGCGCCCGATCTCGCCCGCGCGGCGGTAGCGCCCGATCGCCTCCTGGAAGCCCGCGCGCGCCTCGTCGTAGGCGCCGCGCTCGAGCGCCGCCAGCGCCCGCGCCGTGCCCACGTCGCCCTCGAGCTTGCGCGCCTCGTAGAGCCAGGGCGTCTCGGCCGCGGCGCGCGCCGCGTGCTCGAACGCCGCGTCGTACTGCTGGCGGTAGAACGCGATGAGCCCTTCGAGGTAGTGCGGCGACTCGAGCCGGTGGCCGCGGCAGCGCTCGAGCGCGCGCAGCGCCGGCGCCAGGTACTCCGCCTCGAGCTCCCGCTTGCGCCCCTCGCGCCAGCCCGGCTCGCCGCGGCGCCGCAGGTCCTCGAGCGCCTCGTGATAGAGCTCGCCGAGCGCGCGGCCGAGCGCGAAGTGGAGCTCGGGTGCGTCGAAGCCGCTCGCCACCGCGCCGGCCAGCGCCTCCCGCGCGCTGGCGTAGTCGTGGAGCGCGAGGTGGCCGCGGCCGAGCGCATAACGCACCGCCCCCTCGCTCCCCGCGCCCTGGCCATGCCGCCGCCCGAGGTCCGCCATGCGCTCGCGGACCAGGCGCTGCTCGGCCGTCGTGTCATGGAGCGGCAGCGTGTAGGCGAGGCGCAGGAACCACTCGATCTCCTTCACGTCCTGACCGAGCTGCTCGCCGCGGCGCACGCGCTCGGCCGCGGCGCGGCGCTCGGCGCGTGCGCTCAGGGCGGCGCGCACGCCGAACGCGCCGACGAGGGCGATGCAGGCCAGCGAGACCGCCGACACCGCCACCAGCGCGCGGTGACGGCGCGCGCGGCGCCTGAGCCGGTGGAGGAGGCTCGGGGGGCGGCCGAGGATCGGCTCGCCCTCGATGTAGCGCCCGAGGTCCTCGGCCAGCGCCCGCGCCGAGGGGTAGCGCTCGACCGGGTTCTTCTCCAGGCACTTCAGCACGAGGGTCTCGAGGTCCACCGGCAGGTGCGGCGCGAGCGCCCGCGGCGGCCGGGGCTCCTCGTGCATCACCTGGAGCATCACCTCCATCGCCGACCGACCGCCAAAGGGCGGCGCGCCCGTGCACAGCTCGTAGAGCGTCGCGCCCAGGCTGTAGACGTCCGTGCAACGGTCGAGGCTCCGCACCTCGCCGCGCGCCTGCTCGGGCGCCATGTACGCCGGCGTCCCCATCACCTCGCCCGTCACCGTGAGGCCGTGCCCGTCCGGCGACTCGCGCGCCAGGCCGAAGTCGAGCACCACCGGGTGGAGCCGCCCGTCCGCGGTGCGCTCGACCAGGATGTTCGACGGCTTCAGGTCGCGGTGGATGATGCCGAGCTTGTGCGCCTCGTGCATCGCCTCGGCCACCGTCTTCATCACCTGCACCTTCTCGGGCAGCGACATGTCCCGAGCCGCCTGGTCGAGCCGCTGGCCGGGCACGAGCTGCATGGCGATGTAGCTCTGCCCCTCGACCTCGCCGGCCTCGTAGACCTTGCACACGTGGGGGTGGTCGATGCGCGCCTGCGCTCGCGCCTCTTGGAGGAAGCGCGGGATGGCGTGCGGGTCCACGCCGCGGATGAACTTGAGCGCCACGATGCGCCCGAGCCGCCGGTCGCGCGCCTTGTAGACCGCGCCCATGCCGCCCTGGCCGAGCGGCTCGAGGAGCTCGTAGCGGTCCCAGCGCGCGAGCGGCGAGGTCGAGGGCGAGGGCGGCGCGGCGATCGGGGCGGTGGGCAGGGACGTGGTGCCCGCCGGGGACAGGCTCATCGTCACCGGCTCGGGCGGGGCGCTGAGGGACGCGAGCGACTCCGGCGGCGCGCTCGCCGACGCGTCCTCGACCGGCCGGTCCTCCCGTCGCTGGGCACCCATGACGTCATGCTAACAGACCTGGCGTTGCGTTCCAGGTGACAGCTGTTGCAGGCCGGGCAACACCTGCCCCCCACGTCGCAACCCCGTCTGCGCGCCTCGCGCCCCGCATTCCTCAAGTGCGCCAGGCCCTTGCGCCGGCAGCGAGCGAGTGGTCCTCCGGTTGCAGAAGAGAGTTCTCGCAAGCCTGAACGGCCCCTCGACGGGCGGTGCCCCGAGCGTCGCCTGTGCCCTCAGCAAGGAAAAGGAGACTGCCATGGATCGTTTCGCACGACGTCTCGCCGCGTTCACCACCCTCGCCATCGCCGGCTGCACCCCCCAGGGTGCGCCGCTCACCGCCGCTCCGACCGGCCACGGCTCGCAGGCCGTGACCTCGTACACCGACTGCCTCGGCGGCGCCTACGTCAACGGCAAGTGCCAGCCCCTCCAGCTCGCCTCCAACCTCAACCGTCCCTTTGCCCTGGCCCTCGACGGCACGCGCGTCTACTGGACCGTCTACGACGGCGGCCTGGTCGGCGACACCTCGGTCCTCGGCGGCCCCGTCGACGCCGTGGCCAGCGGCGCCCAGGCCGCGGGCCCGAGCGGCATCGCCGTCACCGGCGGCTACGTCCTCTACGCCACCGAGGTCGACAACACCATCTGGCGCGCCGCGCCCGGCTCCGCGAGCCCGACGCCCGTGCCGCTCGCCACCGGCCAGGCCCGGCCCATCTCCGTCACCACCGACGGCGTCTACGTCTACTGGGCGAACCTCGACGGCGGCACCCTCCGGCGCGTGCGCATCCGCCGCACCCCCCTCGACAACGTCGAGACCCTGGCGGACGGCATGAATCGTCCCTGGGGCCTCGCGCTCTACGGCGGCTACCTCTACTGGACCAACAGCGCCAACGAGGATCCCGCGTGGCGGGGCGCCATCTACCGCGTCCCCGTGGCGGGCGGCACCCCCGAGAAGCTCTCCTCGGCGCACCAGCCCTACGGCATCGCCGTCGACGCGAGCGGCATCTACTGGGCCGACTACGCCGAAGGCACCATCAACCGCATCGGCCTCGACGGCCAGCCCGGCCCGACCGGCCCCGTGCTGTGGCCGAACCAGGCCGGCCCCATCAGCCTCCTCCGCGACGGCTCGACGCTCTACTGGGCCAACTACACCGGCGGCCAGGTGCGGCGCGCCGCCCTCGGAGCGGCAGCGCCCGAGGACGTGGCCACCAGCCAGCTGCGCCCCATCGGCCTCGCGCAAGATGGCCTGGCGCTCTACTGGGCCAACGACGACTGGAACACGAGCGGCTGCGCCCAGCCCGCCTGCGGCACGATCATGAAGGTCGCCAAGTAGGACCCGACCCCGCCTCCCCCTCCGCGACGGAATCCACCGTCGCCGCAGCGCCGACCGCACCTCCATGCCGAATGAGTCTCCCGCCCCTGGCCCCCGGTGCTGTCAGGAGCGCGTTTGAAGCCCGTCTACGCGGCGTTCCGGCTCCTGGTTTGCGTCTGTCTCTCCTGCCGCTCTGCATTGAATTGTGGAGCTGAAAGGGGAAACGATATGCAACCCAACTGTGCCCTGATCATTGATTACATGTCTGCGCCGTCGGAAAGTAGAATAGGGATCGCTTCGTAGAGTTGGAGGAGAGCATTCGCTCCACCGGAAAGCAAAGCCACCAGGGATTCGATGCGTAGGAGACCGCGAGTGATCACAATCATTCCAGCCGGACCGCCAGAGGAGTCTCCTGTGTAGCCCCCAAGATCGGCCAGCCATCGCACGACTTGCCCTATCGTCGGAATCTCGTCCAAGCCGAATCCTGAAGGATTTCTTATCAGTAGCGTTGCTAGAATTTCCGGCCGCGTCAGTTCCAAGGTCGCGGGAGCCTGGGGGCGGGTGCGTGCAAGGTAAGTCAGTCGAACTACCCGCATAGCCACCGACGCTTGAATGGAGGCCCAGCGCTCAATATGCGACCTCTCTCGGAGTTGTGTCTCCTCCACCCGGCAGACGCCCGACTTCCATGCCTTGTGGAACTCCTCGATGCGCCAGCGGGCCGCATAGCCTTCCAGAACCGTCTGCGCATCCTCCAGCTGGTGCACCGGATACCTGGTCAGCAGCATCCACTCGATGCGCTCCTCGTCCGCTGGGGTCGTTTCGATCTCCACCGCCCGGACCGCCCAGACCGAGAGCGAGCGGTGCTGC
>DATAGU010000144.1:0-9688 GCA_036263495.1 Polyangia bacterium | reverse complement strand
TCAGCTCGCCGATGACGATGGGCAGGGAGGCGCCGCCGATGATGCCGCCGACGAAGTTACCGACGAGCGCGCCGATGGCGCCGAGGCCGGTGGTGACGGCGCCGCCGACCGCGCTGCGCTCCTCCTTGAGGACGGTGACCGGCACCGGCTCGCCGCTGCCGTTGATGACCTTGACGAGCTGCACGCCGACCGGCCCGGACGCCGCCTGGGCGGCCGGCGCCTCGGCCTTGGCGACGGCGGTCCCCACCTTGGGCGCGCCGGCGTCCTTGGAGCCGAAGAGCTCCGCCAGCTTGGTGTAGGCGACCTTGATGTCGGAGATATCCTGCTCGATACTCCGCGTCAGCCGCCCCACGAGCCCCGAGATGGTCGTCGTCAGGCGATCGATCTGTACGTCTGTCTCATCCGCCATGGGTCCTCATTTGCCGGCCTCCTTGATCGCCTCCTCCTCCCGCTTCAGTTGCTCCGCCAACATCTCGACGTACCGTCGCCGCTCGAGGACCGGCAGCGCGTGGATCTCCGCGTGCGACCAGTGCAGGTGATAGGCGAGGAAGAAGACCTCACGCGCCAGCGTCTCCTCCCCGCTCACCCCAAAGGGAAGAACTGACTCATGTCGAGCGACGTGCGGAACTCGTCGCCGCAGCCCTTGCACTCGACGGTGCGCGTCATGTCGGGCCCGGGCGCCGCCGCGTCGAGCGCCTTCTGGATCGCGCGGCGGTCGACCATCGACAGGTCGGCGAGGATGCGCACGCCCATCGCCTGCACCTTGCGTGGATCGAGCGTGCCCACCTGGCGCAGGCAGCGCGCCATCAGGGCGTCGCGCTGGCGGGCGGCGTTGCTGTCGCGGCGTCCGGCGGCGACCTCCTCGTCCTCGCCGGTGGGCAGGCCGAAGACGAACTCGTGGTGCCAGTGGCCTTCATTGTCCTTGTAGCCGTCCTTGAGCGTGACGCGGATCTCGAGGGTGGCGGCGGCGTTGTCGTCGATGCGGCGCACCTCCAGCGTGGACAGGTCCTCGTCGACGGCGGTGCTGCTCTGGCAGCGCGGGCAGCGGTAGTGCGCCTCCATCTGGTCGCCGAACGTCAGGCGGCGCAGCTCGAGGAGGAGGTAGTTGCGGTCGGCCGAGTAGAGCCTGCGCGCGACCTGCGGGCCCACTTTGTCCATGCCCTCGATGCCCGTGATGCAGCTCGCCAGCAGCGCCGAGATCAGCTTGCCGCCGTTCTGGCGTAGCTGCGCGTCGGCGAGGATCGCCTCTTCCTTGCCCGTCATCTTGCGCAGGTGGACCTCGCGCAGGAGGTTGCCCTGCTCGTCGGGGTAGCCCACCGGCAGGGTGACGGTGCCCTGCCAGGCATTGGCCTCGGCCATTATTTCTCCTTACATGTCGTTGGCTCGGGGCTCACCCGGGCAGCACCCACTCGAGCCCTTCGTGCTCGAGCACCACCGTCTGTTTGAGCAGCTTGTTGGCGCCCGCCTCGAGCTCGCCGAACGAGGCCGACTTCACCCAGGCGCCGTAGAACACCAGGCGGAAGGCCTCGGTGCCGAAGTGCTTCTTCACGATCGCCCCGTCACGGCGGACGGTCGAGCCCTTGCTGCCCTTGTTGAGCTTGAACATGTCCTCGAAGAACGCCTTGAAGTTCTTGTCGTCGACGCTGCCGTCGACGTAGCGCTCGATGGTGAGCGGCTGGAACTTGACCACCCCGCTCGACACCTTGTGGACGACGTTGGTGCCGCCCTCGGGCAGCTCGATGGTGTCGGTCTCACCGAGGCTGAGGCCGGAGACCTTGCTGACCGTCGGGCTCTCGACCGTGCCGATCTCGACGACGAATTCGTTGGCGCGGTATGCTTCATTGACCGGCATCTCGTACCTCCTCTATTTCTCGCCCGCGGCCGGCCGGCCCTCCTGCTGGCCGACGAGGATGATGATGGTCTCGGCAGGGCGCGACGGGTAGAAGTAGATCTCGACCTTGAGGTTGCCGACCTGGATCTCGCTCGGCGGATTGTTCTCCGGGCCGCACACCACGGTGAAGACATCGGCCGCCGCCCCCGGGCCAAAGGCGCCGTTCTGGTACAGGCGCAGGAGGAACGGCGTGACCGTGTTGAACTTGATCATGTTCCACAGGGCCTCGCGGTTGGGCTCCTGCTTGACCCACCTGAGCCCCTCGCGGAGTGAGGCCTTGACGAAGTTGAAGAGCAGCCGGACGTTGACGTAGAGCCAGCGGTTGTCGGTCGACAGCGTGCGCGACGCGTCGATGACGATGCCGGTGCCGCGGATGTTGCGGATGCCGTTGACCGAGCCGTTCTTGACGAGGTCGGTGTGGTCGGCGTCGGTGACGTCGCGCTCGACGGCGAGCGCGCCGCGGATCAGGGCCTCGTTGCCGGCCGGCGCCTTCCACACGCCGCGCGTCTGGTCGATGCGCGCGTAGACGCCGAGCACGTGGCCCGTGGGCGGGACGACGTGGGTCGGGTTGCCGCCGCTGCCCGCGGGATCGGTGACGGTGATCCAGGGCCAGTAGAGCGCGCCGTAGACCTTGGCGGCCCGGAACTCCTGGCCGAAGGCCTTGGCGCCGTCGACGTCGCGGCCGGGGGGCGTGTGGCCGACGAACATGCAGTCGCCCTTGTTGACGCCCACGCAGTAGTCGAGGCCGGCGCGCGTCACGGCGCGGAGGAGCCCGTCGGGCATGTCCTCGAGGAAGGCGAGCAGCTGGATGGCGATGCTGTCGAAGCGGCCGAGCGCCGACTTGTAGTCGTTGGCCGAGGGGGTCGCGCCGTCGTCACCGGCGACGCGGGTGAGGGTGGAGGTGCTGGGCGTCGCCAGGCCGACGCGCAGGAGCTTGCCCGCGGCGGGCGTGCTGCGCCCGGTGAACGAGCCCTTGAGGTCGGTCAGCCTCACATAGGTCGAGCCGGTGAATGCGTCGTTGAGGACCAGCGGCGCGTAGCGGGCCGCGCCCTTGTCCATCGTGATCTTCTCCCACGACTCGACGAGCTGCGGCGAGGGATCGGTGCCGCTCTGGAGGCTCACGGTGAGGTTGAACTCGCAGGTCGAGACCGCCGCCTTGTCCTCGATGCGGTACTCGTTGCGTTCGGGGAGCGGCGGGATGGCGAACTGGACGAAGTAGTTGTAGCCGCCCGCGCCGTCGTCCTGCTGGACGAGGCCGGTCACCTGGCGGTGGTCCTGGGTGATCCCGTCGTCCAGGCGGACGAAGGCGCCGACGGTGAGGCCGGCGATCGACTCGACCTGCGCCTGGCTGTAGTTGTTGTTGGCGCTGGCCGCGCCGGTGGCGCTGTTCGTGGTGCCGAAGCCGAGCGCGGTGCGGGTGAGGTCGTCGATGCCGCCGACCGCGTCGACCTTGGAGGTGGAGCCCTTGGTGCGCGAGACGATGAGGAGACCACCGTTGTGGTCCGCGGCGAACGCCGCCTGCCCGAGCTTGGCGTTGATGGCGTCGGCGATGTCCTGGCGCGTGGCCTGGGCCGGGACCGGCAGCGTCGACTTGTCGAGCGTGACCGTGATGTTGCTCCCGCCGTCGATCTTCACCGTCAAGGTGTGCGTGCCGCTGCTCAGGTCGAGGGCATTGGCGATGGCGTCACCCTGCAGGCGAGCCGGCTGGTTGCCGGCCAGCGTGACCTTGAGGCGGGTGGAGAACTCGGGGTTGTCCTGCACCGCGAGGTAGAGGTCGTTGCCCCAGGCGCCGACATCGCTCGTGCCGCGGTAGCCGGCGGCCACGGTGACGCTGTCCGATCCGGCGCGATCCTTGAGCGTGACGCTGGCCGCGCCGACGCCGGCGCCGACCGCGCGGGCGATATATGCCTCGAGGCCGCCGTTGCCGAAGAAGCCCTCGACCCCATAGGCGCCGGTGTATTGCGTGGCGTGGGCGCCAAAGCGCGCGGCGAACTGCTGGAAGTTGGACACGCGCACCGCGCGGTCCGTGGGGCCGCGGCGACTGCGCAGCACGAGTCCGGCGACTGAGGTAGGCGCTCCGGCGATGGCGGGGGCCGCCTTGCCTTCGGTCTCGACCACATTGATGCCGATGTTGAATGCCATCCTTATCTCCTGGCTGTGCCGGCGTTGACCGCCATCCTTCGCATTCGATCGCGTCCGTCGCGGGGCCTCGTGCAGGCGTCCTGGTACGCCGCTCTCGCGTCTGTCACGACAAGGCAGAGACCTCCCCCGGCCCACCCGCCGTACCGGTGACGAGGAAGGGCACGGCGCGCGGCTGGAAGGAGCGGCTCCCGGTCTCCATCATCGCGGTCACGCGGAAGAACAGCGGCGTGCGCCCCGGCGGGGTCACGACCAGCTCCTGGGGCGACAGCGCGAGCGGCGTCACGTCGCACAGCTCCCCGGCCACGGCCAGCCGCGACTGCGCGCCGATCTCGACGAGGATGCGATCGAGCAGCGAGGTCTTCTGGGCGCGCTCCGACGTGTACACGTCGATGCGGTAGTCGAGCTGCAGCCGGCGCGAGGGCGGCCGGGTGTACGACCCCTGCGGGGTGTAGTTGTCGATCACCTCGCCGCTCCCCGCCACGTCCACCGCCGGGTCGATGGCCCACGGGGTGAGCAGGATGTGCGGCGGCGTGCGGGCCGCCGGCGCGTCGGGGAAATCGACCAGCGCCGGGACCACCACGGTCTTGTTGTTGACGACGAGATCGAACTTGCCGAGCCGCTTGACGAGCGCCGCCTCGACGTCCTGCACCGGCTGCGGCGTGACGGCGAGCAGCTCGTCCACGGCCGCCTGGAACGAGAGGGTCGCATCGAGGCTGCGCAGGCGCAGCGCCGCCGTCGCTTGGCGCAGGGGGGCCGGCATGTCGGCGAGCCACAGGCGGTGCAGCTCCCAGACATCGGGGCGCGTCACGGGCAGGAGGCGCCCCCAGGTGAAGCTGTTGGGAGCGGAGGCGGCCGCGGCCTCGAAGGCGAGGTAGAACGGCGTGGCACGGCCGTCGCCGACGCGGCTACTGCGCAACCACAGGCGAAGCTCCTGCCAGGGGCGCAGATCGAGCGGCTGGGCAAAAGTCTTGCGGATCGAAGGCAGGGTGCCGGCCGGGCCGCCCGTGGCGACGAGCTTCATGCCCAGACCATCTTCAGAGACGCCAGGGCGCCTCGCGGCGGCATCCGTGGTCGCGACCCAGAGCCCGGAGGGATCGGCGGTCCAGGGGGTGGTCAGATTGTCGAGAACGACGCTGCTCAAACACCACCCTCCGCAAGATCGCACGAAGAAGTACTTCGGCATGTAAGCGCCCCCAACGCCAAGCCGTCAAGCGGAAATGGTGCTAGCCCTCTTGGGGAGGGCGCCTGCTAGGCAGCCGGTGTTGTGCCGTTCTCCCGGGCCGCTATGTTCAGGCGAACACCACGGTGGGCTGCCGACTGCGCGCAGCCAGCGACGACGAGGCGACGAGGCGAGGCGACGGCGCTCCGTCGTCGCATACTTCCAGGGCGCTTCTCTTCTTCCCTCCTCGCCTCGCCGCCGCTCGCTACGGCATCCCACCGTGATGTCCCCGTTAGACTAAGCCGTATACCCCCCATGAAAGCGACCGAAGGAGCCACTGCGCCCCGGCCGGACGCCGATGACCACGCCGGTCCTGCGCGAGGTGCGCACCGTGACGTGCCCGAACGCCGGCGGCGCCCCGACGACGTGCGGCCCCGGCCCGTGCACCCGCCTCGGCAGGCCGTGAAACAGCGTCGGCCGCGGCGCCGGCACATAGCGGAACCCGCCCGACACGCGCGGCGGCGGCACCACGCGCGGACCGCCCCACCACGGCGGCGGCCGCACCGGACGATGCCAGCCGTAATAGCGCCAGAACGACAGGTGCCCTCCCCACGACCCGCCGTAGTACCAGTACCGCCCGCTCGACACGCGCGGCCAGGGATACACCGTCACGTACTCCGGCGGCGGCGGCTCGCTCGACTCCTGAAAATCCGACAGCGCGATCGACTTCACCTCGACGCCGCCCTGGGCATAGCTCACGAACACCTCGTTGAGGTCATCCGCCTCCGCCCCCGGCCCGGCCGTCACGTACAGCACGTGATGGATGCCGAGCGCGGCCAGCCCCTCGGCCGTCGGCAGCTTGGCCGTGTAGCGGTTGTCGAACTGCGTGTCCTCGTCGGTGTAGGGGGCCAGCCGCCAGGCGTCGAGCACCAGCGCCGGCGGCGCCGGCGCCGGGCGGCTCTGCTGCGCCTGCTCGAAGATCGGCGCCGAGTACAGCACCGCCCCGAGCGTGAGGTGCGACGGCACCACCCCGAGCGGATGGGGCCAGTTGTCGAACGTGAACACCGGCGCGAAGCGGCCCGCCACCGCCGACGCCACCGCCACCGACTCCGGCCCCGGCAGATCGAGGACCAGCGCCGTGTCCGGCGGGAACCCCGCCTGCTCGAAGAGCGTGAGGAGCGCCTGCCCGCGTTCGTAGGCGAGCCGCATCTCGGGCGTGAGGATGGGCGTCATGACCGCGCGCAGGTCGAAGCTCGAGGGCCCGATGAGCGACTGGAACAGCGTCGGCACGTAGTACGGCGCGAGCGCCGGATCCGCGGGGCGCATCCGATCCGTCAGCTGCTCGAGGCCGTCAGACCAGCCCGCGCCCCCCGCCACGTCCACCGGCGTCTGCCCCGGGAAGGACAGCTGGGCCTCCGGCTGCCCCACGTTCCAGCCCGCCTGACGCTGCAGCTCCCGCGTGTCCATCGCTCGATCCACCTCGCCGCCGCGCGCCCGCTCGTCTTGCCCCACCGCCGCGTCATAGCACCCGGTGAGCGCCAGGCTCCCGCCGAGGAGGCCGAGCCCCGCCGAGCTGTAGCGCCGCAACCCGAGCTGCGTCCCCACCAGCGCGTCGCGCCACCAGCGCGCCCCCGTGCTGGCGCCCCTCGCCGGCCTCTCGGCCTCCGGTAGGCCCTGCTTCTTGTCGTCGCTGTTATCCCTCATGGCGCACGTCTCCTCCTCCCGTCCTCGCCGTCCCCGAAGCCCCTCTCTCGACGAAGGTCGGCGCCGTGAGCGCGCGATAGTCGGTCGCGCCCACCTGCACCCGCGACAGGAACCCGGCCGCCTGCCCGGCGACCAGGTAGACCCCGTGGTTGACCACCGCGCCCGCGGCGTCGCGCCGCGCGCGGAAGTACCGCTGCGCCACCCAGCGCGAGGGGATCACCTGCGCGAGCGCCTCCTGCCACTCCTCCTCGGACACCTCCGCCCCGATCACCACCTCCGACCCCTCGCAGCCGTAGTCCGACTTGAGCACCCACTCGTCCTTGCGGGCGAGCGCCTCGCGATCCATCCGCTCGAGCCGCACCGTGAGCGGCAGGTGACGGCGGATGACCTCCTGCGCCCACGGCGACAGCCGCGCCTGCGCCTCCCACAGGAGGGCCATGGCCCGCTTGTTCTGCGTCACCACCGTGCCGAGCGGGTTGACGATCGCCACCTGCCCGAGGGCCACGCCTTCGAGGAGGATGCCGAGCGGCTCGTGGAGCGGCTCGGCGTCGGCGAGCGGCGCCTCGTCCTTCCACACCGGCAGCCGCTCGCCCCACCAATCGGTCTTGTAATGACGCACGAGCACGTGGCAGCGCACGCCGAACAGCGCCACGCCCCGGCCGCGCGCGCGGCCGAGGTTGTAGGGCGAGCCCAGCACCACGCGCCAGCCCCGCGCCTCGCACCAGCGACGGTAGAGCTGGACCATCGACAGGTCCTCGGTGAGCTCGGTGGGATAGAGGATCCCCACCGTGAACGGCTCGCCGCCCCGCCCGCCGGCCCCGGTCGCCCCCGCGACCGATGCCCCGACCGATTCACCAAACAGGGCCAGCATGTCGCAAAAGCGCGCCCCGAAACTGCGGTTTGGGTCCAGCGCCTCCGGGTGCCGCTCGGCCAGGAGCTGACTCAGCAGCACCGCCTCCGCCTCGCCGCTCGGCGTGTCGGAGTTGATCTCGCAGATGACCGGGCCGGACGCCTCCCCTGCCCCCTCGCCGGTCAAGAACACGTCGGCGCGGGCGATGCCGTGCCACAGCGGCGCCGCCGCGTCCCACATCAGACGCTGGAACGGCGTCAGCCCGAGGACGTCCGTCACCAGCGCCGGCTCCGCCGCGCACAGGAGCGCGAGTTCCTGGAACACCGCCGCCAGATCCTCGGCCGCGCGGGCCAGCGCCGCCGCCGTCTCCCGGGGCAGCATCACCGGCTGCAGGCGGAAGCGCGGCCGCCCCTCGATCCAGGGGTCGGGGATGATCCCCGTCGCCACCAGGCGCGCCGCCAGCGCCGCGTACTCGATGTCCTCCGCTGCCGGCGCTGCCGCCGCCGGGGGCGTCACCGGGTGGCGGAGCGGCGGCCCTGGCAGCGCCCCGCCCTGCAGCAGCCTGTCCTCCGGTGGCGATGGCGATGGCGGTGGCGAGGACGATGGCCAGGGCCAGGCTTCGGCCCAGGCCCCCTCACAGGGGCCAAGCTTCATGCAGAAGGGACGACGAGGCCAGGCGGTTATTCATCCGTCACTCCGGGCGTTGGCCCTGCGCTTGCTCAGTGGTCGGACAATACCACCACCATCGCTTGACACGCAGGAGTTTGAGGCCACGCCATGATGAAGAATCAACTCTTTCCGTCCACGATTTCACTCCTGGGGTCGAATCTTCGACACCTCGCCGCCGGGTGGGCGCTCCTCGTCCTCGCCCTCCCCCTCGGGGCCCGCGCCCAGGTCCAGGATCCCGCGTACGCGCCGCCCGTAGCCGCCCCGGCCCCGGCCTTCTCCCCGCAACCCCCTCCCGCGCCCGCCCGACGCCCACGCGTCCTCGAGGACCGCGCCGTGCGCCGCGTCTACGTCAAGGTACGGCCCTTCGTCTCGGCCGTCCCCTCCTTCGTCTTCGAGACCAGCCAGCGCCCCGCCGGCGTGCAGCTCGACTACGGCATCGAGTACAACGGCCGCCGCGGCGTCTGGGTCGGCCTCGACGTCTCGCCCTTCGTGCTCCCCAACATCTCCTACGGCATCCCCTACTTCGCCGGCCGCCTCAACCTCGGCTACTCGGAGGCTCGCTTCGCCGTCGGCGCCAGCCTCGGGAGCGGGCTCTTCAGCTCGCTGCTCTCGGTCGGCCCAGCCTTCCGCTTCGGCCGCCTCGACGGCACGCACGCCCGCCTGCGCGTCTCGTTCCCGCTCCTGCCCCTCTACTACATCCCGAGCGGTGACATCGAGGTCAACATCAAGGTCCGCCCCCGCGTCTGGGTCCACCTCAACGTCGGCGGTGACATCAACGTCGCCGGCCTGTATTCGACCGCCGGCGTGCAGCTCCTGCTCCGCGGCCAGGGCGGCCCGCGCAGCGACCTCCTCACCGCGGGCGTCGGCGTGAGTTGGCTCTTCCTCTCCCTCGGGCCGATGGCCACGCTCGGCTACGAGCACCGCTTCTGAGCGGCCGGCGAGGGGCTGCCATGTGAGGAGAGCCCGGCGCGGCTCGCTCGGCAGGAGCGCCGTGACGCGGCGTCCCCGCCGGCGCATCCGAGGTCCGCGCGGCGACGAGCGGGGGAGGCGCTCGGAGGCGCGGGGAGGCCGCGCCGGGGCTGGGCGGAGGCGTCCCGCGCTGGGGAGGAGGCGCTCCGCGGCGGGGCGGAGGCGTCGGTAGCGTAAAGTTTTTTGTGTCCGGTCCCTGAGGCCCCTTGCGGGGCAAGGAGGGAACCGTGAGAATCGTCGAGCGACTGATGAAGCTAGTAGTGAAAGTCCACGACGTCGTCGAGCTGGTGAGGCGGTTCGAGGC